>JBKQMP010000175.1:0-28545 GCA_052146665.1 Dissulfurispiraceae bacterium
CAGGCGAGTTTAATGATACTATTCCGCTCGATGCCGAACACCTATTCCGGAATCACTGTTCGATTTCGACCGGAACAGGTGTTCGATTTGCTCCGGAATGAGTGTTCGACATGCCCCGGGATTCGCAGACAGACTTGTCAAGATTCATGAGGACATGATTGATAGGATCTTTAGCGTCTATTTATCAGCTGTCGTAAGGGAAAAGTGTACCAAGGAGCGGCAAACGTCAAAAAATACCGGCAGAGCCTTTTTGAGCGCCAATCAGAACTGTGACGATGAGGGTCCCTGGGTCTTATCGCTCACAAGACTTATTCTCTCTACAAACAGCAATATTATTGGAACATCTCCCCAAGAATGTTGCTTTCCGCCAGAACCAATGCGGTAAGCCAATCGGGCAATGTTATTCGGTCCTTCTATGACATGATCTCAAGAGCCTGCTATAATTTAAGAAGTGTAACTGGGCATGTACAGAACGATGTTTCCAAACACTACGGGAGAAATATCATGAAAAAACCATTATTAGTGATTGCTTTTTTGTCATGGGCCATTTCAATAATTTGCGTGGCCGCAATTTTTGCTGAGGAGATTAAGCTTGTCCTGCTACCTAACCCGCAGGTTTATGGTGGTAGACCCCTTATGGAGGTGTTGAGGGATAGAAGCTCTTCCCGTTCTTTTAGCTCGGACAAGATATCCGTTCAGGTGCTTTCAAACCTCCTTTGGGCGGCCTTTGGGATAAATCGTCCAGAAACAGGAAAGCGTACAGCGCCCTCTGCTATGAATTGGCAAGAAATTGATATCTATGTGGCCACCGCTGACGGTCTATATCTTTATGAGGCAAAAAGTCAGGCGTTGAAACTAATTCTGTCAGAAGACATCCGCGCTTTAACAGGCCGGCAGGAATTCGTAGGGGAGGCTCCTGTTAATCTCGTCTATGTAGCGGATTTTTCCAGAATGGGTGCTGCGCCAAAAGTGGACAAGCAACTTTATTCAGCTGCGGATGCAGGGTTTATTTCCCAAAACGTGTACCTGTATTGTGCTTCCGAAAGATTGGCGACCGTCGTGCGAGGATCTATTGACAAGCAGGCCTTGGCAAAAGCGATGAAGTTGCGACCTGACCAAAAAATCATTCTTGCGCAATCAGTGGGATACCACAAAAAATGATTGGGTATCCATCGTGCAATTGAATGGGTGAAAGGCAGGAATAGCGTGAACCGAGCTTGAGTGTCTGCTTTCTCCTGGCTACGGTCTCCAGACCCTTTTTTCAAATAAAGTTTGACCTGTAAAGACTCAGCCTTATATTTTCGCCGCTCCTATTTTGTGATAATTTTAGCTATCTGATTTTTTTCAGTAAAAGAGTAATTCAATCGGTATACTACTCTTTACCTCATGCCGTGGACGTAAGGCATATTTTCTCATATGGTCATCACCCTGCCTAGAATTTCTTTTCAGTGATGACACAATCTCCACAATTTCTTTTTCTCTATAATCTGAGATAATAGGCGCAGGTCTTCGCCCGACTCTCATTTCTCTAACAGATTGCCTATCTAGGCTGTGACGCCCAGGATGATGCTTCACTCGGTCGTAGTGTTTTTATGATGTCTGCCCTTGAAACGATGCCGAGCATTATGCCTTTTTCATCGACGACCGGAACCCGATTGATTCTCTTCCCAGCAAAAATGTCGGCTATTTCCATGACGGGTGTCTCGCCGCTCACCACGACAGCCGGAAAAGACATTATGTCCCCTGCCTTCTGAGCTCGCACTGAAACAGCCACGCACCCTTTGCCTTTTAAGCACTCCGAAACAATGCCCATAAAGCTCTTAGCGCTCTTGCTGCCCATGCGGAAGAGGAAGTCCTTTTCTGATATGATACCCGCCACTCTTCCGTCAGCCTCAAGGACTGGGACCCCGGCAACTCCCTTCAGAGCCATAGTGGTTGCCACTTCTTGAAGAGGCGTTTCTTTTCTTACGCTAAAGACCTCTTTTGTCATAATATCCTTTGCCTTGAAAGAACTGGTAATCCGCTCCCAAGCATGCTCAAATGCCAGATAGTAAATCTCTTTAAAATCTCCTGGAGTTATGTCAAGATAACCCGGGATGTCTTTCATGGCTGCGTAAACATCCTCATCCGAAAGATCAGCTTTAAGATACATATCCTTTTTGGAAAGCTTGCTCATGACCTCGTTTCTCCCTTCTTGATTTTTTTGACACGGCTTGAAAAAGATGCAAGAAAGTATGATATCAAGCCGATATTTCTTCAAACTTTGTCACCTGGTGAATCTGCTATCTAGAAAATCTACTTTGCTTATACAGAGATAGACTTGTCAATTCTTTCTCACGCTTGATGAGATTAGGTATAGCCGTTGAGAGTATTCCCGGGGGTTCTCTTGGATTTTACGATGCGTACAGTAATGTATCCTTTCTTGAGAATCGTAAAGACGGTCTCGTCTCCCTCTGTTATGTAGACTTCTCAAAATCCGAGAGGAGGCTGTGGTTCTTGATTCATAGCCGCGATGCGAACCCATCTTGACTTTACCTATTCTACTAAAATTAACCACTGTGTTTATGGGACCCAATTGCTGCAACTCCATTGTTTTGTCATTTACTCCTCAACTTCTTCAGTACCTTCACAATCCCTCCGGTTATGGTCATCGATCTCACTTTCACGTCGATTTCTCCGAGATCCTCCATGACGTGGCCCTTCTTCACCGCTATCGAGGAGGATTTTTGCATCGATAGCACCTGGCTTGGATACACGCTTCTGTGGCCGGTCATAAGAAAGCTGATTACGCAGGAAATGGCAGCGTAAGGAGCAATGGATGCGCCGAACAGCTCTATGGCCATGATGCTCGCCGAAATTGGTGTGTTGGCCGCTCCCGCAAGAAGACTCACCATGCCGATGGCGGCGAAAACCGAAGCGCTTAACCCCAAGACGCTGCCGAACATGCTGCCGGATGTGGCGCCAATAAAGAAGATAGGCGTCACGATGCCACCGCTGCCGCCGAAATTGAGAGTGATTGACGTGAAGAGCATCTTGAGAAGAAAAGCAGGCATAGGCGGTTGACCTCCTGAGAGGGCGTTCTCGATAGTGCCGAGGCCGAGCCCCAGATACCGCGTTGAAAAAAGAAGGGCGAGAAGGGCAAGTATTGACCCTCCCAGCAGTGCCTTATAATGCATCGGCGCCTTGATCTTGGTGCTCAACCTCTTGAAATACGTGAGCATCTCTACAAAGAGGAAAGAACAGAGTCCAAAGAAGATTCCCCCCAGGCAGACCTTGATGAAGAAAAAGCTGCTGAACACAGGTTCAAACTTCAGGGCCTGATGAAAATAGGTTATTCCCAGTGACGATGAGATATGGAAACCGACAATGCCTGCGACGAAAGAAGGAAGCAGTACATCATACAGTAATCCACCCACAAAGAGGACCTCCACCCCGAAGATGGCGCCCGCAATAGGTGTCCCGAATACGGTAGCAAAACCGGCGCTGATTCCACAGATGACGAGTTTCTTTCGGTCCCTATTATTAAACCTCAGAAGATCGGCCAGCCCCGATGAAAGCCCAGCCCCGATCTGCGCACACGGGCCTTCCTTGCCAGCAGAACCTCCCAGAGCGATCGTAACGATTGTGGCAGCAAGCTTCACCGGAACAACCATGGGGTCCATTTTCCCTGCCCTTGTGTGCACCGCTTCTATTACCTTGTCTGTTCCATGTCCCTCTGCCTCGGGCGCAAGATACCTTACGAGGATGACGCTCACCACAAATGCGAAGGGAAGAAGGAGAAAATAGTATTTGTACCCTGATGCGAATCCAATTCCAAGGGTAAGCAACTTGAGAAAGATCGTGGTCGAAACACCGACCACAAGCCCCACGCAGGATGCGAGGAATATCCATTTACTGATACTGATAAATAAGACCGAACTTTCAAGCACTCTTCTCTTCATGCCGATCCCTTTCCTCGCATTTGGTGACCATTCATTATAGCCACATTCAGGAAAGATTATACAGTCTATGTTACAGATATCATATGCAAAGCGGTGATGCTCGCTCAAAATAAACCACTTATGACTTAGTGGGGACTGAAGACTTCAAGAAAGCAGTCTTTGATTCTTCTATAGACAGGCACTAGTTATACGGAAGACTCCATCCAGAGTCGCCACTGACAACCAATTATTTGATAGCACAAGATGAGCTATGCCCCCGTTACAATCTTTTTTTGACAGACTTGGAGCGATTCGATCGGGAATTGATTACGGAAAAAAATCGTTGGGGTCAGAAGCTTAAGGAGTGACAATATTTACTAGCCTTTTTTTGTGTAACGGAGGACGCAAGATAATATGGATAACTGAGTTGGTACGGCGTAAAGGAATTAATAGCCAAGACATATGCGACTATGGAAATCCATGCTAATTCGTGCTATCTTACAGGGGAAGGCTTTTACCTAGCGCGCAAACTTTTGTCATGAATGTGCGATGTTCTACAAGTAACCATTATCTGTAAAATTCCATTGATCACTTAATTCCAGCAGAAATTTTACGCATGTGGCAAAGAAGCAAAAATATGGGCGTTCGGGCAGAAAGGTTGCGAATAGCTCCAGCCTTTCTCGTGTTGCGCCTTTCTCCTCGAACGCCACGATGGCCTCTTGTGTCCTACGCCGACTAACCCACCCTTTTGCGAAATCGCGACGCATGAAGATTCTTGAGGGAAAGATGGTTAACGGACGTCATTAGCCGCCACGTTATCCTCAACCGTTGAAACCACTTTCGCCAGGGAAGGCTGTCCCACCCTGTTCCCAGCGCCGTGAGGCGCAGTCGGTCACCCGTGGTTGTTGGATGGCAGTCTGTGTCGTCTTCCACGATCGATAGTCATAGGCCAAGTTCAACGGCAAGGTCCATAAGATTTAAGCCGGAGACCGTGAGAGCCGTTTGGCTATGCTGGATAGAGAATAAAAACGCTCGTTTGCATAGCGAAAGCCATCTAATAGTTCAGATGTACTCATGCGCCTTGGCCGGTAAACGACTGCGCTACGGCTATTATACTGACTCCAATCACGTGTCAGGATGCATCCCTCGGTTCCCAACTTTCAAAAAAAGAGTCGTACCCGGAAACAGCGTCAAAATATTGAACGTTGCATTCTGGATACCGGTGGCTTCCCAAAAATCTACCGTGTCTCTAAATATCTCCGGCCCATCATGATCAAAGCCAAATACAATCACCGCTTGCACGGCAATTCCATGTGCGTGGATGCGGGCAATAATGGCGCTATACTCTTGAACACTGTTACAGACCTTATTCACTTCCACCATGCTTAGCTGCCAGATAGACTCTAATCCTAAAAATAACTGCTTACATCCACTCTTCGCTGCCAAAGCCAAAAATTCATCATCCCGCCCAGCTTCAACACTGACTTGGCTACTCCACCACTTCCGGTAGGGCGTGATAGCGCGAAACAATGCTTTTGCGTATGTCATGTCCCCAGCTAGATTATTGTCCCAAAAGATAATCACGCGACCACTGAAGGAAGCGTATTCTGCAAGCACTTCGGCCACCGGTCGCTTACGAAGTCGATGAGGATACATCACGGCAATGGTGCAGAAATCGCACTGATGAGGATATCTGTGAGTCGCAAACAGCACTCCACCAGCACCGTCGCGCCTGTGAAACAAGGTCTTATCAGCCATGGGAGCATCTTCTGGAGACACGATCTTGGCTTGCTGATATACCCGGCGATAAGCTCCGGCTTCAAAACTGCTCAAAAACTCTTCCCATACGCCTTCCGCTTCCCCAACAAATATCACACCAGCGTGTTGACATGCCTCTGCTGGCAGTAAAGTGACATGCGGCCCGCCCATTACCACACATACATTACGCGATCTAAAGTGCTTCGCGATGACATGGGCATGTAAGCACTCGGCGTCTGAAAGGTAATCCCTACGACATCGACGTCGATATTCTAGCCGATTTCTGCGACCTCCTCATCAATTTGAATAGTCTGCCAACCAGGAGGAACCCTCGCAGTCTGCAGCATAGGCATGTAAAGTGGACGCGGATACTTGCTTTTCGATGCACTTAAATACATTATAGGGATATACGATATGGCAAGCGGAGTCAAATTCAGGGCGTACCCGCATAAGGAGCAGTCAGCAGTGTTAAATTGCTGGATTGGCTGTCAGCGGTTTGTCTACAACTCCAAGGTGGCAGAGGACCGCTACTTCCGCACGTTCCGTGACCATGCGCTTGCCCTGACCGGGCTGCAGACACCTGTGGACCAGCAGTACAGCCAGTTTAAGGACGATGAGCTGACCCCATGGCTGTTTGAGGTGCCGTGCCAGATCCTGCGTAACGGAGCGTACCGCTTCATGCAGGCATATGCGAGGTTCTTTAAAGGGTTGTCGCAGAGGCCCTCTCGAAAGAAGAAGCTTGGCAGGCAGTCCGTATTGATTACAAAGGAACTTTTCCAGTTCATGCCGACAGGAAACACTACAAAGGTCAACGATGGTCTTGTGAAGGAACACCGCCTGCTCATTGGCACTGGGAAATTCATGGTAGGAGAGCTTAAGTTCACGGCTCATAGGCCGTACGAGTTGCCAAACAGCATCACGATTGCTCGACACAATACCCAGTGGTACGTATCGTTCAATTATGGCGATGGCGAAGTCCCTAAGGATACCCCACCGCTCATGACTGAAAAGGAGTTGCTTGAGTACTTCTCCGGCCTGACCGGGGAAGAACTGGATTGGATAGCGAACGGTCTGGACAGAGGGGTGGTGATACCTGTTGCTACGAGCAATGGCAAGAAGTATGATTTCACCGAGGCTGAAAAAGAGTCTCTTGCGCATGCTCAAGAGTGGAGGAAGAAGTTGCAGCAGAAGTTTTCGAAGCAGTGCAAGGGATCCAAGGGCAGGGAGAAAACCAAGACAAAGATCGGCAGGGCTTACGCGAAGGAGCACAATATCCGTGAGGACCGTGCCCATAAGATCAGCCATGACATTGTAGAGAACACTGCACAGGTAAATATCTTTGAGGATTTGACGGTCTCCAACATGGTCAGGAGGCCGAAAGTTAAAACGGCTGCCAACGGCAAGTTTCTCAAAAACGGTGCAAGAGCGAAAGCTGGTCTTAACAAATCTATCCTTAACTCAATGTGGGGCAGGATTGTTATGTTCGTGAGATATAAGGGCCTCAAGAAAGAGAAGTTAACGATTAAGATTCCGGCACATGGCACGTCGCAGGAATGTTCCCTTTGCGGGCACATTCACCCCGACAATCGGGCAACCCAGGCGATATTTACATGCCAGAAGTGTGGGCTCACGCTCAATGCTGATTACAACGCCTCGTTAGTCATTAAGAGACGAGGAATCAAGATGCTGCGTAATGGTGAGATTACCGCGAAGGACAAGAAGACCGTGGGGTTTCGGAAACAGGATAGCGGTTCTCAACTAGGGCCGGGACGGTCCGAAGTTACGTGCGTGGAGATCAACGTAAGACGTGGAGCGGGCAATACCCGCAACACGCAGCGGTCGATGAAGCGCGAAGCCCTCACTTCAACTGCCGTAGGCAGTTAAGTGGCGGGTATGTTCACAGTTTAGAACTCGCGATCGTCTCACTCTCTGAATTTTCGGTGAGGAGGCCGTTATCGGCAGTAGCTTGGGCATGAGAAATTCCAGAATCCCCATTTCAACGTGGATCCGTCTAATAGGTAATGCTGATCGACGGAGACGGACAGCATGCCGGGATTATGGCACTTGGAGCAGTGCGGGCTTGTGATTTGATGGACAGTCTCTTTTAGAGGACAAACAGTGAAGGGCTGTGTTGAGCGCTCTCTCAACTCCACCTGACGTGGTGAACTCGTATTGCATTCATTTTTAGTCACCGCTTGCTGCGCTCCTCAACATATCAGATAGCTCAGGTGAATGGAAGCCTTTTGGGTCTAATGTTATATCTGAGATAGAACAAAATGATTAGACAACAGGGACATATAGACCCCTATTTGTCTATATATTGTGTTTTTCTTTTATAATAAAAAGTGGCCTTTTTTTGACCTCTAGATAAATTTTGCCAACGTATTCGCCGATCAACCCCAGGAAGAGTATGTTCAGACCACCTATAAAGAAGATAGGGATGACAATGGAGGCCCACCCCGGGATTGCTTTATCATCCATCTTAATATAAATTGCCCAGGCGACCAGCCCTAAAGATGATAAGAAGATAACGACTCCGGCCAGTGAGGCTATCCGTAGCGGGACACTACTGAATGATGTTATCCCCTCCCAGGCAAAGAGCAACATTCTCTTTAAAGGATATTTTGACTCTCCTGCGAACCTTTCTTGCCTGTCATAGTGGACAATCTGATGTTTGAATCCCATATAAGGGAAGATTCCTCTGAGGAAAATATTAACCTCTCTGATCTTTTTGAACTCATCCACAACCTCTTTCGAGATAAGCCTGTAGTCAGCATGGTCATAGACAATGTTTACTCCCATAAGATGCATCATCCTATAGAAAAACCTGGCTGTAAATTTCTTGAATAAGGTGTCAGTCCCTCTCTCCTTTCTGACGGCATAGACAATGTGATTTCCCTGCCTATATTTCTCTATCATTTCCCCGATAAGTTCAGGCGGGTCCTGCATGTCGGCGTCGATGCTGACTACCGCATCACCTGAGGAGTGAACGATGCCCGCAGCCAAAGCGGGTTGATGTCCAAAATTCCTGCTGAAAGAGAGTATTTTAATTTTATTCGACAAGGAGGAAAGGTTTTTTAGTATGCTCAGGGAGTTGTCTTTAGAACCATCATCGACGTAAATTACTTCATAGTCGTCGATATCTCCTTTTGCCAACAGATTTTCGATAAGGCTGATTATCCTGCTATTTGCAGTTTCTATAACTACTTCCTCATTAAAAACCGGTATGACAATGCTAAGCTTCATGGTTTGCTCGGATGAAAGACTATGATAATCTGTCGAGTCACAGTTACATTTTTCTATGAGTATACCTAAAAACAAAGCTTTTCAACAATCGCACAAGTATCGTTCTCATCTGTTATTCTAGGCGACACGGATATTGTGGCCTCTTGAGATCACTTTGCAATCGGTTTGTTTTCCCTGGCGTGACATACTTCTCGACAGATTTATCTGAGAGAACTCAAAGAAAAAGAGACCCCTTGAGTCAACGTACTGTGCCGGATCCAATACCTGACAGTTCTTGTAAATCGAAACTATAACGGGTTCTCTGAATAAATGCGACGTACCGACATCGGTAACGCATCCGGCAAATGGAGGAGTATCAAGAAGCTTTTCATGAGATGGTGGAGCGCGCCATGCATTATTTGGGGAGTTTGGGTAAAATAACCTACAAAATACAAGGAGCCTCGTCCGCAGACAACAATTCCAGAGAGGGGGGGGGTTGTGAAGAAGAAATCTTATGACATGTGTATCGTAGGGGGGTTAGGCCATGTTGGTTTGCCCCTGGGAATTTCCTTTGCGGATTTAGGGCAGAGGGTGGTCTTATACGATATCAACGACAAGGCGATTGATGTCGTATCGCGGGGGAAAATGCCGTTTGTGGAGGCGGGGGCCGAGGAGGTGCTGAGGAAGGTACTGGGCAAGACGCTTTTTATCTCGTCTGACAAGCGAGTGGTTTCCGAGGGTCATTTCGTGGTGATCGTGATAGGGACACCTGTGGATGAGCATCTGAATCCCCGGTTTTCTATATTCGAGAAGTTTCTGGACGACATTGTGGATCTGCTCGGGGATGATCAGCACATCATATTGCGGAGCACCGTGTTTCCGGGGACCACCGAAAAGATAAAGAGGCATCTGGAAGCAAAGCAAAGGTTTGTAAGGGTATCGTTCTGCCCCGAGAGGATAGCGCAGGGGAGGGCGATGGAAGAACTGAGGAGACTTCCGCAGATCATCGCCTCCTTCGATGAGGCCTCGCTGAAAGAGGCAAAAGAGTTATTCTCGCTGTTGACTGAAGATATACTATTTCTCAATCCGCTTGAGGCGGAGCTGGCGAAGATCTTCACCAACGTGTGGCGCTATATACAATTCGCGATCTCGAACCAGTTCTATCAGATCACGATCCAGCAGGGACTTGATTTCTACAGGATTTACGATGCCATAACGTATAAGTACCCGCGGGCTCAGAGTTTCCCCTCGGCGGGTTTTGCGGCGGGGCCTTGTCTGTTCAAGGACACGATGCAGCTGGCGGCATACAGTAACAACAGTTTTTTTCTTGGACATGCGGCGATGCTGATCAACGAGGGGCTGCCGAACAGCATTGTGCAGAGACTGAAGGAAAGCTATCGGCTGCAGGACAAGACGGTCGGCATTCTCGGGATGGCGTTCAAGGCCAACAATGACGACCCAAGGGAGTCTCTTTCCTTCAAGTTGAGGAAACTGCTCCATATAGAGGCAAAGAGGGTTCTGTGTTCAGATGTGTATATTGGGGGGGAGGAGTTTATTTCGCCTCGTGCTCTTGTGGAGGGCTCCGACATCATTATACTGGCGACACCGCACAAAGAATACGCGGATCTGGACATGAAGGGGAAAGTGGTAGTGGACGTATGGAATTTTTATGGTAAGGGGGGGTTATTCTAGATGAGGATTTTGGTTACTGGCGCTGCTGGTTTCATCGCTGGGTACCTGGTTGAAGAGCTTCTCAACCATGGTCATGAGGTTATAGGTATTGATAATTTCCACAAATACGGGAGGACTGAGAAGAGCTATGACAGCCATCCTGGTTACCGATTCATTGAAGGCGACGTGAAGGACACCTCTTTACTGAAAGAAGCGGTAGAGGACTGTGATCAGATAGTAGCGGGCGCAGCCATAATAGGAGGCATCTCACTGTTTCATGAATACGCCTACGATCTTCTGGCAGAGAATGAGAGGATAATGTCTTCGAGTTTTGATGCGGCAATCTGGGCGTACCAGAACAGGAAGCTAAGAAAGATCAACGTAATGTCCTCCTCGATGGTGTTTGAGAGCACCTCCAGGTATCCCACACCGGAAGGGGAGCAGCTCAGGTGTCCTCCGCCCTTGTCCACGTATGGGTTTCAGAAGCTTTCCTGTGAATATTTTGCCAAAGGGGCGTGGGAGCAGTATCAAGTTCCCTACACGATAATACGGCCTTTTAATTGTATCGGGATAGGGGAGAAGAGGGCGTTGTGCGATAAGGAGATCTTGTCAGGGAATGTAAAACTGGCAATGAGCCATGTGGTGCCTGATCTTGTGCAGAAGGTTTTGAAGGGGCAAGATCCTCTGCACATTCTGGGCAAAGGGACTCAGGTCCGGCATTATACTTATGGGAGCGATCTGGCGGAGGGCATCAGATTGTGTGTTGAGAGTGAAAAGGCGACAAACGAAGACTTCAATCTGTCCACTCCGGTTTCCACTACTGTTGTTGAGCTCGCTGAGCTTATCTGGAAGAAGATAAACGGTGAAAGACCATTTCATTATGTTTCGGACGCTCCTTTTGTGTATGACGTACAGAAGAGGGTGCCGAGTGTTGAAAAGGCAAAGCGGGTACTTGGCTTTGAGGCCAAAACGGCCCTCAGCGATGCGCTGGACGAGATTATACCATGGATCAGGAAGCAGATTGAGATAGGGGGGATTTAAGTTCCCGGATGCGGCGGGATTGATGTGAATGGGAGTGAGGGGCGAGGAGATTTTCGAAAAATGAGTGACCTGCCACTGGGAATCATCATTCCCGTCTATAATGAAGGGCCCAATATAGGCAATACCCTTGCCGCTATAGAAGATAGAATAAAGACGCCGCACAGAATATATATCGTTTATGATTTTGATGAAGACGACACCTTGCCGGTTGCCAGGGGATTGCTTGAAAAAGGAGTAGATCTGAAATTCCTCAAGAACCCGAAGCGGGGCGTAGTGAATGCGATAAAGACAGGATTGAAGAGAGCCGAAGAAGAGTATCTGTTGGTAACCATGGCAGACCTGTCTGATGACTATTCAGCGGTGGATACTATGTGCACGCTTATGACAAAGGGATATGATGTGGTATGCGGGTCGCGTTACATGAAGGGCGGAAGACAGATTGGCGGCCCGCTGCTGAAAAAGACCATATCCCGAATTGCTGACGTGAGTGTGAAATACATTGCTGGTCTGCCGACTCATGATGCCACAAATAGTTTTAAGCTCTATCGAAAACAAATGCTCGACTCGATAGAGATAGAGAGTGACGGGGGATTCGAGGTTGGCATGGAAATAGTGGTGAAAGCACATTTTTCCGGTTTTAAAGTGACAGAGGTGCCCTGTGTCTGGACGGACAGGCAGAAGGGTGAGTCGAGATTCAGAATCCTCAAGTGGGCCCCGAAGTATTTGAAATGGTATTTTTATGCTATCAGAAAACGATTTAGTCTAGGAAAGATAAGGGGACAATAGTTCGTCCTATGCAGTTAAGTTATTTGGTTCTAGCCGGATTTCTGTGGGTACATATCCAACTTCTCAGAGAACAACAGGTTTTCGACTCTGTGGTTCTCTGAGTTCCTGAATCCTCTCGGATTGCATTCTGGCAGAATTGGAGCGTTCCTTCAATAACTTGTTAGGCATAGGGAATAGTGAAGAAATATAATAATCTAAAATTTGTGTGTGTATAGTTCCCTTTGACCTTTTCCCAAAAAGTCGACACCGGGTTAAGTTTCATTGAGCAGTGATTGATACTACTCCGGGCTCTTATAGCCTAATGCCGAATTCCTCCTGATCCGATTATAAAATACGTCCCCATACTCAAAGATACTTGATCTCGCCTCCAGTCTACTGCGGTACCGCTCACCGTGAACCAAGTCTGTCTTCACCGACAGAATACCTCCATCGTTTTTGGTCAGGCCATACCTGACAATGCGCCACGTATCGTCTCCATTTGGCAAGCACTTCTTATAATTGGCCGAATGAAGGGGGTCGCAAACGAAAACGGTGAACAAAACGCTCTAGCCGATGCTGATATGTTGCAACGCGATACATTCGGTTAAAGCGTTCTGCTGTCAATCCATAATACAGAAATGGCCTCATTTTCATCCTGAGGGCATTGGTAAAACTTCTCCACTATTCAACATTGAAAAAAACACTATTTGATTTTGCGCCTGTTTCAGTATCCAACAAATAAATTTGATATTTACCTGGTTTAGCATACAGTTCTTTAGGGATTAACGTGCTGATACCATAAGGTTCTTTAAAAGACCTAAGATGATTTTCTCCCCATACTATAACAGTAGTTTCTGTCACATTATCAGCTTTAACCCACATTGCAGATGATCCATTAGGCTGAATGTTGAAACCCTCGCCTGCTCTTGTTTTGGTAGGACCAAAATCCTTCAATATCAATGGTGGAGCCGTTTTGTGACATCCACTGAAATATATAAACATTAAAAACACTAAAATTGAGGTGCTCAAAAATTTCGACTTCATGGTCTACCCCCTTATTGATTACTGTCTCCTTATGAAATTCACAAGCTTCAAAGCGGTAAGTCCTGTCGTTGAAGCATGGAAGCCCCGACTGACGCTATATCTCAGACGCGGGTACTTCAATCCTTACTAATTTCTTTTTTACAACTTTTAGAGTTCTTAGTTATATCATAGATAATAACTCTGCTATTCTGATTTACGATCTGATAAGAGCACATTACATTATTTATCGAATTATCTAGCCCTATATAATTACTAAGTGCTAAATACTTCATATTATTATATCTCAAATAGGTTATCATTTCCTCGTTCAATCTCTCATGTGGAACATTCAACCCGTGTCTATCAGCAAAATACATGAGAACTGGATACCACAAATCCTGATCTGGATTTTTTGGCAACGATGTGACTATCAAGACATTTTTGGGAATGTGATCATCAATAAAACGGCCTACCTCCACATAATCATTGTCCTCTTTGAATAATACTTTTGAATTTAAGTAATTTACATATATAAAAGGGATAAGCAGGATAATGATTGCCGAAGAGACAAGAATTTTAGTTCTAAATAAATTGGTAAAACAAGTTGCCCCTGCCCCACAGAATATCGCGAGTATAGGTGTTAGAGGCAATTGGTAATAATTGTGAACTACGTTTAAATGAAAAATACACATAATTGACAAAAGAATAGAGAAAAGCCAAATAAAGCAAAAAATTTCCTTTCTTTTGGCAATAGAAAAAATACCTAAGACAAAGGCAAATATGCCCGTAAAAGAGAGCATCTCACGATATATTCTTTCCCAGATCGCTAAATAATTCTTGAAGTCCAATCGCTGTGCGATTGTTCCGAAGTACCATTCATTGACTGGGTGCAGTTTCACCATGACGGCAGAGTATAATTCTTTAAAGGGATAATTCTCTGTCCCAAAATATGTTTCGTTTACAGAGTTGGCATGACTCTGCCATAAAACTAACAAGATCAAAGGCACAAAACAAGAAAAAAACATACGGATACTAAATAGACTTCTTATGCTCCTCTCCCGTTTGTACACAGCATAAATAAAAGGGAGATAGAGAGGTGCTACATAAGGGCTTTTGGTCATCAGCCCAAAACTTCCTGCAATAACGCCGATGATCAGTAATATATTTTTTTTGTTATTTATGCCTTCAATCATGAAATCGAGCATGATTAGCGATAGAAGAATCGTGAACGGTTCGGGCATAGGAACTCTTTGAAAAAATATGTTGAGCGGCATAAACGCGTAGAAGAAAGATGCAAAAAGTGCGGATTTCTGATCCAGGAACTTGATCGATAACCTGTAGACAAACACTATTGACAGTATCCCGCAAAGGATGGAGAAAGACCTCGCAAGGATTACATCGGGTATAAATATCTTGTACAGCACAGCGGAGATTGCCTGATAGAGAGGGAATTCCAAGATGACATATCCAGGGTCTCCGAGTGTGATCATGGTCGGGTACAATAGATCAATCCCCTGTCTGTAAAAATCCCTGATCAGTCCCGCGGTTTGGGTCTGTCTGAAGCTATGCATATCATTGAGCGGAAATGTAATATGATGAGTTCTCATAATGAATGCCAGCAAAAGGATTATTCCAAGCCAGATATACGAGTTAATTTTGGGAAACTTATTCATTGATATTTTGATCAAAGAGTAATCTGATACTTCCCCACTCATCTTTCTACAAATTGCCCAAAACCCAAAGCTCAATGCATAAAAAACTATTGAAGGTAACTCGGCGACTATTTGATAATCCTGAACTTCGATTCGCCTTCCTCCCTATCCACCCATGTGCATGGCACTTCAGTTACTTTTAAATTGGGAAAATATGCCTTCACGACAATTTCCATGCCGATTTCAACCCCCCTTGACTCTCAAGTTTAAGGGTGTCGAATATGCTTTTCCTGCATAGTTTGAAAATATTGGTGGCATCATGAAGCGAAGACCAGGGATTTGTTGTAAACTTACACCAGCGATGTGACCAAGTGTCTTCTTTATCAGAGGCCCGCCTATTCGTGGTGTTCCTTTCATATCCCGCTAACCGCAGACGACATCGCATCCTTCCGTCATTATTTAGTGTATTTTATCTTCCACCGAGAGGTTATCAGAGAGATCCGCCATGCTCACCAATAAAAAATCTTCCCCCGCCTTTCTTAACGCTGTCTTGACTGCATTTAACACCTCTTAGGATTTTTTGGATTCTTTTCCCATAAATTCTAATAGATCCCCCCAGAAAATATTGATATTTCTCTCCTTAGATTTTTCATGCATAATTATTTTTCTCAGTTCTTCAATGGCACGACTATCTTGCATATCAAAAAAGTTCTGATCACCCCAATCCCCACGTATCCTCTGGAACGATGCATTAAATCCATATGACTCAGCAAAAACAATAAATTCCAGAATCTCTCTGTAATTATGTCTCATTACAGTCATATTCAGCGTAACCGTATTGAATTTATCCCTATTTTCTTTGATTAAAGAAAGACTCTGAAGAAGAGTTTCCCATGAACCCCCGATACGTATCTTTTCATAAGTCCCTTTTGTTGCAGCATCAATAGATATCAAAAGGGCATCAAATTTCTGATGTTTTATCTGCTCCCAGTATTTAGGAAGAAGTAAGCCATTTGTTATAAGATCAAATTTTAACTCAGAATTTTCGTCTTTGAAATTTATAAGTAAATATCTTGTGTCCGGCCTTGCAAAGGGATCTCCCAAGCCGCTCAACACAAGTTTCTTTGCAGAGGAAAGATGCGTAAAGATGTCCTTAGCTGTCTTTTCAATCAGTTCGCGGTCATCTACCTGTGTCAAACGATCACACATGATACAGGAAAGATTACAAATCTTTGAGTTCGATAAATTGAAAATAGTCGGAGAAGACTGAAGATGAATTTTCCCGCCTTTTATTTCATCCGATAGTTGTGGAGTGAGGACTTCAAGGGCATCAATATAATCATAAAGGAATAGATTATTGTCGTGTCTGAATACCGAAAGATGAGGACAGATAGGATTGCAGATATCCTGCCATTCCCCACGATACAT
The DNA here is from genome assembly GCA_052146665.1 of Dissulfurispiraceae bacterium. Lineage (GTDB taxonomy): Bacteria > Nitrospirota > Thermodesulfovibrionia > Thermodesulfovibrionales > Dissulfurispiraceae > JBKQMP01. The sequence continues at coordinate 16,484 of JBKQMP010000175.1, forward strand.
CTTCTTTCTGATATACTGTGCTTCTTCAGAATTCCATATCTCTGCTATCGTTTTATCTTTTATATTGCCTATTGAGGACTTTATCCAAGACGGACAGCAAGTATAGACTTTTCCCGAAGTCGTAAACTCCATGAAATAAAAAGGCTGAAGACACATAATGCCCGATGTAGCATTAGTATCTTTGCTTTCTTTATTATGCAAAAATGTCTCCAGTAATACTATACTCTTAGGGCATAATCACTTCTATTTTAGCTCAAACTCATCATACATTTCTCATGTCAACAATCACATTAGTCATTTTTCTGAAAAACGGACTATATTTCGGAGAACCGGAAATTTCCACTTTTGGCTGGAATAGATTTCTGGGGAAGGTCAGCTGTACTGCATGACAGCCATGTTCGCACGCTGACTCGAAAATGATACTACTGTCAAGTCGCTCCAATAACTTACAAAATAATGTGTCAGGATCCCAAGGAACGTGCAGCTTTTTCTATTCTGCTTCGTATAAGAGTTTGAGGTGATCCAATTCTTGCCAATATTTCTCCTCCCGGAATTACTTCTAGTTTCTTTCGTCATACCTTCTCCAGATATGCTTTAACGCTAGCATTCAGGATTTGCCTCCGAAATTCATCAGCATACCAAAAGATCTTCGGGCATCATTCCGCGGGCAAACCAGTGGAACTTTAATATGGTGTCAGTTGACCGTAAAATGTTAAATTAAATACAGATAAATGCCGAGCATTATGTAAATGAGAGGATCCTTAATCACCATAATTGTTAGAACCAAGGACAGACCCAAGCTTTTAAAGAGGGCTCTGAGAAGTATTTTTGCGCAGACTTACAGGCCGATTGAGGTCGTTCTCGTGAATGACGGAGGATGCGACCTTGATACGGCAGAGATAACAAGTAACCTCGGCGATGTGTTTCTGAATTACATAAAACTCGAAAAAAACATGGGCAGGGCTCAAGCCGGGAATGTCGGACTCGAGAATGCGATAGGCAAATATGTGGGATTTCTTGATGACGATGACGAGTTCTATCCGGACCATATCGAGACGCTAGTGACCTTCCTCGAACAAAGCGATTACAAGGTCGCCTATACCGATTCCGCTATGGTCTTCAGGGAATATGACGACTCATTGCTGACCATGACCGAACTGTCGCGAGAAGTGCTCTTCTCCAGGGATTTTAACTATGATTTCTTGCTCTTCGAAAACTATATCCCTCTCATGTGCCTGCTCTTCGAGAGGGAGGTTCTGGCCGCATTCGGTGGCTTCGATACCCGGTTCGAGCTATACGAAGATTGGGACCTTCTTATGAGGACGGGCGAGAAATTCCCCTTCTATCACATAAAAAAAACGACTGCGGATTATGTACAGTGGGCCAGTGACCAGCAGATATCCCAGAGAAACAGAAATGTGCTGTTGGTGGAACAGGCATATGAAGAAATACTGTCCGCACACGCCCATAAGTTAACCGCTAAGACTATCCATAGTTACATCTCCGGTTATGTGCATAGCCGGAATAGGATAAGGGAGAAGGACGCCTCCCTTAGAAATAAGGACGACTGCCTTAGAAACCTCGAGACAGTTGTCGCCGAAAGGGACCAGAGGATCGAAAATCTCTCCGCAGATCTGAATGCTCGCAATGCAGATCTGAACGCTCGCAATTCCGAGTTGCTTAAGATCTATTCTTCCAAAGGTTGGAAAGTTCTGCTCGCCTATTACGGGATCCGGGATACCATCTTGCCCGAGAACTCCAAGAGGAAGCTCTTCCTTCATGCTCTGAAAAACCCGAAGAGGTTCTTGCAGGACCGTTCGAGGAGTTCTTTGAGAAACGGGACTCTTGTTCCCGTTGCTCAGTGCCCGACGACGGCTGGCGCACTGTCCAAGGATGAGACGTTCGAAGTCGACTTGACGACAGCCTATGGCTATCTGCAGCCTCCGGTGGAGAAGACGCGGGTCTTGGTGATCGACTGGATGGTGCCAACCCCTGACAAAGATTCCGGGTCGCTCAGGATGTTCATACTCCTGAGCCTCATGAATGAAATGGGCTACAGGGTGACATTTCTTCCCGATGATCCTACCCGTCAGGAGCCGTACGTGACTGAATTGATCGACCGGGGCATCGAGGTACTCTGCGGAAACGTCAATGCGGAAGCGTTCTTGAAAGAGCGGGGGCACCTTTTTTCCCTTGTCATCATGTCGCGGCCGGACGAGGCCTTTAAATACCTGTCCCTTGTGCGGGCCTATGCGATTTACAGCAAGGTCATCTATGACACTGTCGACCTCCACTGGGTTAGGTTCGGGCGTGCCGCCGCTATAACGGGCAACGGGGAATTTTCTCAACTCTCGGATAAGTATAAGCCCTTGGAACTCTTCAACGCCTCCTGCTGCGACATTACCGTCACCGTGACGGCTGAGGATAGGAGAGCCCTCCTTCGGGAAAACCCCACCCTGAAGATTGAGGTCGTGCCCAACATTCATGATGTCGTCCCTGTTAGGGCACCCTTCGACGGCAGAAAAGATGTTATGTTCATTGGAGGTTTTCACCATGAGCCCAACGAAGACGCGGTTATCTATTTCGTCAGGGAGATCTTTCCCTTGGTGCGGGAAATAATCCCGGGTACTAGGTTCTTTGTAGTGGGTAGCAACCCATCTCCGGCCGTACAGGAGCTCAAGTCCGATGACGTCCTGGTTACCGGCTATGTAAAGGACGTATCCCCCTATTTCAGCTCGTGCCGTGTCTTTGTGTCGCCATTACGTTACGGTGCGGGACTGAAGGGTAAGATAGGGCAGAGCATGTCTTTCGGTCTGCCTGTGGTTACAACCACGGTCGGTGCCGAGGGATTTGGTCTCGTAGACGGCGAAACCGCACTTATCGCAGACGACTCTGCTGCCTTTGCTGAGGCAACAGTGCGGTTGTACACGAATGAGCAGATTTGGGAGCTGATATCCAAGAATTCCATTGACTATATTGAAAAAAACTATTCCCGGGATACCGCGCGTCGAAAACTCGAGCACCTCTTCAAAGGCATACAAGCAGAGGAAGAGTACTGTGTGGCGTAACGGATGGATGCAAGCATGACATATCCCTCGCCATCAGATGCAGACAAGGCGCTGGCCGGGACGGTCCTTGTCCTCGGCGTCTACCTCTCAGGGCAAAAAAACGGCATCAGGGAACTTGTGGAACATTTTAAGACACCATGCCGCTGGAACGTCGTCCAGAAGTGGGTTCATATCGGAGACACGGAAGAGAGTGAAGAAGTCAAGTCCTTTACGGTCGCATCGCTGAAAAAGGGAACCCCGAAGTTCATCCTGTTGAATACGCTCCTAGAGAAAGAAGATTTAATGACGTATGATTTCATCATCGTCTGCGATGACGATATCGTCCTTCCCAAGAACTTTTTGGAACGGTATCTTGATGCTGTGACGCGATACGACTTCGCCATGGCCCAGCCCGCCCGGACCCACAACAGCTATATCGATCATCACTTCGTTAACCAACTGGATGGCCTGTTGGCGCGGAGAACGCGTTTTGTAGAGATCGGGCCGCTTTTTTCAATCCGCAAGGATCTGTACGGACTTCTTTTGCCCTTCGACGAACGCTCTCCCATGGGGTGGGGCTACGACTTTGTTTGGCCCTGCCTCATCGAGGGACAAGGATTGCGCATCGGGATCGTAGACGCAACGCCCGTAGAACACAGCATGAGGAGACCGGTGAAAAATTACAAATATGAAGAGGCGCTAAGAGCGATGGAAGAATACCTTGCAGGCCGGCCCCACGTGTCGAAGGGTGAGGCGTTCACGATACTGGAGTCTTATGCATAGGAGATCATATTTTTTCGAATGTTCGAAGTCTTGGGCTTGCTTGATGATTTCCGGGAAGGGTGATAAGGGGAACAATGTATTCAATTTTAGATAAGCTGAATAAGGACGGTCCATTATTTCACAACCATTGGAGGGGAGGCCTGATATCCTGGAATTCGAATATGAATCTGCTGCAGGCTATGGAAGGGTGCCTCAAGCCCGGTTTGCGAACGATGGAGATCGGATCTGGCTTTAGCACCATAGTATTTGCCCATAAAGAATGCGTGCATACCTGCATCACACCAGTTCAGGAAGAGGTCGATCGGATAAAGAACTATTGCGGTGGATCTGGAATCTCCTTAGAAAAAACCGATTTCTTGGTAGGTGAGTCGTTCAGTTTCCTACCATCGTTTGCCGCAGGCGGCTTTGATTTCATTTTTATCGACGGGGCCCACAGATTCCCCTTCCCTCTTGTAGATTGGTTCTTCAGCGCGATTCTGTTGAAGGACGGCGGGTTGGTCGTCATAAACGATACCGACATTATAAGTGCTCACATCCTCCTGCGCTTCCTGCTTAACGATCACCATTGGGAAGCGGTGGATGTTCGCGAGAATTTCGGCATATTCAAGAAGCTAAGGGGCCATGATTACCCTGATGACTGGAAAGGTCAGCCATTCGGGATGCATAAGATTGACGGACCTGTCGATCTCCTGGACGCGTTTTATCCTAAAGATCGCCGGATACTCAGCGCGGCAGTGTCTCCGTCCAGAAAAGACTCCTTGAAAGAAACACCACGAAAAAGTTTGACCAATGCCGCGGAGTTGTTGCCGATGAGCATTGTCATCTGCACATATAACCGTGCGGCGTACTTGGCGCGGACCCTTGTAAGCCTTGAGGCTCAAACGCTTGCTCGGCGTGATTTCGAGGTCGTCGTCATCGATGACGGATCGTCCGACACGACACGGGCGGTCGCCGAGTCATTCCGCGAACGGCTTCCCCTGCGATATTTTTTTCAGAACAACTCGGGCTTGGCCTCGGCAAAAAATCACGGGGTATATGTATCGCGAGGATGGATTTTGTTCTTCATGGACGATGACGATATCGCGATGCCGACGCTGCTTGAGGAGCACCTGGAGACGCACCAGCACTATCCGGAAGTGAATTACTCAGTCCTCAATTACACAACCTGGGCGGATGATATCCCCTTACTGCCGCTGATGCATTTCGTCACGGAGATCGGCTGTTTCCTGTTTTCCTATCCACATATCAAACACGGCCAAATCCTAGATTACACCTATTTTTGGGGAGGGAGATCCTCTTGTAAACGGTCCTTCCTGATTGAACACGGGGTGTTCGATTCTGTCTTCCGCTTTGGCTGCGAAGACATAGAACTCGGCTTCAGGCTTTCCCCGTACGGGTTGAAAGTTGTCTACAACAGTCACGCCATCAGTAAGATGATACGGGTCGTCACGTTTGATGATTTCTGTAAACGTCTTGTGAAGCAGGGACGATCGCAGTATGTGTTTAGCCGGCTTCACGATGATCCGCGTGTGCAGCAGTGGGCTGAAATCCCTGGTTCAGAGGCCGCATGGGCAGCGATCCAGCCAGTTTTTGACGCAAAACTTGCGTCAGCCCGCTCCTTGGATGACATCGCCACAAAGCGGCTGGAATTGAAGCTTGACCTTGATCAGCAGACTAGGCGGTTGCTCTACGAGGCCTACTGGTGGGCGTTCAGGGCATGTAAGGTCAAGGGTGTAGCGGAAGCGAGGGAAGCGATGCAGATGGAAGAACCTCTCGACAAAGTGGCGTCAAAAAAACCATCTGGTCTATTTCTCCCTGCATGAGGGAGAGACGATGACCCGTCTGAGGCCACATTTGGGATGGAATGAACAGAGCTTCGCTATAACCAAATCAAATTGGAAACCTCAAAAATAGCCTCCTACAGGGAATATCAGGAATATCTGCTGCGCATGCAGGACGAACATGCCCAGCGTGCCCGATATGAAAAAGGATGCACCATCAGCGACAAGCCGTTCGCTTTGCCCGGTGTCTGTTACGTGTGCAAAAAGGACGTCAGCTTTTCGGTCGGGTACTCGTATTCGTATATAAGTAACGGCGCGCTCACTCCTAATTGGAGGGAACATCTCCTCTGTCCTTCATGTGGCCTAAATAATCGCATGCGGGCGTCAATCCATCTGTTCGAACAATTACTCAACCCCAAGCCTTTTACCAGAATCTATATCCTGGAGCAGACGACGCCATTATATCAATGGCTTTCGAAAAAGTACTGGGATGTCACCGGCAGCGAGTATCTAGGGGATACAATTGCGCTTGGTAAAAAAAATGCGCAAGGCATACGCAATGAAAGTATTACTTTGTTGACCTTTCCGGACAGATTTTTTGACGTCATTCTTTCTTTTGACGTCTTCGAGCATATTTCTAATTTTCAAAAGGCCTTTGCGGAATGTTGTCGGGTATTAAGCCTTGGGGGTCAACTTTTGTTTACTGTCCCGTTTGAGCCGCGTTCTCAGAAGAATATCGTGCGCGCTATCGTAAAGGACGCCGGGATTATTGAACATCTCCTTCCGCCGGAATATCACGGAGACCCGATCAATGCCGAGGGATGCTTGGCCTTTTACAGGTTCGGGTGGGAAATGCTTGATCAACTGAAGCAGGCAGGGTTTGCAGCGGCATGTGCACATACCTATTGGTCGCATGAATTTGGTTATCTCGGTGATGATCAGATGGTGTTTATCGCAAAGAAAGGATGAATTTAATATAACAGTCGCTCTTCAGTCGGCAAATGGCTCTGTGAAAGTTGGTGCATTCCCCATGATGTCGGCATGTTTGTCGGATTCCTAGGTGGCAATTCGGGTATTGATTCTTAGCGCGGTCGGTTTAGCCAATTGGGCATGTGATGGCATCCACAGAACAGCCTGGCCAGCGAATTTGATAACCGACCGAAAAACCCAAATGGGATTTCTCAAAAAAGATGGCAGCATTTCGATTGTGAGCCCCGGTTCCGTTAATTATGTGTTATCGGAACTATCACCCGCCAGCAACATCAACCGCAGCGACACTCACGCATTGCCCTAGAACAGCCTCAGACGCGTTGTTCAACCATCTACCAGTTGCATTTGACAGGACCAACTGTCCCCGCACTTAGACTATGTAGTAGAGGGAGGGAGCCCACCGTCGTGGGCCGACACGACAACTGGCGAGAATGAATAATTTTTGGGGCTCCTCATTCTTCTCACTTATGATGCATCCGCGTTATACTAGACAAATATGGATCAGAAAGATTATTACAAAATTTTGGGAATTAGTGAAAACGCAAGTTCCGATGAGATAAAAAAAGCTTATCGGAATCTCGCATTCCGTTATCATCCGGACAAAAATCCCGGAAGTGAAGAAATGATGAAGGAGATCAATGAGGCTTACGCTGTTCTGTCAAATTCGCCTAAAAGAAACGAATATGATCTCTTGAGGCAAAGGTTTGGTTCCCACGCGAGGGACCAGTTCAGACAGACCCACACTGATCAGGACATCTTTCGGGATTCAGATATTGGTCAAATTTTCGAGGAACTCAGCAAAGTGTTTGGTTTCAGCAGACCCGAAGATATATTCAGTCGCAATAATTTTTACGGCAGCCACTACCGAACGTTCCAGTTCAAAGGCGGCCGTGGTTCCAGTGGCGCCTTTTTCTTTTTTGGCCCCGTGGGAAAAACCTACCGGGAAGGGGTTAAGGTATCACCTAATAATAGGGCGCAACAGGTGCCAGAAGGTAGTCAACCTCTATTGTCAAAATTCATAGTCAAGTGGATGTCCCTGTTTCAAAAGATAGTTGCAAAGATGTTAGGGATTGACCTACCGGAGGACGGAAAAGATTTACATGATATCCTCAAGATTAATCCAAAAGAAGCCTCCAAGGGTGGTAAGATTCAGTATTTGTATAATAAACAGGCCAAACGTCGAGACCTCCTTATCACGATTCCGGTTGGAATAAGAGAAGGACAGAAGATAAAACTCAAGGGTCTTGGCGGAGAGGGAAAATATGGAGGTAATCCCGGCGACCTCTATCTAAAGGTCAAAATTTGCACGCCTTTCTTTCAGGCAGTAAAATCTTTCCTCTACAAATAGTAAATTATGCTGTTGCGCAGTACAAAACCTAACTTTACCTCCAAATTATTTCGGGGCGACTATTTTATTACTATCATTTTGTTAAGATAATGACGTGATTTTAGCCTGATTGTGGTTAGGACATGAATATCGAAAACCTATCGTCATACCACCGAGTACTTCAGAGGATACGCGAGAGTTGGAACGCCTTCTCTTTAACGCGTGCCGACCGCCTGAAGCAACAGGATCGGCACGGGATCGCGGCGGAGAAAGTGACCGAGAATATTCTCGAGGACCTCTTCACGACCGTACTCGATTGGCCGTTGTCAGATCTCAATAACCAAGTCCAACACTCCGACCTTTTGTTGACTAGTCTTGGTATTAAATACCTCATCATCGAGGCGAAGCGTCCAGGCGCGCTGGCATGGGACCGCCGCGCAGTTGAGGCAGCTCTTAATCAGGCGGTGCGGTATGCTTCCGAGCAGAAGGTAAAATGTCTCGGGATAAGTGATGGTGTGATGTTGTATGCCGCCGATCTCCAGTGCGGAGGGTTACAGGACCGTTGCACTCAGAAAGCGGCACGAAAGAACATAGGGAAAGATGGTCGATATGTTATTGGTTATTTACCTTTCCGTATATTGCGTATTTCTTATTGTCGGGACCCTTTCAAGGGCTTCGTTGCGCTAGAGGCCTAAATCAATAGGCCGCCAACCCATCCAAGAAATAGGATGATATTAAAAATAAAAACCGTAAAGAAGAGTGCATCAGACTTCGTCCCTCCTTCGTCTTTGTTAGACCGTAAGCCACCTGTAATAAGGCCGACGATGCCGCAAAGGATAGCCGCTGTGGCCTGATTGTGGTGACCATAAGCCTTAAGCCCCAGGACTAGAACACAAAAGTTGACAATTATTAGAATCGTAGTCATAGTGGCTTTGCCTCCCTCTCTAAATTGATGCTGCTAGGTTAGCCTTTTTTCTATGTCCAAAGATTAATCTACCAAGAACCCCTTTCCAAGTATGCTTGAATAACTTTTTTAGCAGACGCAACATCTCGTTTGCTGAATGCCCCTCATCGGATCATGCAGTTCATATGTGACAAGATATGCAATAACTGTCAAGCCCGATGTCTCGTGGTCATTAACCTCAGCCCTTATCCTAGCATTTCTTGTGCCTATTTTTATGTGATGACGTTTGCTTATTTATCAATATGATTAAGACTGCCGAATAATAGATGACGAGTTAGCGCTGGCACTTTTTCGAAGCTATTGCCAATTTTTGTCAATAGCAATACGTTTAAGGCAATGGTCTTAGCACCACACGGCAACTTGATTTTGGAAGTTCTCCGTTGAACATGCTCAATATGTATTGTCTAGGAATAGATATGACGTCTCCCCGAAAAACTGGTTCATGGAGAATGAGAGTATACTGAAGATCTGCGGCAAGGGGGGGAGGATGAAGAAGAGGTCTAGTGAGCAGCAGATTGGGTTCGCACTGACGGAAGCGGAGGCAGGTACGCCGGTAGTAGAGCGAGTGCGCAATATGGGGCTCAGTCATGCGACCTTCTATAACTGGAGGAAGCGGTATGAAGGCCTGGAAGTGTCGGAGATCCGGCGACTGAGAGCCCTAGAGGAAGAAAACGGACGGCTGAAGCTGTTGGTGGCGGATCTGAGTCTGGACAAGCATATGTTGCAGGATATGCTGTCAAAAAAAGTTCTAAAGCCTGTGGACAAGCGAGAGATTGTCTCGTATATATGCAGCACCTATGCAGTAAGGGAGCGGCGATCCTGCAAGCTAATCTGGATTGGGCGATCCACACAGGGGTACTGGAGCAGGGGGAAAGATCAGAGGGCATTGGTGCTGAGACTCAAGGAGTTGACGGCCGGCAAGCCTAGTTTTTGGGGGTCGATCAAACATACAAATCTTCTATTTTCAAGTGGCACCATTAACGGGTTACGACCAGCGTAGACAACATGGAGCGAAGGCTGCATGGTGCCGGCTTTATGTTGCTATTATGTTACTTCGCCATTTTCACTGCTGGCGGATTCCATGCTCCTGCGCTAGGCGGTAGGATCGACGGCGGTGTTTCCTGCGGCCAATGCAGGCGCATCACTAGGTAAATCGGTCCGTCTGGTGCAGGCAGCCAGTTTGCTTCTTTCGCCCTCCCCGGCCAATCCTTCTGGATGTAGATCGTCAGTGATCCATCCGGGTTCTTTTTCAAGGTAGGAAGCATTGGAGAGTTGATGAGATACCGGTTGATCGGGTTTTTAATCAGCAATTGCGTCTTGCCATTGTACATCGTCACCGACCAGAAAGCTTTCGCTGGTGGGCACTGTCCTGCCGCAAACGTTAGGGTATACCCATTCTTGCCGTTGAGGGCCTGCCCTTCGGCGTCCTTCCTAGTCGCGCGATACATCGCCTCGACAGCGTCACTGCCATAGATACCAGCCTCTAACGATAAAATTAACGGGCTTGTCTTAATTGTAGCAAGAAATGAGGGCTCTAAGAAGCTCATTGGGATGTATCTTAAAGAAAACCATTGTATTTATCGTTTTAAGCTTTGGCCCTGTATTGTGGTAGTGCCCTCGCCCTTTTCTCCTTTAGCATAGCTCTAACGATAATCTTCACTCTTCCAATGCATTGAAGCGCACGGACTTGCAGGGTGAACCCTCGGTTTATCCAGATCCTCGCTGAGTTTTTAGTTCCCCTGAAAGCCAACACCATGAACATCCCAAAAAAAAATCTTTAGTCACGAGAATAACTGACGCATCTGCGGGTCTGTCCAACTTCGCGATGCTTTCCTTTTGCACTCATATCGAAGACTTGGTATACTTTAAACTACCATGGAGGAACTATGAAGAAAGCAGAATTGACATTGCCGGAAATAGCCCTAATAGCTGGCACACGCGGCATGTTAGGAGCAGGAATTGGTCTGCTATTGGTAGACAGACTCAATGATGATCAGAGAAAGGCTATAGGCTGGACACTATTGATCATTGGAGCTGTCAGCACAATCCCATTGTCGATAGAGGTGCTGAGCAAGAGACAGTAAGTATCGTGCGAGGTGAAAGTGCAATACACTTCTCGTCGGAGCAGAGTGGTTGACATGATACTAGCCACCCCTGACATTTCAGAAGGACTAAAAGTTGCCTCGTAATATTGGTTGGCTACTATTTTATTTAAGGCTCTTCATAATGGTCGTTTGACATGGCACATGGGGAATGCGATACTAACTCTATGATAATTGAACCAATCGGCATCATTCATACCCCGTACAACTCTAAAGACCAGTGTCCGATTCAACCTCTTTACGCGACGGACGCAGTAGGGCGCGTGGAGGTATTTGTGGAGTATGAGGCGGGATTGAAAGACATCGAGGGCTTCTCTCACATATATCTGCTTTATCACTTCAACAAAGCGGGTGAGATTGAATTGGTGCGTCCAACATTCCTGGACGATGAACCTCACGGAGTATTCGCGTCGAGGCATCCGTGCAGGCCGAACAGTATAGGGATGTCAATTGTAAAGCTGAAAGAGAGAGACGGCCATGTCCTGATGGTCGAGGGCATAGATGTGCTGGACGGGACGCCACTGCTGGATATCAAGCCCTACATAGCACGTTTCGATCGCATTGAAGGATCAACTGAAGGATGGATAGGGCAAACCCAATGGAGACCGAAACCGCAAGGCAGGGAGTAATAAAAGCGATCTGTGAATTATCGACAATTTCGGCGGGACTAGCTATGGAATACTGGACATGACCGTGTATCACACAAGGCTAAAATCGGAAACCAACTGCTTAGCTGAGATGTCCGCGGTATAGACTTCCTCTATGCACTTGAGGGAGTATGTCTTTTGAATAGCGTTAGTTTCCAGTCGTACTGTTCAGTAAGTTGCGCCGTCCTGAAACTCCTCAGTTGTCCGTGAATAGCTGATTTGAGCGAGTCTCTCGGCAGACTTCAATTCTGGTTCAACTGATAGTTGTGCATCCCCCCTGGTAGGCCACAGGCCGTGAGGGGGTTAAGCAGCCTGCAGCATAGGCATGTAAAGTGGACGCGGATACTTGCTTTTCGATGCACTTAAATACATTATAGGAATATACGATATGGCAAGCGGAGTCAAATTCAGGGCGTACCCG
>JBKQMP010000176.1:0-7904 GCA_052146665.1 Dissulfurispiraceae bacterium
ATTTGTTCAAGCCGTTCAAGACGACAAAGAAAAAGGGTCTGGGGATCGGTCTCTACCAGTGCAGGCAAATCGTGCAAGCCCATAACGGCAGGATAGAGGTTCAGAGTGAGCCCGGGAAGGGATCGATTTTTAAAGTCTATCTGCCCATCGCAGGAGTGCAAGGATAAAAAGCAATCGGGATCAGCATGGAAAAACTATTAATTGTCGATGACAGCAGTGATATAAGGAAACAGCTCCAGTGGGGGCTTGGCAAGGATTATAATGTGATCCTTGCAGGAGAGAGGAAGGAAGCTTTGTCGTTGTCCAAGAAACATCATCCCAAAGTGGTATTGCTGGACCTTGGGCTGCCTCCCGATGAGAATGGGACTGAAGAAGGCTTCAAATGTCTTGATGAGATTCTAAAAAACCATGCACTCACAAAGGTGATTGTCGTCACCGGTCAGGGCGAGAGAGATAATGCGTTGAAGGCGATACAAGCAGGTGCCTATGATTTCTATCAGAAACCTGTTGATCTGAATGAACTTAAAGTCATTGTAAAAAGGGCAATTCACCTCTCCAGTCTTGAGGAGGAAAACTATAAACTCCAGAATATCCTTAACATTCAGACAAGTGAGTTCGGAGGGATCATCGGACAATGTCCTGCAATTTTGAGGGTTTTTGCAACTGTCAGAAAAGTTGCGACGACTGATGCACCTGTTCTGATATCCGGGGAGAGTGGTACGGGAAAGGAAATGGTAGCCAGGGCAGTTCATTCATTGAGCCTAAGAAAGGAAGGCGCGTTCATACCCATTAATTGTGGTGCCATTCCTGAGCATCTCCTTGAATCAGAGTTGTTCGGTTTTGAGAAGGGTGCCTTCACCGGTGCCCATGCTCAGGTGCTCGGGAAGTTTGAATACGCCCATCAGGGCACACTTTTTCTTGATGAAATTGCTGAACTGTCTCCTAACCTTCAAGTGAAACTGTTGAGGTTTTTGCAGGACAAGATAATCCAGAGAGTGGGTGGGAGAGACGATATTACTGTTGATGCAAGAATAATCGCCGCAACAAATATCGATATCTTAAAGGCCATCCAGGAAGGGAGATTCCGCGAGGATCTGTATTACAGGATAGGGGTAATTTCCCTAAGTCTACCTCCTTTGAGAGAGCGGGGTGACGATATTATTCTGCTTGCCAACTTTTTTCTCAGGAGGTTCAGCGAGACCATAATGAAAAAAATGAAGGGTTTCAGCCCTTCTTCAATGGAATTCCTGAAGAGTTATCACTGGCCGGGAAATGTGAGGGAACTTCAAAATAAAATACAGAGCGCAGTGATCATGTCGGAGTCCCCGACGATAGAGCTTCATGACCTATCTCTAACGGAAAAGCGAATTGAAGACAGAGGGGAAGATCGTGACAGCACCCTCAAAGAGGCGAGGGATAGAATAGAAAAGGATATGCTCACTAAAGCATTTCACAAGAACAAAGGCAATATGACTAAGATCGCGGAGGTCCTTGGCATAAGCAGGCCAACCCTTTACGATCTGATGAAGAAGCACGGTCTTCAACCCTGAAGCAATCACGATCAGTTTTCTTTTGCTAGGATACCATCATATGCAAAGGCTCATTTTTAATAAATATGAGACAGTCTCAATATCGTGACATTTTCACGCGATGCATAGACAAATAGGGAGAAGTTATGGATTTGAAAGATAAGATTAAAGCGAGAACAGCCCATCTTGGTATAATCGGGCTTGGCTATGTGGGGTTGCCTCTGGCCATCGAGTTTTGCAGGGCAGGGTTTCCAGTGGCAGGCTTTGATATCGACAATAGGAAGGTAGAACTGCTGAAACAGGGGAAGAGTTATATTAAGCACATCGACTCAGTCGGGATTGCCCAATGTGCTTCCCTGTTCTCAGCGACCTCAGATTTCTCAGAGCTTTCAGGCATGGACTGCATCATAATTTGTGTCCCGACACCTTTAAATAAAAACCGTGAACCTGATATGAGCTATGTCTTTAACACAACAAGGCTCATTGCTCAAAATTTAAAAAGAGAGCAGCTTATAGTCCTTGAATCCACAACATATCCAGGGACTACTGAAGGGGAGATGAAAGACATACTTGAAGAGACGGGCCTCAAGGCCGGTAAGGATTTCTATCTCGCCTATTCTCCGGAGAGGGAAGACCCGAACAATAAGGACTTCTCGACCCGAACCATTCCCAAAGTTATTGGCGGCTATACAAAGAACTGTCTTGAAGTTGCAAAAAACCTCTATGACGCTATTGTTGTAAGGACAGTCCCTGTGTCTTCCGCCAGAGTGGCCGAGGCGACCAAGCTTCTGGAAAATATTTACAGGGCTGTCAACATAGCCCTCGTAAACGAACTCAAGATGCTCTTTGATCGGATGGACATAGACATTGTTGAGGTCATCGAGGCAGCCAAGACGAAGCCTTTTGGTTACCAGGCTTTTTACCCGGGGCCGGGGCTTGGCGGTCATTGCATCCCTATAGACCCGTTCTATTTGACATGGAAAGCCCGGGAATACGATTTTTCCACGAAATTCATCGAGTTGGCGGGTGAGATAAATATCTCAATGCCCTATTATGTTATTCAAAAAACAATAGAGGCGCTCAATGAGAGAGGCAAAAGCATTAACGGAGCTAAAATACTGGTCCTCGGGCTGGCATATAAGAAAGATGTTGATGACTCCCGCGAGTCACCTTCATTTAAAATCATTGAACTCCTTCAGAAAAAGGGAGCAGCGGTTGAATACAATGACCCGCACATCCCTGTTGCTCCAAAGACAAGGAAATACAGCATTGGAAAAGTATCAGTGCCGCTGACAAAAGAAAATCTGGCACAGTATGATTGCGTTGTCATTGCCACCGATCATTCCGCCTATGATCCGGAGTTCATTGTGCAGAATTCGCAACTCATTGTTGACACAAGGAGCCTGATTAAAAGGTCCCAGGATCCTCACAATAAGGTGAAAAGGGCGTGACAATAAACAAATGTGGCCTGAATATTTTGACAGTAGCATTTGTTAATAGATCATATGCTTAAGATGGGTCTGAGCAATGGTTTCGTGAAGTTTTAGTCTGCAAATACTTCTCTTCACCGTCGCAAGTATGAAGGGATCAGTGGTGCCTGGTTCGGCATTGTTGGTCCGCACGATCTTTTTCCTCTGGGCACAAATCTCCATGGGCCAACATGTCAAGACGGGTTGCAATACGGAATTGCTTCAACAGGCGATAATACTTCGACGGGTAACGCTCATGTAACAGGGACTAAGGCCTCTATCAAGAACCCGGCTGTTTTTACGTTAATCAGACTTCGGAACGGCTTTTCACTGTCCGATATCTCTAATGTATTTTTAATATGGAACAGATCTTGATGAGCCGCATTTTGGAATCCCTGAGTCATCAACTCTTATTTTGCTTGGCATTGGACTACTGGGTTTCGGTCTTTATGTTAGGAAAAGGCTGAGAAAAAAATGAGTAGATCTGTTGTAGCTGAATGTCCAATTTTTTCATAACACTGCTATGCTAGCCGAAAAAAAATTATCCATTCTGCAAGAAATTTCCAATGTTGTGGTGGCTGCCGATAATACCGGCACCATAGCCAACGTCATACTCGATTTGGCAGTATCCAATACCAACGCCGAGAAAGGCTCCCTCATGCTCATCGATCATAATGGGGACCTGTATATCTATGCTGCCAAAGGCGTTGATCTGAGTCTCGTGGAGTCATACAGGATAAAGGTTGGAGAGGGCATTGCAGGCACAGTGGCAGCGACGCGTTTGCCAGTAATGGTTAAGGATATAGAGAAGGACACCAGGTTCATCGAGACGAGGCGTGACCGCTATAAAACGAGATCGTTTATCTCCTGTCCTCTTGTGAGCAAGAAATCTCTATTTGGAGTCATTAATATCAATGATAAACGGGACGGGCTCCCCTTTGAGGAAGACGAATTCGATCTTGTCAAGATCATTGCAAGTCAGGCGGCAGTCCTACTTGAGAATGTGGACCTGATGAATCAGATCCTCTCGAAGGTAGCAGAATTGGAGGAATTAAACAGAAAACTTGCAGAAGCCGAAATGTTAAAGGCCGATTTCCTCACCCGAATCTCCCACGAACTGCGCACGCCTCTCAATTCCATAAAGGGCTCGATTTATTATCTCCAGAAGGCAGAGAAGGTCTCCAAGGGCGAAAAGGCTGAGTTCTACTCAATCATTGCAGATGAGACGAGCAAACTCATTTCGACAGTCGAAACCCAACTCGATTTCTTTGCGACCCACACAGGTGGAGAGCGCGATAAGAAATCCAGTCCTGAGGCCTACAAGATTTCCATTAAGTCGTCAAACAGAGCAATTGCTGAAGAATGACTCCGCATAGAGAGATTTGAAATTGGCCATCAATGCGAGATGTGGGGTCAAGACATCACAGGCAAGCGAAAACAGCTCTTGCCATGACGCCAGGAATCAAGGGAGCTGGCAGCAAAACTCATAGGGAAATTCAACTATCATTGCTATTGGAAGAAATTGTCGATATCGGTAGTTGTCGGTAGATTCTCTTTCTTAAATGTGAAAAAGCGCTCACCGACTTTGGCAGGTGAACGCTTTTTTTTTGTATCTGAGTTCTTAATTTTGGACGTTAGTTACTTGCTTTCCTTTTTCTCCTTAAACCAAAAAGCCCTATCGCTGCCAATCCGGTACCAAACAGGACAAGCGTACCAGGTTCAGGGACAACAGTTAACGGCGCCCCACCTTCAATCACGTCGTTACCACACTGCATGGTCCAGTCAAAAGCGAGGTTACCACTCAGAGGGCTGATGTCAAATGTCATAATCAGATCGTTCCCACTAATGGACCATGTGCCGCCCGAACCCAACGCAGTTTGGTTTCCCGGCGAGTAGCGATATAGCTGATCTTCCTTCCACCTGGGATTCTGGCCAGCCTCCTTGATACCCGTTGTATTGGTTAGTATTATCCCACTACTACCGACGCTGTACAGGGATCCGATGCCGCTCGTGGCGTCGTTTTTGCCGTTTAATACGAAGGCGTATGCCCAGTTTGTGCCTGTATTAAGTGCAGTATCACTACCATAAGTCGGCCCTGTTCCGTAGGGGTGCCATCCCGAGGTGCTCAGAAACAGACTCCCCAGTTGCATGTTATACACATCATTTACCGTATAGGCGCTGAAAAATGGCCCGTTGATATCTACAGTCAGAATATTTCCGCTCTGCGTTACCGTCATGGTGTTGATAGCAAACTGGTTGTACGTGCCAATTATGTCGGCATTTGCACCACTAGAGGGTGTGCCGCCCCAATAGGTATCATTAATGACATAAGCCTGCACGCTGACAGCAATGCAGAGGGATATTAAAAAGACAATTGCTGTAGTAATTAGCGTTAATCGTTTCATGAACACCCTCCTTTCTTAAGAATATTATAGCAAATTCAATGCCAATTAGGCCACTTGTGACTCTGTCACGTAGTGCATATCGTATATGATTGAATATAAAAGGTAATCTATAATAGTCTTGAATTGATAGAGTTTACATGTCGTTAAAGATAGTAATCTTTCTTTACAATACGGAAATGAATCGTAAATTTAACCGACACATAGCAGTATTAACGGCAAGAGGCATTGGACACCTTTCGGTATGTAAAAAGCTCTATCAGGAAACCCTAAAACTTCCTGCTGTAATTTATCTTCAGGGCGAGGAGCACTATATTGTTATAGTAATCATTACTGTCATTCAGCTTGTCATGAGACTTCACGAAGTCATAGGACAACCCCAAATTGGCCCATGGCGTGAGATTGTAAGACACGCCAGCCACGAGGACCGTTTGAGCATAGTCTTCAGAGCTTTGCCCTATTGACTTGTACAGATTATAGGAGGCGGAAGCAGACGTGTTCCATTGAGCTGTTATCGGTTTTGTTATGCTGATACCAACGCTTTGCTGCAATAAAGGGACGCCTGAATCAATTCCCGGGTTAACGGCTTGACTGTAATACAGGTGAAGATCCCCCTTCTCAAAGGCTTTCTTGATGTCAATGCCCCCGCTGAAATTGGTTGAGGTATCTCCTGTATCGTCAATCTTTGTCCATGTCGCTCCACCGGTTAATCCTATTGTTATGGTGGGCGTAAGCTTGTAGTTTGCGCCTAGGTAGCAATTCAGTCCTGAGGCGTCGCTCGTCAGGCTGTAATCGTATTTTGTATAGTTTGCATTGATCGACAGTGACGTTCTTTCATCCGGCGTATATGTCAATCCCATGTTCCCCGAATAGTCTGTCATGTCGCTGATGTAGGGAAGGCTGTTATTAGAAATGTAGTATGATGCGCCGACGGCATAAGTCAGGTTATCCCTCAGTTTATAGGATAAAGTAGCGCTTAAGTTATTGATTGTCAGCTCGCTCAGAGCAGTTACTGGTCCCACATTTGGAATAGCTACGATATCCTGTATACTGCTGGTCTTCACAAAACTCTCTGAAACGATAAGGCTCAGAGCGCCTGAAAACAAAAAGGATGCATTGGCACTAAGGTTCTGGCCTGTATCGTTGAGGTCGCTGTGTGAGCTGTACAAACTGAAGGTTGGCATATAGTCAAGCTTAAGTTCGGTTGTTAATGATTTGGCCGTGAACTCTATGCCCGGCGATATATAGGTGATGAAGTCAGAAGTCCTATTTTCATGAGTCAGGTATATATTATCATTATATCCTTCTGAAAGGGACAGAGAGAGTGTGCCGGTATAGTCATTGGCATAAGCGGCGGCAACCTGCAAAAGAAGAAAAAAAATACTGGCTGCAAGGATGAATTTTTTCATGCTGACCTCCATTTTCTTTTTCCCCTCACTGCTCCACCGATAAGCAATGCCAAATCTTAACACATTTTAAAATCAACTTCTACTTTTTTATGTTACAAATAAAGCGAAACTTTCTGCGGAGGAGCAGCCACTAGTGAGCTGCGGTTCTGGCTTGCCCTGAGCACGGTGAACAGCTATTGAAGTGACATCCTCCGACAACCGAGCGGCAGTTTTCGCTAACAAGACCTAAAAACTTTGTCGGAACAAATGGCCATAACCAGCACCCTAAAAGGCCGGTGCGTTCTGCAAATCGTGATGACGAACGAAGTCGACTGCTCCGCGCAGCTATTAGCAAAATCGGTGAAGATATTCCTTTAGCACGAATGACGCAGAATACAATGAACGCACCAGGGAGAATTAGCAATTCTATATTTTCGTATCTGGACCGTCTCTCGGCCTGTCGATTAGCCCTTGCCTGATGTTCAGTATCAAGGGAGGCTTTCCGTGAAAGGTACGTGCGAGCCGCTTGAGCAAAGCATGATAAGTAAAATGGAATCCGACGGGTTTTTGACACCCTCAAAACACTTGAGGATGTCTTTTTCAAGCTGTAATGTTGAGTATGATGCGCTAACCAACCTGCGTATCCGAGCGAAGACTGCCTATTAGAACCGTCAATAAAGAGGGAGAACCATTCTTCTTTAATCTTTTTCCGTAGAATCAATCTTGTCAGGTATCCCCATAGCCCCTAAGACATCCAATGCACTTCCTTCAGTTTCCGCATTCTTTTAAAAAGCCTCATCAATATCGCCAACTCTAAAGGAAGTTCCCGCACCAAGAAAAGATCGGTAAACACCTCTTTCTGGCCTACATACAGATGATGAGAAAACCTTTTGCCTCCTGTGTATATCAACAGTATTTATGACACTATCCCGCCATGACTTCCAATCCCATCGAGTAAACTCTCCCGTGTCAGAATCGCTTCGCGCAAAATACCCCTCAGATTGATCCCCTCAAAGAATGCCGCCAATAAGGTTAAGGCCCTAAATGCTGTCCCCTCTTTGTTCGTGACCCCAATCCTTACTTTAGTTATTTCAATCGGTTGTAGTACATTTTTCC
>JBKQMP010000177.1:0-9384 GCA_052146665.1 Dissulfurispiraceae bacterium
GTCTACCTCGGGGCTATAAATGTCCGAAATAACATCAACTGCCTTGTCTGTGGTCATTGCATCTCGCTTTGCGATAGCGATTCCCCAAGAATTAATTTAAGAAATCCCTTTACCGAACTAGTAATTAATAAGGGACGGTACCTCACCTGCTCTTATTTTATTCCATTTCTTATGGGGTCCCAACTGGCAAGGTTTATTCACCACGCGCCTATGTACCAATCCTTGGTGGCTGTCTTTCTGAATTCAGATCCGTTGGCTTTCACCTCCATTTTGATTATCGGATTTATTCTCTTTATTGGCATCATTCGCCTTGGTGGGTGGCTTTTCACTATTACAGAAGATGAAGTTTTCGGGCGTTTCTCGCCACTGATCCCTGTTCTGATCCCGCTGGCCTTTGCTGGCGAATTAGCTTATCGTCTCAAGTATTTTTTGACCAATCTTGGTGATTTTTTCCCGACTTTTGGACGGCAATTTGGCTTTAATACCGTCTATCCGGTGTTTACCATCCCGGAATTTTTTTCACTGACAATCTGTTGTTTTGTACTTGCCATAGGGGGTATGGCAGGCAGCTATGTCCTTTATCTTTTTTATCATGGGGATTTTGAAGGCATGATACCGAGAAAGAATTATTTGACCTTACATCTTCTATTTTTTTTGGTTTTTTTAAGTTATATCGCGTTATTTGGGCAGACTTTCGCATTTGATTAGTTATCCCTTGGCACTTAATAAAGCGACAAAAGGTATGATTACCTTTTTTTAATGAGATGTTATATAATACTTTGACTTTTTTCTTGAGAAATAAGACCTAATGACCACTACTATTCAATCCCGTGATATAGGATTCCTGAAGGAGCAGGCGCGCAGAGTGAGGATTGAGATTTTGAAGATGCTCACAGCAGCTGGCTCAGGACATACGGGTGGCTCCCTCTCAGCAGCCGATATTGTAACTGCGCTATACTTCTATAAGATGCGGCATAAATCCGATGATCCTAAATGGTCATTAAGGGATAGATTTGTTCTTTCGAAGGGTCACGCCGCGCCTCTTTTATACACCGTCCTTGCCCTCACGGGCTATTTTGACATTTCCTTCCTCCAAAATCTGAGAAAAATAGGCTGTCCCCTTCAAGGCCATCCATCCTCAAAATTATTGGAGGGGGTTGAGGTATCGACGGGCTCCCTTGGACAGGGATTGTCTATTGCAAATGGCATGGCCCTAGGGATGAGACTCAACAAAATCCCTTCTCGGGTCTATTGCCTTTTAGGGGATGGTGAGATACAAGAAGGGCAGGTCTGGGAGGCCTGCATGACCGCCAGCCATTACATGCTTGATAATCTTTGTGCCATTGTGGATTTAAATGAACTACAGATAGACGGGAAATGCTCCGAGGTGATGAGAATAGAGCCAGTTTCCTCTAAATGGAAGGCTTTTGGGTGGCACGTGATGGAAATAGACGGTCATAATATGGAAGAAATAGTCGGAGCCCTTGATGAAACGGAAAAGATTAAGGTAAAGCCCTCCGTAATTTTGGCAAGAACAATAAAAGGGAAGGGCGTCTCTTTCTTTGAAGGTAAGGTTGAATATCATGGACTCACACCAACCAGGGTGGAACTGGAGTTAGCTCTGAAAGAGTTGGGTGAAAATGGGTAGCAGAGAAGTCCAAGACTCACGTCAGCGCGTCGAAAGTCAAAGTTTTTTTGGGGAAATAGTAGCGACAAGAGACGCTTACGGTGCCGCACTAGTTGAGCTGGGCAGAAGAGATGAGAAAGTGGTGGTTCTCGATGCTGACCTCTCAGGCTCAACAAAAACAGTCAAATTTGCCAAGACATTTCCTGAACGTTTTTTCAATGTGGGCATCTCCGAGCAGGACATGATCGGCACAGCAGGAGGGCTCTCCCTTACCGGGAAGATACCTTTTGCCTCAACATTTGCAGTCTTTGAGACGGGTCGAGCTTGGGATCAGATCAGGCAGACACTCTGTTATTCGGATCTTAACGTCAAGCTCGTTGCAAGTCACAGCGGGATCACTGTTGGAGAAGATGGAGCCTCTCATCAGGCACTTGAAGACATCGCATTGATGAGGGTTCTTCCTCGTATGGTTGTAATAGTACCGGCGGATGGCTTTGAGACAAAACAAGTTATTGATACAATAGCAGAATACACAGGACCTGTATATGTGAGGCTAGGGAGGGCAAAGGTTCCTCCTGTGATGCCACGAGAATATAAATTTGAAATAGGAAAATCGCATATTTTCAATATCGGCCGTGATGCAACGGTTATTGCCATCGGCATAATGGTATCTTTTGCGCTTGAAGCGAGGGACGTCTTATTGAAAGAGGGCCTGGATGTTGGTGTAATCAATATGTCAACAGTCAAGCCCCTTGACACAGCAACATTGCTGAAAGTCGCTGAAAAATCAAAGTTTATCGTTACTGCAGAAGAGCACTCTGTCATCGGCGGGCTTGGAGGGGCGGTATCAGAATTTTTATCAGAAAATTGGCCTGTCCGTATGAAAAGAATCGGCATTAATGATACCTTTGGATGCTCAGGTACGCCTGATGAACTGCTGAAGCTCTATGGACTGACTACGCAAGACATCATAACTGCGATAAAAAGCACTTTAGAATGAAAATACATTTTTTTCGAACCACTTGCATCTCGGTTCCGTCAACCACTCTCTGCTCTTTTAGGCTTATATGATAACGTTTACCCATGTTTCAAAATACTACGACAATCAACCAGTCTTAAGAGACATCACCTTTACACTCCCAAAAGGAGAAATGGCGTACATCACCGGGCCTACCGGTGCTGGCAAATCAACCCTTTTGAAGCTAATTTATCATGCGGAAAAGCCAGATGAGGGAGACATTGTCGTAGGAGACCGTCAACTCCAGTCGCTTAAAACGTCTAGAATTTCTCTCCTCAGAAGAGACATCGGGATTGTCTTTCAGGATTTCAAACTTCTCAATAATTTTACCATTTTTGACAATGTGGCTCTCGCATTGAGGATTAGGGGAATAAATGAAAAAGACATACGTAGCGTTGTTTCTGAAACCTTAAAAAGAGTCCACCTTCGGCATAAGGTTGACAGTTATCCGCAAAGTCTTTCAGGAGGCGAACAGCAAAGGGTAGTGATCGCCCGGGCTTTTGTGGCTGAACCACCGATAATACTTGCTGATGAGCCGACAGGTAATCTCGATCCTAATACCGCAACCCAGATCATAAGATTGTTCCTTGACATAAATCTACGTGGAACGACTATTCTGATTGCAACACATAATAGAGAATTATTTAAATACACTGGGAAGCGCGTATTAAAACTGGACAGCGGAAATCTTATAGGAGAAGAAACAGGATAATGACGCTCTCTTTTTCCTTAAAACATGCTATCCAAAATTTTGGCAGGGAAAAATGGATTAATATTCTCTCGATATTCACGATTGCATCGAGCCTCTTCATTATTACGCTCACCTTCTTGGTCGTCTATAACATTGAACTATTTACAGCGAACCTGCCTGAACGGTTCACAATGATGGTGTATCTTAAGGATAATCTTTCTGAAGAGGACTCTAGGAATATCGTTACCTCACTTGAAAGTAGACGCGATATTCGGAGCGTGAATTATATTTCCAAGGACGCAGCGCTAAAAGAGCTCAAACGGACACTGAAAGATGCTAGCTCTATTCTTGACGGTTTGGGTGACAATCCCCTCTCTCCGTCCATTGAGCTGAAATTCAATAGAGATATGATCTCCTCATCTAGCCTGAAAAATATTTCTGAAACAATAAAAGCGATGCCGGGTGTTGATGACGTCTACTATGGAGAGAAAATTGCGGATGCCATTCACAATTTGAAAAATTCCTTGCGAAACATCGGGGTCATATTGTTTTTCACCATTCTCTCGGGAGTGATCTTTGTCACCTACAGCACAGTGAAAATCCTTTTTTATAGAAGAAAGGAGGAAATAGAGATATTAAAACTTTTGGGTGCCACCACTAGTTTTATAAGGATCCCGTTTCTCATAGAAGGTGGCGTAATAGGTTTTTTCAGTGGAGTGTTAGGGTCAGTTGGGACTCTCTCCCTTAGCTTCGCCGTCACTTTTAGGCTAAGCACCATTATTCCCCTCCTGAAAACACTGGTATTTCCGTCAGAAATGTTTCTTCTGTTGCCTATAGTCGGGACTTTTCTGGGTATAATCGGAGCAACTATTGCCATCGGCAGGCTACGGTTCTAACAGGATGCAATGGGTAAAGTCCTCACTTTCACGTGTGATATGCTCATCTATAATTTTTTCTACCTCATTTCTTGTCACACTCAGTACATCTGCTGAAAATCCTCGAGAAGAGTATAGGCAGCTACAACAGGAACTGAGAACACATCAAAAGAAACTTGAATCGGTTAAAAAAACTGAGCGATCGGTTATTGATGAGCTGAATAAAACGACTGCTGATCTTAGTGAAATACAAAACCAGTTAATTAAGCAGAAAGGAAAGACGAGGAAAATACAGAGCACCCTTGCCACCATAGAAGAAGATATAAAAAGATACAATGAAAAGATCAATGATCAGCGAACCCTTCTTAAAAAAAGGTTGCGGGTCTTGAGCAGATTTCACGGAGAGACAGACGCTGTTCTGGTCCTCCTCAGCGGAGAAGACTCTTCTCAGGCACTTCGTATTGCAAGAAATATGAACGATATTTCGCGTTATGACTATGCGCTCATAAATCAGTACAAAGAGACGACAAAATTTTTGACGCAAAAACAAGAGGAACTTAGTAAAGTATACGCTTCTTTCAAATCAGAAGAGGGAAAACTCTCTGGACTTGAGGACTCTTTGCAGCAAAAGAAAAAGAAGAGGGAATCTCTTCTGATTTCAGTGAGGAAAGAGAAGAGCTCTTATGAAAAGATGATTGCGGACCTAAAAGACTCCTCAAACAGGTTATATAGGATAATCCAAGAAAATGAAAAAAGAGAGAAAGAACTGAAGAAAAAAAGAAGCATCACACCTTCCCCAGGGGGTGAAGAGCCCCAAGAGGACAGCGGCTTTGCCCGACTTAAGGGAAGCCTTCCCTGGCCGGTAAATGGCAGCGTAGTGTTACATTATGGCTCTCAAGTTGATCCATTGTTCAATCTCCCGATATTCAGAAGCGGAGTACATATTAAAACGGCCTTTAATTCCCCAGTTAGAGCCGTTCATGGAGGCAAGATAGTCTTTGCAGACAATTTTAAAGGCTATAATCAGCTGGTTATCATCAATCATGGAGGGGGATACCACACTCTTTACGGATATCTCTCGAAGATTTTTTCAAGAAATGGAGCTATAATAAGAGAAAATCAGATCATTGGGGAGGCGGGGGAATCTACTGCTCTTGGTACGAGTGGTCTTTATTTCGAGATCAGGTACAAAGGAAAGCCTCTTGACCCTCAGCAATGGTTAAAGAAATAGCGGAGGATACAAATGTTTCATAAAAAAAGATGGGTTCTAATATCAACTATTATATCTATAGTACTCTTGGGAGCTTTGGCCGGAAGATGGAGTATAAACAGCGTAAACGCTGATGAAAAATACGAGGAGCTGAAAAAATTTGCAGAAGTCCTCGCTTTAATCCAGAAAAATTATGTTGAAGAAATAAACACAAAAGACCTCATCATTGGGGCCATCAAAGGCATGGTTACCTCCCTTGACCCCCATTCAGGTTATATGACCCCTGATCAATTCAAGGAATTTCAGGTCGAAACCAAGGGTGAATTCGGAGGTATCGGCATACAGATCGGTATGAAGGATGGTGTTCTCACTGTTATTGCTCCTATTGAAGATACCCCTGCTTTCAGGGCTGGAATCAAGGCTGGCGACAAGATCATCAAGATAGGTAATGAGTCTTCGAAAGACATCAGCCTCCTCGATGCTGTCGCCAAAATGAGAGGTCAAAAAGGCACTCCAGTAATGTTGACCATATTTAGAGAAGGGTGGAAGAGCCCGAAGGAATTCACGATAGTAAGAGAGGTCATTAAGATAAAGAGTGTCAAGTCAAAAATGTTACAGGACGGGATTGCATACGTTAAACTCACCAGTTTCCAAGAATCCACAGCTTCCGATCTCTCAAAGGCCCTGGAAAAACTTAAAAAAGAGGGTATGTTGTCAGTTATCCTTGATCTTAGAAATGATCCGGGAGGGCTACTAAACAGCTCTGTTGATGTAGTTGGCCAGTTCCTCCCTCCAAAGAAATTGGTAGTTTATATAAAAGATCGGAGTGGAGAAAAAACTGAATACTTCACTGATGGTGAAATGCCTTATTACACCGATATCCCAATGGTCATACTTGTCAATCAGGGCAGCGCAAGTGCCTCGGAAATTGTTGCCGGTGCACTCAAGGACTGGAACAGGGCTATAATACTCGGGGTGCAGACCTTTGGCAAGGGATCTGTCCAAAGTCTCGTTCCCTTAAGTGATGGTTCTGGACTACGTCTTACGACTGCGAAATATTACACTCCAAAGGGCATCAGTATACAGAATGTTGGAATTACCCCTGATATTTTAGTGAAGCTCGAGGCAAAAAATGGAAACGGATTCACGGTCTTGAGAGAAAAAGACCTCGAGAGACATCTTAAGAATGATCAGCAACTAGAGGAAACAAAAGAAGAAGAGAAAGAGCCAATAGAGGTTGATGAGAAGGATGATCTTCAGCTGCAAAGAGCAATTGATACCTTAAAGACTTGGAAGGTTTTTGAGGGGATGACAAAAAAAGCCGCATAGTCCCGTCAAGGCCTAATGAGCTCGCAGGTTACTAATGATTCTACCCTAGAACTAGCAACTCGATATAAAGACGGGATATAAATATGGGTCGCATCATAGTTGACATTGAGACTGTCGGTACAGATTTTGATTCGCTTGATCCCTCTACACAAGACTATCTACTGAAGTGGGCTGGCTCTGAAGAAGATACGTTAAGAGTAAAGGAAAGCCTTTCATTTTATCCCCTCACCGCGGAAATCGTAGCCATAGGAATGTTAAACCCCGACTCCCTTAAAGGTGTAGTTTATTTTCAGACACGTGGGGAACCTATAGCGCCATTTGAGGAAGGGGGCATCAGATTTGAGAGTGGAACGGAGAGAGAGATCCTCGAAAATTTTTGGACCTCTATAAAACCATATGCCCAGTTTGTCACATTTAATGGTAGGGGCTTTGATTGTCCGTTTATTATTATACGTTCCGCCATCAACAAAATACGACCGTCTAAAGATCTGATGCCTAACAGATACAGTGGGTCTCACATAGACCTCCTTGACCAGTTGACATTCTATGGCACTCAAAAAAGGCGATTTAGCCTCGATATGTGGTGCAAAACCTTTAACATCAAGAGCCCAAAGTCTGAGGGGATTACGGGTAATGATGTAAAAGACATCTTTCGATCAGGCAGGTATCTTGATATTGCCCGTTATTGCGCCGGCGACCTTATCGCTACAAAGGACTTATTCTTAATCTGGGAAGGTTTTATAAAATTTCCTCCTGAGAAGTCTTAGAGGTCTCCGGGACTTCTGTCACATGTTGTCTACGTTTGTCCCATTCAGTTGGAAGCCTTTAAATACGCATTCACCCTCTCGATTTCAAAATCGTTCGCCGAAAGTATATTTCTCACAAACCTAACTATCTTCATACGGGTATCCGCTGTATCTTCTGGGTAAAATACCGGATTGGCAACAACCACTCCTCTAAAGGCAAAAAAAGGCGCAAGGACGCTGAGTACCTGTTCATCACCGGACGCCTTGATATATTCTTCAAAAAATCTTGTCAAACCCTCAAGATATGCTCCCTTGACTTCACCGTGATACCTAACAGAAAAGAAGATGAAATTAATGGCAAGGGCTGTCAGATCATCAGCTGGTTCACCCCAAGGCCCACGGCTTCTGTCAAGAAGGATAAAGTCCTGACTGTCTTTGAACCATATATTGCCCGGATGGAAATCTCCGTGAATTTGCGAGAGGCGCTCAGTCTTTGTTTTTAACATCGCCCTCCAGTCGATGCACAGCTTCTCTATTTCAGCCATCTCCGAATAACTCAGTATCCCTTCAGGATAGGTGTCAAGTACGCCCATCAAACACTCTCCATGCCCTATGATATCCCGTATCTTTCTGAGATATAAAGATCGGGACGCTTTCTTGACGGCATGGATAGCCGCGAGATATGTCGCCATCCCCTTGATTCTTTGGTTGTCGGATTCTTCCAATTTCTTTTTCCGGGCGTAAGCGTTTAAATCATTAAAATAGTCTCTTCCTTCAGCTTTTTCCATCAGTAAATAATATTCTTTCCCCCTGCCCACGGATTTTAGTGAGCCGTCTTCGTTCTCAGCCAACACATCGAGTGCTCTGATATGCTTAGGAAGATTATTGTATTCATCAAAATCTAAAAGGAAGACCGCTGCCCTATCCGATGGATAGTCATGCCCCAGCCCCTCTCCAGCGAGTGCCTTCACAACAAACGATCTATTCCTATCAGGTGTTTCGAGTTCAATGAGAAAGCCCGACCCTTGGACACCGGACCCAAGTTGCTTGATACCCACGTGGCTGATCCCTTGGAATTCTCTCTGGAGATACGCCCTTATTGCGTGCACATTAATCACTAGCTTAGTCGCTCGCTAACGTAACTGACTTCAAATTACCCGAACTCTCCGAAGTTGCTGTTGTATCTTTCAACAAACTCCTCATAAGTGAAGTAATGCTCCTGTGTTCCGTACTTCTCCACGGCAAAGGTAGCTGCAACAGCTCCCATTTTAGCTGCTGTTTGAATGTCCTTACCCATAATGAATCCTTTTATCAGGGCTGCCCTATAAGCATCCCCTGCTCCGGTGGGATCCACTACGTCATGGACCTTTGCAGCCGGCACAGAGATATCATAGTCGGATGTGCTGATATGTGAGCCTTTTTCGCCAAAGGTTGTGATAATGGTCTTTGAGAGTCCCAATAGTCCACTCTTGCTCAGCCCTGTCATCTTAATGATCATCTCCAGCTCGTAATCATTTGAGATTAACGCCATCGAACCCCTCATAAACTCTAAAAGAGAGTCCCTCTGCCAGCTGGTAAGAGATTGCCCGGGATCACAGATATAATTTATGCCCTTACTCTTATAGCTCCTGGCATATTCCGCCATATCTTGAAGATTCCCAGGGGCAATCAACGCAATTGAATTTTCGGGTTCTGCATACGTAAACTCATATTCCGAAGGGTATTTCATCGCCCCTGGATTAAATCCCGTTATCTGGTTATCTGACCTGTCAGTTGTAATGTATGCACCGGCAGTAAATTCTCCATCGATTATCTTTATCCCTTCAGCAGGTAGATTGTTTTTTTCTAGCCAGGCAAAATACTCCTGATAGTCTTTTCCTATGGTTGC
>JBKQMP010000178.1:0-10723 GCA_052146665.1 Dissulfurispiraceae bacterium
CAGGCGAGTTTAATGATACTATTCCGCTCGATGCCGAACACCTATTCCGGAATCACTGTTCGATTTCGACCGGAACAGGTGTTCGATTTGCTCCGGAATGAGTGTTCGACATGCCCCGGGATTCGCAAAGGATTTTGCTTACGTACTGGGAAAACCATTCAGAGACCATCTTATAAAGATCTTTTTGACTAATTTCGATGCAGAACGAAAGATCATCCACAAGGAATTAGTCGAGTTCAACAAGTCTCATACAGCGTTCCTTAAAAGAATTAGGAATTTTGTAATCGGTCATAGAGACCTCAATGCTAAAACACAAATTGAGATCATCGAATCATTGAAGGACAAGCAGATATATCGACTCGGCACACAGTTTCTTACATGGCTAGGCAAACTCATAAATCTTCTGCTAACCCCAATTATGAAGGAGCTGCTTGTCCGTCTTACTACTTCATCTCAAATGACATCCAAGAAGATAAATTAGGCCAAGAATGAATGACGGAATGTGCCATGCTATACAAAACGACATAATAACGTGTTAGGAGGAGTTTCTGATGCTATTCGAAATTATTTTACTGGTCCTGTGCTTTTGCATAGTGGGTGGGGGCATCTACCTTGGGCAATATCTTTCGGATAAGGCGAAGAATCTAGCTTCAAGAGAAGATGTCGCTGCAATTACCAGGCAAATAGAAGCCGCAAAAATCGACTACTCACGTCAAATAGAAGAGTTCAAGTCCGACTTACACCACCAATGGGATCTTCATTCAGAGTACGGCCGTGATAGGAAGGAGGCACTACTTCGTTTTTTTGAGTCGTGCACTTCGCTACTGGCCGACAAGTTAAACGCAAATCCCGGTGACTTTCCCTCCGACGATGGCGCATCTCTCTATCGCTATCAACAGGTTGTGGGAGAACTCTTCACCCGAATCTATCTGGACTACCTACGATTGAGTCTGTACTTTCCGGGCGACTCCGATCTAATGACACAAGCGGAAATGCTGACGAAATATTCTTTCGAGGCGAGGCGCGACTTCGAGAGCCACTTTGCAATGGCCAAACTTGCCCTGTTGGAGGAATGGAAAGCCCATGCATCTGATGACAAGGCGGCATACCGCAATGCCGTTCAGAGATCCAACAAAGCATCCCGTAGCTACAACGAAGCCCTGCGCCCCAGCATACAGGGCATGAATCAGCACTTTCTGGCCTATCTCGCAGCATTGAATGCGTATCTCAAAGAGATAGGGTCTCGACCCGCACCGCCACCAAAGGTCACACCCTAACCTTTCTCCTTTCAGTTATTGCAACAATTCGCGTAACTCACTCATTGAACGCCATAAAAAACTGCCGGAAATTTCCTGACATTTCGATGATTATTGACGGTTTTTGACGGTTTATGGTAAGATGCAAACTGCTGTAAACGGTTGATATACTTGATATTTGGGGAGTCGTACAATGGCAGTACGGCAGACTCTGGATCTGCTTATAGGGGTTCGAATCCTCTCTCCCCAGATAAAACTGAATCGCATGGTCCCATCGTCTAGAGGCCTAGGACGTGGCCCTCTCAAGGCTAAAACACGGGTCCGAATCCCGTTGGGACCGCCACTAAAATCAAGGAGTTACGAGACTTCACCAAGAGTCGCCCTTCCCTGCCGTAGTGATTCTGTAGTAGTGTCAAGATTCTCTACGGCGTTCCTGAGACTCTCCACATTGAGGTGTGCATACCTCTGCGCCATTCTCAAATCCTTATGTCCCAGAAGCGTCGCAATGGTGTGAAGGTCGACCTGGGCTTGCCTTAAGTAGCTTGCAAACGTATGTCTCAAATCCTGAACGTGAAAGTTCGTTATCCCGGCTTCCTTGAGCACTCGTCTCAGCCCCCTTTGCACTTGCCTGTCATAAAGCGGTTTACCGTCAGCGTGAAGAAGATGGCCCGTGACACACGGAACCCTGAGAAGCTCCACGATCGTTCGATAAGCCCTCTTCGTAAGCGGGATCCCAAGGTATTCCTCATTCTTCATGACCTCGGATGCCTTACGAATGCTCCTATGGATCAAGTCAACTTCTGAAGTCATAAGATGGCAGAGGTTATTGAGTCTCAGTCCTGTGTCTATTGCAAGAATAACAAAAGGGTTGAGCCACCTGTCCTGTGCCTTTTCAAGCGCAGAAAAAAGGTTTACGTTTTCGTCCGGTTTGAGATAGCGGACCCGCTCATTGTGGACCTTCGGCAGTTCAATGTCCGCGATAGGATTGGTTATCTTCCATTTCCAGTTTTTCCGCGCGATATTGAACATTCGCCTCAATAACCCCAAGTCTTTCAAAATCGTTGCGGGCTTTTTATTCTGAGTTTTCCTCCACTGTTCGTAATTTCCTATCTGGTTTTCAACATCCTGCAAAGTGATATGTCCTGCACGCACTGCCAGTTCATCAAGACTAAGCTTCTCATCTCCCTTTAACTTGTCGCGAAGGAAAAACTTGTAGAGGGCTTTATAGGTGGTATTGTCCCGCGCCCTACAATAGTAGCTCCTGTGGTTAGTGTATTCCTTCCGGTATCTGTCAATCATCTCTTTTAAAGCCCGGTACTTGAACTGGCTGTTGAAATAACTGCCGTCGATAATCTCCCATACAATCTTTGCGCACCTATCCGCTGCTACCCTTTTGACTTTGGTCTGCAAACTTCTTTCGACCTTCGCACCCTTATGCTGCTTTATCATCCACCAAATATTGCCTTTCTTGTATATGCCCATTTTAAATCATCACGCTCCTTTGCGGGCACCGGCAACGGTTTCAACGTTAACGTGATTATACCGTGTCAGGGTCTTGTGTTTCCATTCCTCTAACCATACAAGAATGTCTTGCTCGTCAAATCTCAAAAGACTCTTACGTCCGACACCTATCTTGATGCACGGAATGGCTCCCAGCTCAGCCCAACTATAAACCGTTTTGGCGGAGCACGCAAGTAACTCTGAAACCTGCTTTGCGTTCAATAGGTTGGGTGCCATTTTAGGCCTCCCGAACTGCTTCAATGAACGCAGCATACCTGATTTTTGCCAATTTGCATGCATCCACAATATCCTCGCCGATGATTACATTGAAGATCACATCTCTGACTTTCTTTGTGGCCGCGCTGTATATCATTGTTATTCTTTCGTCTATCCCTCTTTGAACAGTGGCACCGATCCCCGATATCTCATCTAGGCTGACTTCCCTTTTGGCTTTGTGATAATCAAGTACATCTCGCGCCAGTCGACGGGCAATGGCAATAGCATATTTTTGACTACTTGCATCGTCCTTGTACACGAAGTTACGGGCGACCCATTTTTCAATAAATAATAGTTTCGTGCGACTAAGGAGTTCTTGCGCGTAATCTTTACCGGCATCATTACATTTCTTCCGACAATAGGTGTTGACGGCGGGTTCGATACGGAGCCAGACGTCCCAGCGTGTGACGCCCGCCCGCCGTCTTCTAATCGGCTTCTTTCTTTTTTTCTTTTTGCGTTTGTGTACCATGATATGGTAAAGAATACCATGTTATGAACACCCTGTCAAGCTTTTTCTGCAGGGTATTTTTTTAAAAGGCCGGAAATGTAT
The DNA here is from genome assembly GCA_052146665.1 of Dissulfurispiraceae bacterium. GTDB lineage: Bacteria > Nitrospirota > Thermodesulfovibrionia > Thermodesulfovibrionales > Dissulfurispiraceae > JBKQMP01. The sequence goes on from JBKQMP010000178.1 coordinate 3,583, forward strand.
AATAGGATGTATGAAGGATGAGTTAAATCTGATATTCAAGATGGCGCGCGAATTGCAACAGATCAAACAGCAGGATCTCGCGAATTATGCCGGCATTGACAGCAGTACCTTGTCTCATTATGAAGCCGGGAAACCTCAAATAGATGTTCGCACCCTTTTAAAGATGGCACCCTTACTTTCCATTAACCCGGACTTTATTACTGGTCGCCATCATAATCCTTTTAAATCCAAAGATCTGATAAAGATACTCATAAGAGGAGCATTCTTGCTCGACAGATCAATATTTCAAATACTGATTCGGCATAACAACGCACTCGAATTCGTCTCCCTCATTCCCCATCACAACGTAATGGCGAGAATTGACCGACGTGTGATGCCGGACGTTGTTTACGCGGTGGTTGTCAGAGACGATCTACATAACATATTTATTATCAGGAACAGATCTAACAGCACTGTCTTAATTAAACAATACGAAGAAAGCCTCGAACATAAATTGAGGCCCCTGATAACAGAGAACAACAGAAAGCATGTGAGGTTTCGAACTGTAAACCTTCGTGATCCTCGTATTTATGACCTAATCAGAAACCACTGGGATCGAATTCGCAAAGAAGACGTCTTACCATTTTTTAAAGTCGACACAGAAAAAGAAAAAAAGATCACACACGGACTGAAATACCTAAAGAGGAACAATTATACAGTGGACGAAATAGAATCACTGTACGAACAATACAAAACTCATCTGCCAAAGTCGAAGTCATAAATACCTTCGCCAACCATAAGTTAGGCATATTTTCTTTGTTTTCTTCCACAATGAACTTCCAGTGGAGCAATAGCTTCGATTCTCTCTTTCCAACATATCCATAGAGTAAACAAATTATGCAAAGGTCTGGGAGAGTCATTTCTCAGACTCGCATTCCTCGTAAGACCGGAACAAACAGAGAACTGAGCTAAGTTAAGCGTGCATTTACCGTCTATCTCGGAATCAATCTGAAGGAGATAAGCCCCTATCAGGAGTTTTGTAACGACAGACAAAAAATAACTGTATCCAAGAGAGGTGTTCCGGTCTTAATCCCCTAGAGTTACAGCGTCAAGACTGTCTTACGCTCGGGATTTCTCATTTGGTCTTTTTTCTCGCAAGGAAATAATGCCTTTCCTTTGGAAGATTATCCGCTCCACGAAAAAAAATCCCACTTCAATGCATATATAGAGTAGCACGACTTGCTGCACAAGGAGAAGACAAGAATGAGACGAGGACTACTGCTCCAGCGGAGGGACAAGGAGTGCCTTAAACTTGTCGCGACTGGCCCCACTCCAGCCAAATACATTTGCAGACGTATCTTTAAGAAAGAGAACGCCAACCCCAAAACTCGAGAGCGACTCGGGACCCGCAGGCTCAATAAACTCGAGGCGGATGGACTGATTGAATGCAAGACTCACCCTGTCTTCAAATACAAGCTTTACACATTGACAAAGAAGGCTGCGACGATAGTGGCCGCAGAATACGGCCTTGACCGTTCCCACATCTGGGTCAACTTCAACCCCCAGAATATCGAGCACGATCTTTACGTATCAATGTCCGCGAAAAAAGTCATAAGGGGCGCCGAGGAACTGCAAAAATATGAGCTCACTTACCTTGGGCTTGAATGCGGTAACAGGAGCGTCCAGAAAGTGCAGAGGGGGGTCTATTTCCCCGATTTTGACGTGTGCATAAAAGGCCCTAGCATGTCCAATAAGTTCGATTTTGAGATAGACTGCGGGAATATGTCGCGGCGGGACTTTTTGGGGAAAGTCGGCTATTTCAAAAATACCATTGGAGTCATCACCAAAACATGGGAGAGGCTGGAACTGCTGCTCTGGTACCTACGGGCCGACAGCGTAAGCAAGGGTGTTTACGTCACAACCGTCAACCAGTTTTTAACCAAAACCCTCTTCGACTGTCAATGGAAAACGAATCTCACAGATGAACTCGTGAGACTCCCCTTGAGATAACGGAGGTGCAAAATGACTACACAACCCTAGGCAAGCTGATATCGGTGTGTGGCGTGACGGTATCGAGGGAGGAGGGCAGATGCACAAGAGACAAAAATTACCGTTTGGAATTCAAGGTAACCGCCTTTGAATCATCGATACCAATGTCACTGCTCGATCCGCTCTGCCTTGACTATGCAGTATCGGTCCCCAAATCCCCGGTCATTGACTACCCCGTGATGGTCAAGCCTGTCTCGACGCTACATTTTAGGGAACCTCTTCCTTACGGCAGTGACCCAGGCAGGTCACTAGTCATTCTGGTAAGTAGCGGGGAGGCTTTGAGGCTTGTTGTGGACAACAACGGGACTGCAATCAGATTCTCTACCTCAAGACTAGGCCGAGGGCATATTAAGTCAGCTCACAAAGTCAATAATGAAGCGGCCTCACGGCGTTGCCGGCTACGTGGTAGCGTACAGGGTTAGGTACATGTTTCTGGATAGTGAGGAGCATACAGTACAGCACGCCTTGTCGGCTCTGAAATGTGACATGATTGTCAACAATTATGGATTTTTTACCATTTGAAGGGAGGCAAAAATGATGAAGCGAAATAAGAGGACCCGCCTTAAACCGAAACGGCGTAAAGGAGGTGATTTGAAAATGTTAGCTGGTACGGATCGCGACACAGACATAGCTCGATATCTCAGCAGCGGCGCCGCTAGCGTATACCAAGTGCAGGCCGCGCTCCAAAAAATGGGACATCAGATTTCACTGACGGCTTTGAGGGGTCGTTTGGCGAAGCTTGTGAGGCACCATTATCTGGAGTGTAAACGTTATGGTAAGAAGCTGCCCGGCGACGGCGCAAAAAACCTATATGTCCTTAGTAAAACCGGAGGACAAGAGTTACTGCCAGTCGCATATAGGCACAATGTGAGAAGGTGTTTGCCAGCGCCAAGTCGGGTAAGGCATGATCTAAAAGTTACAGAGGTCGTTCATAAAATAAAGAAAGATTGTTCCGGGTTGTACTTCACGGGTGACTACAAAGACAAAGCGACACTGCGCGATGAGTGCGGCAGAAAGAAAATCGTAGAAGCTCTGCCTGACTTGCGAGTCAACATTTCTTTTGAGCGCACAAAGAACATCAAACTTGTAGTGATGAATATAGTGGTGGATCATGCTGCCATGACTTCTACGAAGCGATTCATGCAAAAGCTGCAGCACCTGAAGGGGAAAACACTCTGGCTTTTCTCCTCCGCCAAACGGATGGAGAACATCAGAAAAGCTGTGTTACAAACGCAAAACGATGAGGTCATCAGCAAAATTCTCCTCGCATTAAGAAACGATTTTATTGAGCATGGCTTTCGGAAGTCGAGTTTGGTCTATCCTTCCGGCCACCGTGTCAAAGATATGGCCAATGAGTTGGGCTGTGATGTTAAAGAAGCGACAGGGGTCCCTCTTCAGAAGACCTGTCCAAAAGGGCCTTTTCTCCAGGAGGAAAAGGAGGAGGAGATCTCATGATGTCAGCAAACTGGGATCAATAAACAATTAAAGGCATACAGGTTATTAACCTGCCTGCAGGTGACACTTTCACCGACTGAACACGCTTGATAGATTCAAAATAGAATGGGCTTTGAAAAAGGTTCCTACGCTGACTTACGATAATTAAAACTATGGAGTATGGCGGGGACTAATTGGTGGAGGATTATATGGCTGAGAGGATAGGTGGAATTAAGGGATATGTGGGTAAATCAATAGTTGAAGAACGATTCAAGCGCAAATATAACACTTGGCTATAATAGTTTGCCCCGGGTTATTCCTAAGAATATTGACCCTAAAGGTGGGCCATGCTTGGATTTATGCGTAAAAGGCCGGACGAGTTCACAACGAATTCTAGCACTGGAGTGTCTTACTGAGTAAAATAAGCTGACTAATATATGAGAACAAAGTCATCTAAGTGGCAAGCCGCACTTTTATAGGTTCATTTAGCGATAAACCTGATGATTGTATAAATAGAAATTAAGACTACGCCAAGATAAAAAAACCATAATGAAACCACATCATAAATTACAGTCGCATACAGTGCTTTCTTCAGCTGGTTCAGCTCTTGTAATGGCTCTGACCGTAAGCGCCTGGAAAGGGTGCCGAAGCCGAATGCTATTTTAGCGAGGTGGGAAAGTCGCTTGTCCTGATTTTTCAACAAATATTTTTTCACCTTCTTATTTAATTCTTGGTCTTCTATAACCTGGCTACGAAATATATCAAGTTCTTCGTGAGTCATCTGTTCATATCGTTTACTATGTAACGTCTCCACTAATAATTTCACCAAGGCATCATTCAGAAGAACTCGTTTTAGATAGGTTTCCGAAATAATATCTTTCGGGATTATGATCTGCGCAATTTTTTTCTGATCAATCTTCCCTTCTTTAACCCATCCCTTCATGGTGTGCACGATGTCTGCTTGCCTAATGTGAGTCCTTATCAACGATATTTCACAAAATATCGAAATCAATAGGGAAATCCATCCTACTATAATTATCCAGGAATGTTCTGAGGCGGGACCAATTTTTTGTGCAAAGGTGATGCTAAAAACTAATGCCCCCGCTGAAAGGCCCAGGTAAAACTTTTGGTACTCTACACTCTTTAGATTTCTATCGATTACCCACTCTAAACTCTGGAGATCTATTAACTCCACGTCTCCTCCGTCTGGTTGTAAACTTTCTTTTTGAGTAGACTCTTGACCAGACGTATTCTCAGGAATTATTTTTATATCTTCTGTCATTTGTCAAAGTATACCAAGCGTCAAGGTCTGTTGGCCTGAAAATAGATTTTTTGGTGACTCCCCCTCCTCCATCACACCTTAGCCGTATTCGGAAATTTAAATAGGGTGCCAAGACTGTTCCCAGGTCTCCGCGAGCTCGACGCCTAACTCTTCTGCAAGATCGAGGATCACCTGCCGCCGCATATCCGCCTTAATGCCTCCCTGTATTAATTTTTTGCTAACTATCCACAGTAAACTGGCCCTCAAATCGACCGGACCCAACTCGGGGGCAACATCTTTATAGCCGGATGTGTAGCCTTCCTCCTTAATTCCTACTTTATCCTTCTCCTCCGATCGACGGTATGCCCGATGGAAGTTCATAAACTTCATGTAACGGTCCAATTGGTCTTTAGGGAATCTGGGTAGCACAGATGACATTATCTCTTGTATGCGTTTTGCTACTTTTTTAGCCTCCTGCAAAGTCGCATAGAAACCGTAATGTGTGGACCGGTCCCATGCCCCGCCGTCCAGACAGCGCACTTCATAGCGTGTCCCTGTGGGGAATTTAGCAAGCCATGACTTTTCTTGTTTTTCATCTACGACTCCAAAGTCTTCGAGTGTGCAAGTCACAATATAAGGACGATACCACCACTGTTGATGTGACTGCGGTCGCGCCTCGTTCCGTTTACGATCAAAGTTTTTTGGTAATTTAGGGTTTATTGGAATTTCCTTATATTCCTCACTCATTTCTCCTCCTTTACTCCATCTTCTTCTTAGTGCGGCCCCTCATTTCGGGTCTTCGCGTTTGAAAAAAGCAAAATGGCCCCTGTAAAACCTCTCTCTTCTCGACCTACCATGGTGGATCATTGGCTTCTTCCTAGCCTCAGTCTCAATCCTGACCGCAAAATGTCACACCGAATATCCTTGTAGCGGCAATCGACGCATCCGAGACAGAAGGCCCGATCATCTTTCCTGTCCTCCACATGAATCACCTTCTTGGCGAGTCTGGCGAGAATTTCTTGCAGAAAATGACCGCTGATCAGCACTATACTGGGGTTCTTCCCAAATAGCCTCCCCCCTCCTGCGCGTCATAGTCCACTAGGTTAAATGCACGTAGCTGGCTGCCTACTCATATAGGCTCAGCCCATTAGGGCAGCTGATTAGTGCACTCTTGGTCAAAATGAGATTCGTATGCTCTCAATAACGAACGATCGAGATTTGCCTCTGATGATCTGGGAAAAAAGCATATGATAAATCCCAATTTGTTATTTCTAAACATTAAGTTGTAGATATCGTCTTTTCAGATGATTACTGAATGCCTGTCCGATTTGGTTTTCCAAACGCTGCCTCAAAGGCGTCAATAAATTTCCTATATTTTGGCCTAGGAGACACGCTGTTCTTACTTTTAGAATAGTTGGTTAACATCATTCTATATTTACCTTTTGCAGGACCACTTTTTATTGTATTGCAAAAGCTGGGCTTAACCATTTCGGTAGATGGAATCACCCAGTAAGTCTCAATAGATTCACTATAAAAAATAAACACATAGTTTCTTTTTGGTTCCAAAATTGATAATAATGGGAAATGAGCTGCATTCTCGGGATTACAGTCTTTCGATCTCGCTTTTATCTGAATATCGAAATATTTATTGGCACCTTGCCTCGCAATGCAATCAATACCCTGATCATCAACTAAAGTCATATAAATATCATAGCCTCTCGTCAATAACTCGGCTATGGCACGATATTCTTGCCGTTTTCCAAAGGAAGCTGAGTGCCTATATGAATTACTCATCTTTATGTTTTCTAAGCCTCCTCCCCTAACTCCTCTGCAATTGACTGGTACTGGATTAATGCAGCCTGGAGATCCTCGACGACTTGAAGGTCTTTCCTTCAGGCTTTTTTGACACATTTAATTTCCCGTTAGTCATTTTAGACTTATATTAAAAAAACAGTCAACAAGATGACGATCTTGAGGAGACAAACTTTCTGTCATGCCTTAGTAGCCATATCCGATCTTCAAAAGATCGTAATTTCATAGTTTGAAAGGTCAGGGATAACATTCGAAGCATAGCAAATTTGCCTGAAAGTCATAGAGTACCGTTAACATTCCATTTTCGTTTATGCACAGGAATCTAAAGTCATTATTCAATGACGTGACTTGAGTGAAGGCAATGTCTGACAATTTCCCTCAAATAACTTGACTTCGGGGAAGGGAAAACCTATAAGGACTATATGAAAGAGCGTCTTCCCATGATATTTACATGTCTTCTCGCATCAGTTTTTATACAAGATATAGCTGGCGGCGTACTTGTGGGGTTAGTCTTTTCGGTGGTATCACTCAGAATAATTTTGGCCGCGTACTGTGGACCGTATAAACTCCGATCAGTAAAGGGCCTGAGGGCTGAAAATCTGTGTG
>JBKQMP010000179.1:0-26319 GCA_052146665.1 Dissulfurispiraceae bacterium
GATACTCCCAAGATGCCTTATCAGAGGGTCATGGATTCACCGGCAATCGTTCCTGCGGTGAAACATTCTCTTGAAGAGCAGTGTAAGAAACTCAATCCATTTCATCTGAGAAAGGCCATGGCACAGACGCTGAAGAAGATCTTCCTTCTGTGCTACAAAACTTCACGGTGAGTCAGCGATCCTTCGGTAACATTTTCCTATGAGTCAACTGGTACCTCAACTTCGAACTCCTCAATATTTGAGCCTTCTTCCAGAGTGATTGTAACGTCATCGACTCGCCATAATCAGAAGGGCTTGTTCTATCTTCGTGAACGACCATTATTAACTTATCAGTTGGACTTCATCCCACCGCATTTAGAAAAGCGCACTCGTCAGAGAGATCCTCAAACACAATATCCGCCCCTGCCCTAACAAGGGCATTAGCATCATAAGAACCTGTAGCAACAGCGATGCAGGATGCGCCATAAAGTTTTGCACAATACACATCCCTCGGGGTGTCACCTACTACAATGCAATCGCTATAGTCGATCCCAACTTGATAAATCATTTCAAATCGTCTCACAGCCACGGGAAGTAGTTTGTTCCTGTCTTCATCGTCATTGCCAAAAGCGCCGAATGGAAAATAGCTGTTTAAGTTGAAGGTGTCAAGTTTTATCCTTGCGCCCTCTTCCACATTGCCAGTGAGAAGACCCATATAGGTTCCGATCCGATTTTCGATAAGAGCTGTCAATACTTCCTTGACGCCGAGGTTGAGATGTTTTCTATCAGACTTCTTTAACTCTCTCCGAAGGTTCTCTAGATACGAATCAATGACCATCAGGACTCGGCTGCTGTCAGGCCCTATACGATGTTTCAGAAGGCCTTCCTTTATTATCTGGATGTCTGTCTTGCCTGCCATATTGATATCCCTGAAGGCATCATAAATGGTAAAGAGATCCCTGAAGGCCAGATTAAGGGAGACGGTGCCCGCTCCTCCGGAACTAAGGAGTGTTCCATCAACATCGAAAAGGACTAGTTTCATAATTCAAAGTAATGTTTCTAAAAGAACCCTCTGAACACTTTCGGCCGCCGAAAGAATATCAGATTTATTGAGCGGGCCTAATTCCCTATCTACAATAATATTGCTAATCCCCCTAAGCTCGCTTACCGGGACGCCGTTTAGGAGACACACATGCGCGACCGCAGCACCTTCCATGTTTTCACAGAGTGCATTGAACTGCTCGCTGCGTTCCTTTGCCTCTTCCGCAGTGCCTGTGCAGGTCGAGACAGTGATAAAATTGCCTCTATGAGGCAAATCCCCTAGCCCCTCGGGAATTGACATCGGGAACTCGTTAAAATACCGAGTGTGTGGCAATGAAACCAAGGGAAGATTAAGTGCGCTCATTGTGTAAAAACCATTTTTAATTTTTAACCCTTCATCCCCATATATCTCCTTTTCTGCAATGGCCACATCACCAATGAGCAGCCCTGATGACGGATAAGCTCCGGCCACGCCGATGTTAAAAAGGATGTCAAGGTCGAATCGCTCAATGAAAATAGTCGCTCCATGAGAGGCGTTGGTCTTTCCCACCCCGCATATACAGATTGCTGCAGGAGTGTGCTTTCCGAACAGTCCCGTATAGAACATCTTATGCTGAATGCAGATTTCTTCGGTCCTCTTAAATTGCTTTATCATTAACTCAGCTTCCAGTCGCGTGGAGGCAATAATACCTATCATAACTTTTTATCACCCTACGATATTATTTTCGAGAATTTTAGTGAATCGGTTAGTATTTGTCAAGAATGTGTGATAAAATCCCCTGTATATGAAAGGTGTGGAACTTCTTATAAAATGTTGAGGAAGCGAAGAAGTGAGCTATCTCGCGTTAAAACGCCAAGCATCTTGCGCTAATAAACGTGAAAAATTCATTTAAAATAGCCATCCTCGAAAAGACAAGACCTGCCCATATCGAGACCCCAGGAAATGTTGCCCAAGGCAGTCCCATCACGAATGCCGCGATTAAATTTCTAGGACCTCAAGAGGACCAGCTAAAAACTGACTTGGCGCAGAACAAAGGGGAAGATGCGAAGCGGATTTTTTTTTCTGGGACGTGCAAGCCTGATTTGGTGCAGTTTAGTGGAGTTCCTGAATGCAAGGGCTACAGGGTTGACGGGGGAAATGCTCTCCTGGAAACCATCAATAGCGCGCTCAGGGAAAAGACATCAGTCATAAGAGACTGCCTGATTAACTACAGTAACGATCTGAAGCTGGCAGGACAGCTGGAGAAAATCATTTGCAAGATATAGAAACCGACTTTCTCATCATGGGCAGCGGAGTTGCTGGTCTCAGGGCTGCAATAGAACTCGCTTTACACGGGAAGGTCCTTGTGGTGACAAAAGATATGCCCACCGAAAGCTGTACAGAATATGCACAGGGCGGCGTTGCAGTCGCAATGAGCGATGAAGATGAGGTAGGCATTCATTTTGAAGACACGATCAAAGCGGGGGATGGTCTCTGTAGAGAAGCAGCGGTAAAGGCACTTGTGGAAGAAGGTCCGAAAAGGATTCTTGAGCTTATCGAATGGGGTGCTGAATTTGACAAGGATGGGGCCAAACTCTCCTTTACCCTAGAGGCTGCTCATTCCAGGCGCAGAATACTGCACGCCCATGGAGATTCGACAGGGAAAGAACTTGAAAGAGTTTTAATAAATAAAATCAGCTCCATTTCTTCCATTCGACGGTTCCCTTTTAGCACTGCGATTGATCTAATTGTCGAAGACGGTCAATGCAGGGGGGCACATGTCTTGAGGAATTTAAAGACTATCACAATTTATGCAAAGGCTACGCTGCTCGCCACCGGTGGAGCTGGTCAGATATTCAGCCGTACTACAAACCCCTCTGTCGCAACTGGTGACGGCATGGCCATGGCATACCGAGCTGGTGCCATCCTTGAGGACATGGAGTTTGTCCAGTTTCACCCCACTGTGCTCTTCGCCCCCTCTGCCCCTCAGTTTCTGCTTAGCGAGGCACTAAGGGGTGAAGGGGCGATTCTAAGAAATGTAAACAAAGAGCCGTTTATGAACAAATACCATCCGGATGCGGAACTCGCGCCAAGGGATGTAGTCTCGAGGGCTATCATATCGCAGATGGTCGAGACGGAGAGTTCCTTCGTGCATTTAGACCTCACACATCTGAATCCAGAATTCATCAAAAAAAGATTTCCAAAGATTTATGCCACCTGCCTCCAGTATGACCTGAATATCACAAAAGATTTAATCCCAATCTCGCCGGCAGCCCACTATATGATGGGCGGGATAAAAACAGACTTGGATGGCGCCACAAACATACAAGGTCTATATGCGGCTGGAGAAGTTGCCTGTACGGGTGTCCATGGTGCGAACAGGCTCGCGAGCAACAGCCTTCTCGAAGGTCTTGTTTACGGTTATCGAGCAGGGAAAGCCGCAGCTGCGGTTGATGCTAAAAGGTCAACGCTTAAGTTCAAGGGTTCTTTGAGAAAACGTGACTCCGTGAGCAAGGGGCTGCGTGCAGACATCGAGGAACTGCGGACATCTCTCAGGCGGATCATGTGGGAGCGTGTGGGGATAATCAGGTGCGGAGCGTCTCTTGGTGAAGCGATTGAAAAACTTTCAGAGTGGACATTTATTCTAGATATGGACTTCCGTGATAGAAGGGAACTCGAATGCAAGAATATCGTGACCGTTGCGCAAATGATAACCCATGCCGCATTGGCTCGGAAAGGCAGTGTGGGAGCACACTACAGATCAGATTTTCCGGACAGAGGGAAAGACTGGCAAGAACATATTTTGATAGGCAAACATATCACTGAAGTCAAAAGAGTGGAATGATTTAACAAGAGGCCAGCCTCTGCATGCAGCACGGAGTAACGGTTCTTCCCTCCTGAATTCTTGTCTCTGGTAAGCATCGTTCAGTGTTGCAGCACTTCCATTCATCCTCCGACTCTAACCAATCGAGTATTGAGGCGGTTGCCGATCTCCTCGCTTCCCTCAGGCATGTACTTCTTGTCAATCGATGATGCTCTACAAATGCTGTCGAACACAGAATAGAGGAGAAAGAAAAAAATCGGAATCCCAGTTATCACATAACCATTGAAAAAATAAGGGATATTCTTGTATCATTAAAAACTATGGAAAAGATCAAAGGGGTGGACAATAATCTTGAGAATTTAAGGCAGGGTATAGATGATATTGACACTCAGATACTGAAGCTCTTGAATAAGAGGGCCGATATTGCAATTGAGATAGCCAGAATTAAACGAGATTCCAAACTCAAATTTCACTCCCCTGAACGTGAGCGGGCAATCCTTGAACGCCTAAAATTACTAAACAAAGGTCCGTTCCCTAACGACGCACTAAAAATTATCTTCAGGGAGATTATCTCGGCATCCCTTTCTCTTGAAGAGCCTCTCAAGGTTGCGTATTTTGGTCCCGGGGGAACCTTCACCCATTTAGCCGCCCTCAGACATTTTGGTTCTTCAGCTTCTTATGTCCCTCTGGAAAACATAAAAGCCATCTTTGATGCAGTGGAAAGCGGTGAGTCTGATTACGGTCTCGTACCCATAGAGAATTCTAATGAGGGAGTGGTGAACTACACCCTCGATATGTTCGTCGATTATGACCTCAAAATTGCCGCTGAAGTAATGTTGGAGGTCTCTCACAATCTTCTGTCAAAGACCGGGAATAGAAAGAAGGTCAGAAAAATTTACTCCCATCCTCAGGCGGCAGCTCAGTGCAGGAAATGGCTTGAAACCCATATGCAGGGAATACCTATTTTTGAGTCTACGAGTACTGCAAGGGCAGCCGAACTTGCTTACACTGATGAGGAGTCTGCCGCGATCGCAAGCGAGCTTGCCTCACGCCTCTATGACCTCAGGTTTATAGAAAGGCGTATCGAAGACAACAAGAACAACTTTACAAGATTCTTGGTGATTGCAAAAGACTATCCATCAAAAACGGGGATGGATAAAACATCTATAATGTTTTCGCTGAAAGACAAACCAGGTGCACTTTACGAAGCCCTCTCTCCATTTAAGGAAACCAGGATTAATCTCTCTAAAATAGAATCACGGCCGTCAAAGAGACGGGCGTGGGAATACATATTCTTTGCTGATATGGTTGGTCATATCGATGATAAGAAAGTGAAAAGGGCAATAGATGAGGTTAAAGAAAACTGTCTTTACTTAAAGCATTTAGGTTCATACCCGATGGGTGAAAAAATTGAGAGGTGAGCTATAGTGCCAGAGCCTTTGGATTATGTTGCTGGGATTAAGCCCTATGTACCAGGAAAGCCCCTTCAAGAGCTTGAACGTGAACTCGGGTTAACGGACAGTATCAAGCTGGCATCAAATGAAAATCCTCTCGGCCCTTCAAAAAAGGTATTGGCTGCCTTAAGAGAATCCCTGGAGGATGGGCAACAACTGAGTCGTTATCCTGAAGGCAGCGGTTATTACCTTAAGAACGCCCTCTCTGAGAGGCTTTCAAGAAACAGGGCAAGAGTGAGCCCCGAGCAAATATTATTAGGAAACGGCTCCAATGAATTGTTGAACATGGCTGTGAGGACATTTGTGGGACGGGGTGATGAGGCAATAATGGCGACGCCTTCATTTGTTGTTTACGCCATGGCGGTTCAAGCTGTTGGTGCTGTTCCTATTGAGATCCCACTCGTAGACTACCGGCATAATCTCGTGGAAATGGCAAGGGCCATCTCTAATAAGACCAAAATGGTGTTTATTGCGAACCCAAACAATCCAACGGGCACCATCAACAGAGGTGATGAATTTGAGAAATTCATGGAATCCGTCCCCGAGAGTGTCATGGTGGTTGTAGATGAGGCGTACTTTGAGTATGTCACTGATCCAGAATATCCCGATACTATGGGGTATCTTAAGGATGAAAGAGATGTCTTGATCCTGAGGACCTTCTCCAAGGCTTATGGACTGGCAGGGCTTAGGATAGGATACGGCATATCACAGCAATCAGTCCTCGTTGAAATGAATAAGATCAGGGAGCCTTTTAACACTAACACGTTAGCGCAATTAGCAGCACTGTCTGCGCTGGAAGATGAGGAACACTTAAGGAGTTCAGTCGCTATCAATGAAGAGGGCAAAGAGTTGCTTTCCACAGGGCTTGCTTCTCTGGGTCTCGCCTATGTGCCCACTCAAGCCAATTTCATGTATGTGCCATTGCCGGTTGACTCAAAAGTCATTTATGATGCCCTTTTGCATAAAGGCGTTGTTGTGAGACCCGTCGGAAAAAAAGAAATTAGGGTTACCATCGGTTTGCCCCAGGAGAATAAACGTTTCATAGAAGCACTGAGAAAATCTATCTAGTAGCTAGTTATTGAAAAGCCGAGTCATCGTTTGACAACCAGTCACCCGATTACATAATAAAATAAAGGAGGATTTTATGGACATAATCGTATTAAAACCTGATGCATCAGCGGACCATATTAAGCATATAATCAAGAAGCTGGAGAGTAAAGGCCTTCAGGCAAACGTATCCAAGGGGACAGAGAGGACAATCATTGGTGTGATCGGAGACACCTCTAAGGTGACCGAAGAAGAAGAAAATGCTATCCGAGCTATGACATGGGTAGAAAATGTAGTAAGGATAATAAAGCCTTACAAACTTGCAAGCCGTGAGTTCAAAAAAGAGAATTCTGAGATTAATATTAGAGGAAGCATAGTTGGAGGTAAAAAGGTTCAGGTAATGGCAGGACCGTGCGCCGTTGAAAACCGAACCATTCTCATGAATATAGCGGAGCAGGTTAAAAAGGCCGGCGCGGCATTTCTGAGGGGCGGCGCATATAAACCACGGACATCTCCTTACTCTTTCCAAGGCCTGGGTGAAGAGGGTCTCAAGTACCTGGCAGAGGTGAGAGATAAGACCGGGCTCCCCATAGTCACGGAGATAATGGATACAAAAGATATCGATGTCATCAACAAATATACAGACATAATCCAGATAGGTGCGCGGAACATGCAGAATTTCAGACTCCTCCTTGAAGTCGGTGCCCTCAGAAAACCGGTGTTGCTCAAACGTGGATTATCTGCAACGATCAAAGAATGGCTAATGTCTGCAGAATACATTATGTCGCGTGGGAATCAGGAGGTAATGCTTTGCGAAAGGGGGATAAGGACATTCGAAACTGCAACACGTAACACCCTCGACCTCAGTGCAGTCCCTGTACTCAAACAACTTACCCATCTGCCAGTTGTCGTGGATCCAAGTCATGGTGTAGGGAAATGGGATTTAGTCATTCCGATGGCAAAGGCAGCTGTTGCAGCAGGCGCCGACGCACTCATGATAGAGGTCCACTCCAATCCTGAAGAAGCTCTCTCCGATGGCGAGCAGTCATTGCGGCCGGACCTCTTCGCACAATTGATGAACGAGCTCAAGCCTGTAGCTCTGGCTGTCGGCAGGGATATATAGAGTGGCGGCTCCTTTTCATGATCCCCTCGATAAAGGAGTATGACTAAAAAGTGCAGTCCAGCAAAGACATATTTTTTGATAACGTCCTAATCATTGGCGTTGGACTCATCGGTGCATCCGTTGCGCTCGCTTTAAAAGAACATCGATCGTCTCTAAAAATATACGGCTATGGCAGGAATGAACAAAATCTGAAGAATGCCAGAGAGCGTGGAATCATCGACAACTACAGCATGGAGCTTCATGATGTGTGTCAGAATGCTGACCTCGTCCTTCTCTCCACGCCGGTGGGCGCATTCAAAGATATCGTTTTGAGGATGCGAAGTAGTCTGAAACACGGCACTATGGTAACTGATGTGGGGAGTGTAAAAGGCCGATTAGTTTATGAGTTAGAGTCAATGATGCCGGAGGGGATTCATTATCTTGGCTCCCATCCAATAGCGGGTGGCGATAAATCTGGCATTGATGATGCCAGGGGTGACTTGTTCCGTGACGCACGTTGCATCATAACGCCTGCGAATATACGCAGCTCGGACTGTGAGCAGAAACTCATAGCGTTCTGGGAGGCTCTCGGAGCAAAGATAGAGCTAATGGGTCCATCTCTACATGATGAGATATACGCAGCAGTGAGCCATTCCCCTCATTTGATCGCCTATGCTCTTGTTAATGCCCTGGAGAGCATCAATTCACAATACCTTGAATATGCGGGCCAGGGCTTTAAAGATTCTACAAGAATTGCGCTGAGTTCGCCCGAAATGTGGAGAGATATTGCAATTTACAATAGGGAGAATGTTCTGCAGGCGCTGCTTATTTTTAAAAAAAACCTTGATACTATAATGTGTTGCCTAGAGGCACACGATGCGCCTGGCATCGAAAGGGAATTCTTGCGGGCCCAGATATTGAGAATGAGACTGAAATGAGTTATATAGGGAATGAAGGTACTTAAGAGAATTAAGATTTAACATCTTAGGGCAAGAAGTCCTTTTCCGGTAGGCTTGCCTGCAAGGAGGATGATGAATTGCTGCCCTTTGGTGGAACACTAAAGCACGGCGAGACCTAAGAAGAAGCCTATCAGCACGGCAAAGACGTGGTACTGATAGCGTACAGATATAGGGTGTATCCTACGGATATTCAGGTATTGAGCATGCAGAACTGGATGGGCTCTTTGTGCCACTTAGGCAATAAGGCCATCCAGGAGCGGAAGGAAGCCTATAAGGCTACGGGCAAAGGGCTTTTGGTAACAGGACGGCGCAGGCTGGACCTGTTCTCAATACAAACACCTTAGGGCGGAGTGCTCCAAACTGATTCTTGATCAAGAGGACGAAACGCCTGTGGAGACAAGGGCCTCTGCCGCATCAGCTTTACGCGGTAAGTTCTACTGTTAAAGCGTGGAAGCCCTGACTGAAGCTTTATCTCAGTCGGGAGTAGTTGACTCAAGTTGCTCAGTCTTAGTATTTATCTGTGTCTGAATAAAAATGAAAAATGTAGAATTAACAAGAGTCGGCGGCTTAAAAGGAGAAGTGTTCCCGCCCCCCGATAAATCCATCTCTCACCGAGCGGTGATGCTTGCTTCCATCGCGGAAGGCGAGAGTGTGGTTAGGAATTTCCTGAAAGCAGAAGATCCTATAAGCACTATAGAGGCCTTCAAGATGCTCGGTATTAAGATTGATGAAGCAGGCAGTGGGGTCCTAATTATTCAAGGGGAAGGATTATACGGGCTTACCGAACCCACTGATGTGATAAACTGCGGGAATTCCGGCACAACTATTAGACTCATGTCCGGTATACTTTCGGGTAATCCATTCCTGTCTATCCTCACTGGAGATGAGTCTTTAAGACAAAGGCCGATGGAAAGGGTAATACTTCCATTGAGGAAAATGGGTGCGGTGATTTCTGGAAGGAATAATGACAGATTCCCCCCCATGTCCATTAAAGGACAGAGGCTTACTGCGCTGAACTATGCAATGCCCTTAGCGTCTGCGCAGCTGAAGTCCTGTCTATTGTTGGCAGCTCTTTATGCGTGTGGCGCGACATCCCTCAGGGAGCCCTTCAAGTCCCGTGACCACACCGAGAGAATGCTCGGCGCCATGGGGGCATCTATCTCGGTGGACGGTCTCACCGTCACAATGGAAGGAGGTTCGAGACTCCATCCTTTTGATATGACAGTGCCCAGTGATTTTTCGTCAGCGGCTTTCTTTCTCGTGGCAGCCATTATCGTACCGAATTCAGAGATAACAATCAAAGGTGTCGGCATCAACCCGACAAGAACCGGGTTGTTGAATGTCATAAGAGATATGGGTGCTTGCGTTGAACTCAGCGATATGAGGGAAGTATCCGGAGAGCCTGTTGCGGATATGCATTGCAAGAGCGCCAAACATCTCAAGGCGGTAAAGATAGGAAAAGAGATCGTCCCTTCTCTTATCGATGAATTCCCTGCCCTCTGTGTCCTCGCGACCCAGGCAGAGGGGGTATCAGAAATAAGAGGTGCTGAGGATTTAAGGGTCAAAGAATCAGACAGGATAAAGTCCATGGCTTCTGAGCTGAAAAAATTGGGGGTTCATCTTGAAGAGTACCCCGATGGGATAGCCATAAAAGGCAAGAGTGCTTTGAAAGGTGGTGTTGTGGAGAGTTATGGTGATCACAGAATCGCGATGGCCCTCTCCGTAGCTGCGCTTATCTCCAATGAGATCACAACCATTACCAACGCATCGTGTGTTGATATATCATTTCCACATTTTTTCAAGGCATTACGGGAGCTAATAAGGGGTGCGTAATACGTGCATGAAAATTCCTACTTCTCTTTTGAATGTCTTTAAGACGCCCTTTATGCGGTCTATGCTCCTCTCAAGGAGGCTCAAGGACTCAACATGATGGGCAAAGTCATCGCAATCGATGGTCCCTCTGGGGCTGGTAAGAGCACGGTTTCCAGACTCCTTGCGGAAAGACTCGCCTTTCAGTTCCTCGATACGGGGGCTCTATACCGAGCTGTTGCATTATGGCTGGAGAAGAAGGATATCTCTCCTGAGAACAATGATTTTGAAATCTCCAGTGCTCTCCGTGGCCTGATCATATCAGTCAAGGACGTTTCCGTTTTCTTGAACGGCAAAGATGTGTCAGACCTGATAAGGACTACCCACGTCGGGGCAGCCGCATCGGAATTCTCTGCAAGGAAACCAGTAAGGGATTTTCTTCTCCAGATACAGAGGGATGCGGCGCACAACACTGATATTGTCGCAGAAGGAAGGGATATGACAACGGTCGTATTCCCTGATGCGTGGAAGAAGTTCTTTATTGACGCTTCTGAGCAAGAGAGGGCCAGAAGACGGTACTTCCAGTGGAAGGACAAGGGTGAGGAGATAACAATGGATGACGCTCTGCGGGACGTAAAGGAAAGGGACAGGCGAGACAGAAACCGTGACATTGCGCCATTAAGAAAGGCAGCTGATGCTATTTATATAGATACTTCACAGATGAATCTAGAAACAGTGATCACAAGAATCTTGGCCGAAATAAGGTGCTGACATTATTCTATTTTTCTGGTAAGGCTGTGCTGTGGGTGTTGTTCAAGGTGTTGTTCAGACTAAAGGTACATAATGCGGAAATGGTCCCCCGCAAAGGAGGGGTCATCATCGCTGCCAACCATGCTAGCTATCTTGACCCGCCTATACTGTGTGCGGCCTTAGAGAGAAAGGCGACCTATATGGCCATGAAGGAATTGTTCGATGTGCCGTTAATCGGGTCGTTGGTGCCTTCATACTGCATCCCCGTCGACAGGGAAAAACCGCGACCGACAACCATTAAAGAAGCTGTCAGGCGGCTGAGGAACGGCGAGGTCGTTGTCATATTCCCTGAAGGAGGAATAAATATGGAGGACCGTACTCTAATTGCAAAACGTGGCATAGGGCTCATTGCTTCGATGAGCGGTGCCCCAGTAGTACCTGCACTTATCGCAGGTACTCAACGGGCTTTGCCTGTTGGCGCAAAGCTCCCTCGACCGTCTAAGATCGAAGTCTTTTTTGGCGGTGCATTGAAACCGGAAGAGTTTGAAGAGGCCCGAGATTTTAGGGAGCGAGTGTGGCGCGATGTGATGGAGCGAATAAAGGATTTGAAAGAAACAAGTAGTATGTCCTTGAATCATCTATCTAATATCCTGTATTCTAATAATAGATCAATATGGCGGCTGCTTTGAAAAAAAATATAGAAGTAATAACGGCCAAGCGGGCAGGGTTTTGCTTTGGAGTAAAAAGGGCGGTCGATATCGCCTTTAAGGCTGCCAAGAAGAGCACAGGAGTTTATACCCTTGGTCCCATAATACATAACCCCCAGGTAGTGGACCAGTTGAAGGAACAAGGAGTGCTGCCTATTGAGTCCATAGATGACCGCAAAATAAAGACACTCATAATAAGAACCCATGGTGTTCCCCGTGAAATAACAGAAGAGTTGGCTCATAAGGAATATGAAATAATCGATGCCACGTGTCCTTTTGTAAAAAAGGCCCAGCAATATGCTAAACTTCTAAAGGATGATGGGTACCAGGTGGTCATTATTGGTGACAGAGAACACCCTGAAGTTAAAGGGTTGATGAGTTATGCCGGTAATGATGTCGTGATAGTGAGAGGCGACAATAAGTTCCCGAAATTAAAGAGCAGGGTCGGTGTCGTGGTGCAAACGACGCAGCCGGTGAGCATACTGAAAAAATTTATTTCAGATGCTGTGCAGCATGTCATTGAACTTAAAGTGTTTAATACTATATGTAACTCTACTGGCCTGAGACTTAAGGATACGCGGGGAATTGCTAAAGAACTGGATCTGATCTTAGTGGTTGGAGGCAAAAACAGTGCCAATACAACACAACTTGCTAAGTTGTGTTTCTCCATGGGAATCCAGACTCACCACATTGAAACATCTGTTGAGTTGAGGGAGGAATGGTTCTCAGGCGTGCAAAAAGTCGGGATTACTGCAGGCGCTTCCACACCCGATTGGATCATAAAAGAAGTGGAAAGAAGCATTAGGGATATAGGAGGAAGGGGCTAGCAATGGATATGCAAACCAAGGAAGAAACAAAGGATTTCGAAAAATTTTATGCCAATGCAGTGCATAAAATAGAAAGGGGGGATATAACAAGCGGCAAGATTGTTGCATTAAAGAATGATGGTGTAGTTGTGGATATAGGATACAAATCAGAAGGCACCATTTCTCTTTCTGAATTCACAGAAAAAGAACTTGCCGACCTTCACGAGGGCAATGAGATAGAGGTATACATTGAAAGAATAAATGACCACGAAGGGGTGATAACGCTTTCAAAGGACAAGGCCTCAAAGATTAGGGCGTGGGAAGTTCTAAGGTCTGCCCATGAAAATAATTCCGTGATTCAGGGAAAGGTCACTGATAAAACGAAGGGAGGTCTGCTTGTCGATGTCATGGGGATTAAAGCATTCCTTCCAGTGTCACAAATTGACGTTAAAGGACTAAAGGAAATTGATTCCTATGTCGGGGAGACCATTCCTTTAAAAATACTGAAGTTGATACCACCAAAACCCCAATCTGATTTTTACGCGAGTAAAACCTCCACCACATCTCTTGTGGTCTCAAGAAGGGCTGTCATAGAAGATGAGAGGAGTAAGAAAAAAGTGGAGACCCTTAAAACTCTGGTGGAAGGCGCTATTCTAAAAGGTGTAGTGAAAAATATAACCGACTACGGTGTCTTCGTTGACCTTGGCGGCATTGATGGATTGCTCCATATCTCTGACATATCTTGGGGAAGGGTTAATCACCCATCGGAGTTTTTTTTCCTGGGTGACGAAAAGGAGTTCACCATAATCAAGTATGAACCTGCCACTGAAAAAATTACCCTCGGATACAAACAAAAAAAACCTGATCCCTGGCTCTCTGTAGGCGACAGCTATAGACAGGGCATGAAGCTGAAGGGAAAAGTTGTTACGATAACAGACTATGGAGTTTTCATAGAAATCGAGGAGGGCCTGGAAGGACTCATCCATATATCTGAAATAGACTGGGCTCCCCGGCCAAAACATCCCTCAAAATACTTTTCGGTGGGCGATGAGGTGGAGGCGATGGTGTTGAATGTGAATAAAGATGAGAGGAGATTATCCCTCAGTATCAACCAGCTCAAGCCTAAACCCTGGGAACTTGTTGGACAAAGGTATGCCGTTGGCCAAAAGGTCAAGGGCAGAGTTAAGACATTGACTGATTTTGGGGCATTCATAAGGCTTCAAGAGGGTGTCGACGGTCTTGTCCATATCTCTGACCTCTCATGGACAAAACATGTAAAGCATCCCTCGGATGTGTTAAGCAAGGGGCAGCGTATTGAAGCGCTTGTTCTAAGCCTTGAGCCTGAGAAAGAAAGGATAGCCCTCGGCATTAAACAGCTTGTGTCGGATCCATGGAAGGACGAAATTCCCGCAAAGTTCAGGCTTGGAGATGAACTGCAAGGCAAGATATTACGGATAACGGATTTCGGCATATTCGTTGAATTGGAAGGCGGCGTTGAAGGACTTGTCTACTCATCGGAGGTCGACCCTTCCAAGACCCTGCAAGAGGGAGACGAAATAATGGTTAAGATTATTAAAGTTAATGCGGAAGAGAGAAAAATAGGTCTCAGCATGAAGAATCTAAGGTCACATGAAGCTTAAAAAACCAATTGTATTTATTGTTTTTTTCTTCTTAGCACTCGCCGTCGTAAGCGCGATAATAGCCCTTTTACAGAGGGACTTTCCACTGAAGGACAAAGTGGCTCTTATAAGGATTGAAGGTCCTATTCTCACGTCAAGAACAATAGTGGAAGAGATCAAAGGGTATGTAAGTGACAAGTCGATTAAAGCAATCGTTTTACGGGTCGACAGTCCAGGAGGTGGAGTTGTTCCCTCCCAGGAAATTTACGGGGAGGTGAAAAAGGCGGCAGCTAAGAAAAAGCTTATCGTGTCAATGGGATCTCTTGCAGCTTCCGGAGGTTATTATATATCTTGTCCTGCAACGAAGATTATCGCTAATCCCGGAACAATCACCGGGTCTATCGGCGTGATCATGGAAGTACCAAACATTAAGGGGCTTATGGATAAGCTGGGGATTAAAACAGAAGTCATAAAAAGCGGAAAACACAAAGATCTTGTATCCTCATTCAGAGATATAGGAAAGGACGAAAGGGAGATCCTTCAGGGAGTCATGGATGATGTCCATGAGCAGTTTATTCAGGCAGTAGCCGAAGGGAGAAAAATCCCGCTTGAAGAAGTCAGAAAGATAGCGGATGGCAGGATTTTTTCAGGCAGGCAGGCAAAGACTGTCAGGTTAGTGGACGATCTTGGAGACCTTGAATATGCCATTGCCGAGGCAGCAAAAATGGTAGGAATAAAAGGGGAACCAGAGGTGGTTACTAAAAAAGAACGCTCCCTATTCATGGAACTGTTGAGTGGCAGGATCTATGAACGAATAAGAGGGGTTATCCCTGATATAAAGCTTAATTACATGTATAATCCCTTTTAAGGCAGCAGATTATGATGAACATTCATCGTCGTGCCGATAACTACACGGCAGACGGTGCAGGATTAGCGACCAACTAAGATTTATTTAAAGGGAGGGAAGTTATGACCAAATCAGTCTTGATAGAGGATGTGACAGAGCGGGTGCATGGGCTCACAAAAAAACAAGTTGAAGCCATCATTAATACTGTCTTTGACGGGATGAAGGACGCGCTCGTGCGCGGTGAAAAAATAGAAATAAGAGGGTTTGGCAATTTCAGAATCAAACAGAGAAAGGCAAAGTCAGGCAGAAATCCCAAAACTGGAGAAACGGTGCAGGTACCGCCTAAGAAGGTAATTCATTTTAAAATCGGCAAACCATTTCACAATACGCTTAATTCCGTGAATGAATAACTATGAGCCTTGCAGAGAAAGTACCAAATAAAAGGGAAAAATTTGTTTAATCACTTCCTCAGCCTATAGACAAATTTATACCCTTGCCCATCTGCCTGTCAACGTGAAATGGAGCGCAAAGATTTTCTTAAGAAGGTAGTAAAGTTTTTTTTCTCTCTTCTTACTGTTGCGGTTCTCTTTGCACTGATTTATGTCTATCCCTCCGCAATTAGAAAAAAGACCATACTCTATGTATATCTTATGGACGACGATGACGTTCCCAAGAGGGGGGTCAGAATAGTCAATTATCAATATACAATAGAAGATAGGGTGATGATGAATCGAGCATTTCTTGCTGTGACTGAAAAAGGATTGGCTTGTTTTTCGCCTATCTGCACCCATCTTGGTTGCTTCGTCAACTGGAACAGCTACCAAAATGAATTCATCTGTCCGTGCCATGGCGGGAAATATAATATAAATGGAGAAGTAATTGCCGGCCCCCCGCCAAGATCCCTCACAAAATTGCCTTTGAAGATCATTAAGGGCAAGGTATACATAGGGATCACCATATAATGGGAAAAGTTTTTGACTGGCTCGATGTTCGCTTTGAATTACGTAAACCGCACCGAAGGTTTTTCAAGAGGTATGTCCCGGAGGACCTCGATTATACTTATTGTTTCGGCGGGATAGCCTTTGCCTTTTTTCTTGCTCTGGCATGCACGGGTCTTTTGTTGTCGCTTTATTATGTACCATCAGAAAAGGAGGCATTCAAGAGTATCGTGATGATCACAAACGAAGTCACTATCGGCTGGTTTATACGCAGCCTTCATAAATGGTCGGCAACCTTTTTTATTGTTTCAATCATCCTTCACACAATTAGGGTCTTCATTTCAGGGGCTTACAGATCTCCGAGGGAACTCAACTGGATGGCTGGTGTCTTTTCCTTTGTCATCGCTATGGCATCGGGCTTTACAGGATATCTCCTACCATGGGACCAAAAAGCCTACTGGGCTACGGAGGTAGGCACTTCAATGATCCAGACTGTCCCGTTCGTTGGAAAGTATCTCATGTTTTTGGTCCGAGGTGGTCCTGAAGTCAGTGGCGCAACCCTCATCCGATTTTACAGCGTCCATGTTCTATATCTTCCCTTGGCGATGTTCTTGCTATTAGGAGGGCACTTCCACATGATCAAAAGACAGGGCATTGCAAAGAGTCTTTAGGTGAGTCAAGAAAGGGTACCCAGAGGCCGGCCGTGCGAATGAAACGTGAGAGGCAAAATTCAACGATATTGAGAGAAAGGAGGTTCTACCCTGACTATCTTTCCGAGGTGATTGTCGCCATACTAATTTGTTATGAAATTCTCATCATTATAGTTTTGCTTTACCCTCCATCACTGGGAAGACAGATCGACTTGACCAAGCAATTCCAGCCAAGACCTGAGTGGTATTTCTTATGGCTCTTTGAACTTGTAGGATACTTTCCTGGGAAAATTGCTTTTGTCGGTACAGTTATCATACCCGTCTTATTTGTTCTGTTGCTTATATTAATACCCACTATAGACAAAGGGGCTAAGGGGAGATTAAAGGCAAGTGTCGTAGCTAATTTCCTTCTATTCATGTTTATCATCCTGACCTTGATAAACATACTCAAATAGTTATGAACCAATAAAGCCAGATGTTCTGAGGATCAAGCCGTAACTAAAGATGTTGAAATCCACATTGAACAAAAGCGCATAACCATTTCATTACAATGTTGTAGTGACCCTTTCTTTTACAAGTAATATTTTCCAAGATAAAGACGCCTTGACGTTCAGCGGATCGTTTTCTTTACAGAATTTGTAATTGCGACTAAAA
This sequence comes from Dissulfurispiraceae bacterium, assembly GCA_052146665.1. Lineage (GTDB taxonomy): Bacteria > Nitrospirota > Thermodesulfovibrionia > Thermodesulfovibrionales > Dissulfurispiraceae > JBKQMP01. The sequence continues at coordinate 17,167 of JBKQMP010000179.1, forward strand.
AAAAAAGAACCCTCTCCCGCCAGTGTTGTTAATAATATAGAGACCCAGTATCGTTTCATCGCGATGGATCTCTTGGTTGGCACTGTGTACCTTATGGAACGCCAACGGTCGGACATTTCGGATTCTAGCAGAAATCGCCCTAGATCCATTCAATTGAGGGTCTGATGCGCTTTTCGTGGATAAGCTCGCATATTATCGTGCAAAGAACCTTCTTTCTTGCATAACTCAATTTTATTACTTTAATCGGGTAATGAGATTGTCAGTTTTTGATCCGGGATTTTGAAAATTTTGAACTATGGTTTGTCTGAGGATGCACACGCCTTTTTTTATGCGCTCGATACAGATGAAAGGCGGTTAAGCCATTTCATGACGTTGAGCAGTTCTCTTTCAGCCTTCAGCTGGAAACTGACAAAGGCTATTTTCAGGGGTTGCATTTTAAGGTGACAGGTCTCTTAGCTTCGATAGTCTGTCTCCCATCTTTAATGGAGGCAGGTATTGACAAGATACCGGGCAAAGCCATATCATGCTGAATATGTCTTTTCCACTGCTTAATATAAATGGTCTGTCAATATCATTCAATACTGAAAGAGGCCCTCTCCAGGTCGTATCGAATATCTCTTTGGCCATAAGGAACGCAGAAGTCTTTGGCCTTGTGGGTGAAAGCGGATGTGGCAAGAGTCTCACAGCGCTGTCAATTTTAAGGATACTCCCCAACAATGCAGTTACTGAGGGAGAAATTTTTTTTAGAAATGAAAATCTTCTGTCACTGCCCGACGACCAAATGAGAAAGATACGTGGCAAAGATATATCGATGGTGTTTCAGGAGCCGATGACCTCCCTTAATCCTGTATTGACTATAGGATATCAGATAGCGGAGGCCTTACGCACCCATTACAATCTGTCCAAAGGCTCGGCAATGGATAGGACAATCGATCTGCTGAGGGCAGTAAAAATACCCTCGTCAGAATTGAGGGTGAAAGATTATCCTCATCAGTTGTCTGGCGGCATGAGACAGAGAGTACTGATAGCCATGGCAATAGCATGCAACCCTGCATTATTGATCGCAGATGAGCCCACAACCGCCCTCGACGTCACTGTGCAGGCACAGATACTCGAGCTTCTTCAAGAATTGAGGAGGCAGAGAAACATGGCCATCATGCTGATCACTCACGACCTTGGTATCATCTCCGAGCAGGCCGAGAGGGTTGCTATAATGTATGCAGGTAGGATTATGGAAATTGCGGCTGTGGACGAACTTTTTCAGAATCCTCTCCATCCCTATACTATCTGTCTGCTTGAGTCACTTCCCCGTACGAAAGGGACCGCCTTGAAGCCAATACCTGGCTTCGTGCCTTCTCCAAACCAACTTCCGAGGGGATGCAAGTTTTCCGACAGATGCCGTTGGGCAACTAATGAGAGTGAATCAAAGGAGCCTGAACTGTTGGAAGTTTCTGAAAATCATTATGTGAGATGCATAAATTGGGACAGAATTCAGAGAGAACGCTTTTAGTTGTAGAATCAGTAAAGAAGTACTTCAGCACAGGGGGCGGTTTATTCAGGCCTGACAAGTGGCTGAAGGCCGTTGATGGGGTAAGTTTTGACGTAAAAAATGACAGTGTTTTCGCGCTGGTAGGGGAAAGTGGCTGCGGGAAATCAACCTTGGCAAGACTTATACTTAAGCTCCTTTTCCTGACTGAAGGAAGAATTCTTTTTAAGGGTGAAGACATATCCGGCATAACCGGCGAAAGTCTCAGGAGATTCAGGCGGGCTGTCCAGATAATATTTCAGGATCCATTTGCATCACTAAACCCAAGGATGAGGGTCATAGATACACTGTCCGAGCCATTGAGGATTCATAAGTTGGCTGCAAGGCGAGAAACCAGAGAAAAAGTCGTCCAACTGTTGGAGAAAGTGGGTCTTAACCAGAGCATACTGAACAAGTACCCCCACGAGTTCAGTGGGGGGCAGCGCCAGAGGATCTGTATTGCGAGGGCACTCCCCGTTTCACCGCAACTCATTGTGGCTGACGAGCCCCTTTCAGCACTTGATGTATCCATCCAGGCGCAAATACTGAATCTCCTGCAAGATCTGAAAAAAGAAACGGCCATTTCCCTTATCTTAATAAGTCACGACCTAAATGTCGTGCAGTACCTGAGCGATGAGGTTGCGGTCATGTATCTTGGCAAAATAGTGGAGAAGGCGAAAACAGAGGACATATTCATATCCCCCAAGCACCCGTATACAGAACTTCTCCTCTCTTCTGTTCCCAAGATAAACTCCCGGGGACATGACAAGAGATTGGCCAGCTCCAAGCCCACTGTAAAGCGGGGCTATGACGTCTCCAGGCCTGGATATGGATCCGGTTCTGATGCGCCCAGTCCTCTCGATATTCCCCCTGGTTGCCCGTTCCATCCGCGGTGTCCCAAGCGATTTGATGTGTGCGATAAGATAGTACCTGAGCTCAAGGTGAGTGGAGACAGTCTCGTGTCCTGCCACCTATATTAGAGGGATGGCCACCGGCAAATCGTTCAAAGTGATTCTAATCATCTTTTCCTTAACAAAAAGACCATTTTTGTGATTTGATTCTGTCAAATTCCTGGATGAGGTGCTACTTTGTTATCTTATCACCGTGACGCTCAGAACAGACTCTATCATAAAAAAGACTCTATCTTCTTGACTATCCCAGAATCTGTCCAGTCCTGCTCACCAAAATACTTGTCAATAACAATGCCTCTTTTGTCAATTATAAAAGTCAACGGTGTCATAAATGCCTTATAAGATCTTGAGATAGCCTGCTTGCTATCAACAATCACTATAAAACTAACCGGGTTTTTTTTAATGAAAGACTTCACAGCAGAAACCGATCCATCCATTGAAACGCCAATAACCGTAAGCCCTTTATGCCTGAAAGATTGATAAAGTCGATCCATTGAGGGCATCTCGGAAACACACGGAGGACACCATGTTGCCCAGAAGTTAAGCAGGATTACGTTGCCCTTAAGAGAAGAGATTGATACAAGATTTCCGTGGATGTCCTTAACACTGAATTCCGGCGCCTTCTGTCCCATGAGCATGTCGAGGTCAAAAGGCGAAGGAGGACTCGCATGAACAGAGCAAAAGGGCCAGAACGTTGAGGACAGAAAGAACAATAAGGACAGTAAAAGCAATGCGAGCGCTCTCAGCGCCACTATTCTGTCCTCCATCGCGTCCAGTTTCTCTTAAATGATGCCTTCAGCCGCCAGGATATTACGCAACTTTTCCTTATTTATCTGAGACATCTCGCAAAGGGGGAGCTTGAATTCCTCGTTAATCTTTCCCATCAAAGCAAGAGCTGTCTTCACGGGGATAGGGTTTGTTTCGATAAACATAGCAGCATTCAACGGCTCAAGTTTGTAATGTAACGCCCTGGCCTTTCCGATATCTCCCCTTCCCCATGCATTGCACATCTCAGCTACATCGCGAGGCGCAATATTCCCTGTAACAGAGATTACACCTTTTCCTCCTAAGGCGAGGAGCGTAAGCGTGGTGAAATCATCGCCCGAAATTATGGTTATTCTGTCTCCACAGAGCCTTATCAGTTCGCTCACCTGCTTCATATCCCCTGTTGCCTCTTTTATCGCCACGATATTCCTTAGCTCAGCCAAACGTGCGACTGTTGATGGAAGCATATTCACCGCAGTCCTTCCAGGAACATTGTAAAGTACCAATGGGATATCAACAGCCTCAGCGATAGCCTTATAATGACGATAGAGGCCCTCCTGCGTCGGCTTGTTGTAGTATGGGGTCACGAGCAATGCGCCGTCTGCACCAAGTTTCTTAGCCTCACGCGTCAGACTCACGGCCTCATCAGTGGCATTCGCACCTGTTCCAGCAACAATAGGTATGCGCTTATTTGCAACCTTCACTGCCACTTCGATAACCCTGTGATGCTCTTCAAAGTCTAGGGTTGATGCCTCACCTGTAGTCCCGCACGGAACAAGGCCGTGTGTCCCCTGGCCAATGTGCCACTCGATCAGATTACTAAACGCCCGTTCATCAAACCTTCCTTCTTTGAATGGAGTCACAATTGCGACTAAAGAACCTTCAAACATTTTGACCTCCCCTTTTATGTGGTAAGTACGACGGGTTGGAAATTACCTACTTTCTCACCGTTTGCTTACAATCACCCACATTTCATTGATTATTGTCTTATTATTCCTTCAAACACTTCAATACACGCACCCGCCATATAAACATGATTATCTTCCGGCCACTCAATAGCGAGGTCTCCACCAAGGAGGTGAATAACCACCTTCCGCTCACTCATCCCTTTGATCATTGCAGCCACACCGGAGGCCGATGCCCCGGTTCCACACGCCATCGTCTCACCAGCACCACGCTCCCAGACCCTCATAGTCAATTCGCTCCTGTTGTTCACATTCACAAACTCGACATTGGTGCGCCTGGGAAAAAGTGGGTGATGCTCCACCTCAGGACCATAAAGTGACAATGGAAAACTGGCCACATCATCATCTAAAAAAATCACCGCATGAGGATTACCGATAGAGACAAAAGTGCTCCTAAACTCCATGTCCTTGATCTGCAATGGATAATCAATTATTGGGGCGGTAGCCTCAATTAGCACTGGGATTTTGTCTGCTTGAAAAACAGGCTGCCCCATGTCGACTCTTATCAGTTTGCCCATGCGTTCAGCAAGTCTGATCCCAGCCCTTGTCTCAATTGCGATAACCTCCTTCGTTGAGAGCTGCCTATCCCATATATATTTGGCAAAGCATCTTATACCGTTACCGCACATTTCAACCTCACTGCCGTCGGCATTAAATATTAGCATCTTAAAATCGGCGGCGAAGGAGGGATATAGCAACAGGAGTTGATCGGCACCAATCCCGAAGCGCCTGTGACAAAATTTGACAGCAAAAGCTGCCGGATCAGAAAGCTCCTTCTGCCGGCAGTCGACCACAACGAAGTCGTTACCAAGACCGTGCATTTTTGTAAAGGCTGTATCCATATCAGACAAACCGTGGCACTGATTCCCCCCGTATGAGGTCTTCGTAAGTCTCTCTTTTTCGAATCAATGCGTATGTGTTGCCTTTAACCATCACCTCAACCACCCTCAAACGGCTGTTATAATTTGATGACATTGTAAAGCCATACGCGCCGGCACTCATCACCGCTAGGTATTCACCCTGTTTGACTTTTTGGATCTCCCTTTCCTTTGCGAGGAAATCTCCTGACTCACAAATTGGTCCCACAATATCAGCAATCATCTTATGTCTTCGATTCTTTATCAGCGGCTGTATATGATGGTAAGCACCATAGAGGGTCGGCCTCAAGAGGTCATTCATGCCGGCATCCACAATAACAAAGTGCTTCCCCTCCCCCTCTTTGAGATAGAGAGCTTTGGTAACGAGAATCCCGGCATTCCCCACGATAGACCTGCCCGGCTCAAGGATAAGAGTTATCGCCCTATTTTTTAATATCGGCATGATTTGCTTCGCCAGGTGGGATGGAAGAGGTGGCTTTTCATCCTTGTAAGTGATCCCAAGTCCGCCACCTATATCAAGATATTTAATCGTTATCCCCTGACATGTCAGTTCGTCTAAGAGTACCAGGAGCCTTTTCAGCGCATCAACAAATGGGGATACCTTTGTTAGCTGAGAGCCGATGTGTTTGTGTATGCCCACAATGACAACGTTCTTAAGCCTTTCTGCAAGGGCATAATATTCAAGTGCATTCTCAATGGGGATCCCGAACTTATGCTTTCTTAAGCCCGTTGAGATGTATGGGTGAGTCTGAGGGTCGATGTCCGGATTAATTCTAAGGGCAACAGGAGCTTTTGTCTTCATAACTCCCGCAATTTTGTCTATCTGCTCTAACTCCTCTTCTGACTCCACATTAAACATCAGTATTCTGCTTCTTAGTGCATCCCGTATTTCCTCCTCTGTCTTGCCAACACCTGCGTACACAATCTTGCCAGGTGGAATTCCGGCCTTCAGCGCCCTGAAGAGCTCTCCCCCTGAAACGATGTCAGCACCTCCGCCATGGCCTGCAAAGAGTCTCAGAATAGCAGAGTTTGAGTTTGCCTTAAGCGCATAGCAGATGATATGGGGTATGCGCTGAAATGCCCTTTCATATGCCATGAAGTGCCTCAAAAGAGTGTTATAGCTATAAATGTAAACGGGCGTGCCTGTCTTTGAAACGATTTCCGCGACTGCCACACCCTCAGCATACAGTTGTCCATTTTTGTGCTTAAAAAAATGCACCTTCACCTCTTATTGTTTGATTTTTTGTACTTTTTTTTAACATAATAACAAAAAAATAGTCAAAAGACCCAGATAAGAGACTGGCACGAAGCGATGACCCCTGAGAGCCTGTAGGTCAAAGTGCACCACACCCCTTAGGTGTTTTTATGCATTTCATATCAGGTCGTTATGAGAGGAGATCATGCGGAAAAGCGTAGTAGACAAGATATTGGAGCACCACAGGATTCATGGGGACATTACCACTGGAGATCTTATAGGAATCAAGGTTGATCAAGTGTATACGCAAGACGCTACAGGCACCATGACTTGGCTTGAGTTCGAAGCCATGGGGATAGACAGGATAAGAGTTCCCCTAGCTGTTTCGTATGTTGATCATAACATGCTCCAGTCAAATTTCATGAATGCAGATGACCACCTCTTCCTGCAAACAGCAGCTGCCAAATTTGGAGCTTATTTTTCCAAACCCGGCAACGGCATCTGTCACCAAGTTCACTTGGAACGATTCGCCGCACCTGGTAAGGTTACCCTTGGAACCGATAGCCACACGCCAACAGGGGGGGGCATGGGAATGATTTCCATCGGAGTCGGTGGGCTCGAAGCGGCCACTGTTATGGCCGGTTCGCCCTTTGAGATAACCATGCCACAAGTGGTTCTCATTAGGCTTACAGGAGGATTACGGAGACCTTGGGTCACAGCCATGGATGTCATTCTTACCCTCCTCAAAGATCTTTCTGTCAAAGGTGGGGTCGGGAAGATTCTGGAATACGGGGGGGCCGGAGTTGCAGACCTTAACGTGACAGAAAGAGCTACAATAGCCAATATGGGGGCTGAGTTAGGTGCAACGACTTCCATATTCCCCAGTGATGACAATACCCTTTCCTATCTGAAAGCTCAGGGACGAGAGACGGACTGGAGGGAGCTCAGAGCTGATGTCGATGCCGACTATGCAGCGGTTGTCGAGATTGACCTAAGCAATGTTGAGCCAATGATTGCACAACCCCACAGCCCCGATAACGCTGTCCGCATCAATGATGTCGCAGGCAAAAAGGTTCATCAAGTCTGCATCGGCAGTTGTACGAACTCATCATATCAAGCGATGAAGGCAGTCGCGTCGATTCTAAGAGGCAGAACCATCCCGGATTGGGTGAATCTTTTGATAAATCCAGGCTCAAGACAGGTCTATGAGATGCTCTCCAGGGAAGGCCTAATCGCTGATATGGTAAATGCCGGCGCCAGGATGCTCGAGATTTCCTGCGGTCCATGCATAGGCATGGGAGGAGCTCCAGGAAGTGGTCAGATATCTGTGAGATCGTACAACAGGAACTTCGCGGGACGATCCGGAACCAAAGACGCCTATGTCTTTCTCACGAACCCAATTGCTTGCGCAGTAATTGCAATCAAGGGTGAGATCACCGACCCTAGGGGCGCGGGGCTCAACATCGATAACGTGAAAGAACCTGATAGGTTTATCATTAATGACAGTCTCATCATACCCCCAAAAGAAAACGGACAGGACATCACAATTATTAAGGGGCCGAACATCAGAGACGTGCCGGTGAAGGAGCCGTTAAAGGATACCCTAGAGGCTGAAGTCCTATTAAAACTAGGGCATAATATAACAACTGATGACATAATGCCTGCTGGTTCACAGGTGCTCCCTTACAGATCGAACATCCCTGCCATTTCTGATTTTGTTTTCAAAAATATTGACAATACCTTCAGCAGGCGGGCTAAGGAGGCGCGGGAAAAAGGCGGAGGGATAATTGTGGGGGGTGAGAACTACGGGCAGGGCTCTTCTCGGGAACATGCCGCCATGGCGCCGATGTTTCTCGGGTTGCAGGCGGTCATTGCTAAATCTTTTGCAAGGATACACAGGGCTAATCTGATAAATTTTGGAATCCTGCCCCTTGTCTTCATAGAGCAGGGCGACTATGAGAAAGTTGAGCAGGGAGACAGGCTCGTCGTCAGGGACATCGTTGATGCCATAAAGGGCACACAACGCCTTACAGTTGAGAATAAGACAAAACATTGCACCCTGCTGGTGTCTTCAAATCTTAATGAGCGAGAAAAAGACTTACTCTTAAAGGGCGGCCTTTTGCCCTTTACAAAAGCGCGCTCATTGACAAAAGGATCAAGCAGTCTGTAAATTAGTTATCTTAATTTTTGTCAAACGACCTCTCAAGAGGTGAGCATTTTTCTACTGAATCACAGGCTTGCCTGGCAAATATCGTATATTGTGAGGGCCGCTAGCTCAGTTGGTAGAGCAACGCCCTTTTAAGGCGTGGGTCGTTGGTTCGAATCCAACGCGGCTCATGTCCCTATCGTCTAGCCCGGCCTAGGACATCGCCCTTTCAAGGCGGTAACGCGGGTTCGAATCCCGCTGGGGACGCCAGTTAAATCAAGGGGTTGCGCAAGCAGGCCCTTTTTTTTTATCCCCGACTTCCCCTGACTGTCGCAGAATTGTAGCGGTCCCTTTCCCTTCGATGAGCTTTGCGACATTCCTATTTTCCTCGAGGAGGTGCGCATATCTGGCAGCCATCCTGGGGTCTTTCTGAGAGAGGGCGTGTTGCACCTGGTACAATGAGCCGCCGTTATTGATTACGGTGCTGGCGAAGTCATGCCTGATGTCGTGAAATCTGAGGTCAGTAATGCCCGCCCTCTTGCAAGCTCGCCCAAATGCCATGGACACAGTCTCACGTCTGTAAGGTTGACCGCTTTCATCGAGAAAGATAAAGTCACTCTTAAATCTTCTGTGCTTCAGGACGCTGAGGATTGTAGATTTTACCTCGGCGGTCATCTTGCAGGAAAAGGGCTCCCCATTCTTCATCTCCTTGCCAGGGAGATTGATCCTGCCGTTGTCGAAATCGCAGTGTTTAGTCTTGAGGTTGAC
>JBKQMP010000180.1:0-9170 GCA_052146665.1 Dissulfurispiraceae bacterium
AGCTTCCGTACCTTAAAAGGATATTGGTTATTGTCTGAGGTGTATGCAGGGAAAATATTTGTCGATGGAGTCATGTCGCATGAGTCAAAAGCACTGGAAAAAAGGATAGCCGCCTAAATGCTTTTTACACACTTATTGACAAAAGCTCACAAGAACCTCAGATAAGCTCATTTAGTTCCGAGTTAGGAAGTTAAAGCGGTAAACGTTCCAGCGAATACCATGAAGGGAAAGCTAACTTTGCACTGAGACAGGGTCCCGGAATATTAGGTCTTTATAAGTCTTTACTACTCATGGAGCGGGCGACGGGATTCGGACCCGCGACCCCAACCTTGGCAAGGTTGTGCTCTACCAGCTGAGCTACACCCGCATCCTTAATAATTTAAAAATTATCATAATCCTATCATGTCTGTCAATCAGTAAGCTCCTTCCCCCTCTAGGACGATCTTCACAGTCTTTAAGAGAATGACAATATCGAGCCAAAGACTCCAGTTCCGCACATACCAAGTATCAAGTGCTACTCTGAAGTTATAGTTAGTATTGTTTCTCCCGCTGACCTGCCAGAGGCCGGTGATCCCGGGAGGCACACTTAAACACAGTTCTTGCATCCTTCGATAATAAAGACTTATCTCTTCTTGAGTTACTGGTCTCGGTCCAACAAGGCTCATCTCACCTTTAAGTACATTAAAAAGCTGCGGCAGTTCGTCGAGTGATGTCTTTCTCAGGAAGCTTCCAATCCTCGTTACTCTTGGGTCATTTCTTAACTTTCGATAGGTTTTCCAATCTTTCTGAGCATCTTCATCTCTTGCTAACAGCTCCTTCAATCTCCCCTCAGCATCCTTATACATGGTTCTGAACTTAAAAACCTTGAAATATTTTCCTGCTCTTCCTATCCGTTGTTGTGTAAAGAAAGCAGAGCCTGGAGATTCAAGGATTATCACAAGTGCCAGTATAATCATGGGAAGACAGAAAATCACAAGCAAGGTACAGCCCGCAAGAATGTCGAACATGCGCTTCACGAAGAGATTGTAGCTCTTCTTAAGATTATTCTTTATTTCCAAAGAAAAGATCTGCTCGTTAAAGAAGTGATGGATTTCTGTGCCAATAACCGGTATGCTCTGGAGGTCAGGGACGAAGAGCACTCGTTCAACCATGAATTGAACTCTATTGATCAGTTCTTGTATTGTATCTCCACCTGATTCAGGAGTTGTCAAGAAAATATCTGAAATCTTGCATTTCCTTATGTATCTCTCAAGATATTTGATCCCCCTATGTACTTTAATCCCGTCGATAATACGTTCGGCAGTGGTATCATCATCGATAAATCCGATAACTTCATATCCAAAGTTTGATTCCCTCCTTAAAGCCTTTAAGCTGAGTCTTCCCAAATCGCCAGCTCCGACAATGATGACTCTCCTCTTAAAAATTCCAAAGTTCCTCAGCAACTTTTGTGAGTTTATCCTCACAAGAGGAAGAATGAAAAGAGATGCCACCCCCGTCAGCATAATAAGGCTTCTGGAGGCGATATGACTCAGCTTGCCAACTGACACAATAACAAGGGCTCCGATAGTTGAAAGGAAGGCGACTGTCCACAGTGCCTTCATTTCATCCCAGAAAGAAAATCTCTTCGTGTACAGTTTTTCATAATAAAAGAAGAAAATCCAGACTAAGAGAATCCAGACGCTGAAACTGATGTTGTCCGGTGTTAGCGGAATCAATTGACTCGGGTATATCTTAGGGAGCGCGACTTTCCTGAAAAGAAATGCAATGCCGAAAGTAAGAATAATGGAAATTATGTCTATAACGAATAAAAGAGTTATTTCAAGGTATTTTTTGCTATTTCCCATGAAGAATTATATCGAAGCCTCTCTCGTGAAGTCACTCAGGGCAGATCCCCAGTCGCGCAATTTCACTCCCTTTATGCTTGTCAGGGGAGACCAGACAGGTCTCCTTGCCTTTGATGAATAGCTTCTATGCGAGACAGGAATGATGTCGCAAGTTAGACCTGAATAGTCTAAAATCTTCTTTGAAAATTCATACCATGAACAATAGCCAGAATTCGTGATATGGTAGACACCGAAAGGCATCTCTTCCAGCAACAATTTCCATATCGCTATCGCTAAATCAAGCGCATAAGTTGGCGACATGTAAATATCATTTACCACATTCAGAGGCACCCCACTCTTGGCTTTCTTTAAAATCGAATATACAAAGTTTCCACCCTTTCCACTGGCTCCTGCCTGTCCATAAAGGCTCGCTGACCGCACCAAATAATATCTTGTGAGGTAGTTTCTAACAAACAGCTCGCCCGCGAACTTTGAAATTCCATATACGTTAACAGGGTTTGGGATATCCCTTTCATTATAGGGCTTGTCTTTATTATCGCCATCAAAGACATAATCCGTGCTCAGGTGGATGAATACGGTTTTGGTTTCTTTACAGGCCTCGACCAAGTTTTTTACGCCTTCTGCGTTGACCTTGAATGCTTCACCTACATTGTCCTCTGCCTCGTCCACTTTCACGTAGGCAGCGGTGTTTATCACTGCATCAGGGCGCAGGTCGCCCAATAGCTCCCCTGCTCTCTTTCTATCCGTTATATCCAGATCCTTTATCGTCAGGGGAATCAGTGTGATCTGTTTTGGCGTCGTCTTGAGCAAGTCAGTCCCGAGTTGTCCATCCGCCCCTATGAGGACTGTATTCATATATTCACTTTTCGGTATTCTTCTTTAATGAGCTTAACAAACCTTTCTGCCTCGTTCTTTTTGCGTAAGAGCCACTCTTTATTGTCTAGGTACCATGCGACCGTGCTTTTCAGGCCCTCCTCAAAAGTGGTTTCAGGCCTCCATCCTGTGTGCTCACTTATTTTGGATGTTTCAACAGCGTATCGGTAATCATGTCCAGGTCTGTCGGCAACAAACTCTATCAGGCTCTCGTCTTTGCCTAACAGCTTCAGCAGATCCCTCACCACATCTATGTTTCTTTTTTCTTCACCGCTGCCAATGTTATAAATTTCTCCCGACTGCCCATCCTGAATCAGTCTTAGTATTGCCTTGACACAATCCTCCACAAAGAGCCAGGTACGTATATTTGCTCCTTTGCCATATACGGGTATTCTCTCATCCAGTAAAATCTTTGCAATCGTGAGTGGAAGCAACTTCTCCGGATACTGCCATGGCCCATAGTTGTTTGATGGTCTCACAATCACCGATGCAAGCCCATACGTTTTAGTAAATGATCTTACCACCATATCTGCTCCAGCCTTACTTGCGGAATAGGGGGAATTTGGCAATAAGCAGTCTGTCTCTTTAAAAATCGAACCCTTATCTGAAAGAATATCTCCATATACTTCATCAGTCGAGACATGTATAAATTTCTTAACGCTGTGCCCAACGGATAGCTCCAGAAGGTTAGCTGTACCCGCAACATTTGAAAGTATGAATTCTCTCGGGTTGATAATGCTCCTATCCACATGCGTCTCTGCTGCAAAATGCACTATTACGTCGGGTCTCTCCTTTGAGAAGACTTCTTCAAGCATCGGCACATCGGTCACATCGATCCTATAAAATTTAATCTTATCAATCACTTGAGCTAGCCTCGCAAGATCTCCAGCATAAGTTAATTTATCTATCACAGCAGTGTCCAAGCCACTCTGGACAGCATGTCGCACAAAGGCACTCCCAATAAAACCTGCTCCGCCCGTGATAAGGACTGTCATTTATTTTTCTCCATAAATAAAATTGTTCTCCGCTGCCTTAAGAGACCCAAGTTGTGCATCCTTCAGAGAAAATATTGGCTCTTTCATAGGCCACTGAATCGCTATCTCTTCATCATTCCAAATAATACCTCTATCAAGAGAGGGCTCGTACTCCTCGGTAGTTTTATAAATGACGTCGGTGTCATCTTCCATCGCCAGGAAGCCATGTGCAAAGCCGGCTGGTATCCAGAGTAGATGCCTGTTGAGAGCGGAGAGCATCACTGCAACCCATTTTCCATAGAAGGGAGAACCTAGCCTAATGTCAACCGCCACATCAAATATTTCGCCACTTGTAACCCTTATTAGTTTTCCCTGAGCCTTCGGTCTCAGTTGATAGTGAAGTCCCCTGAGCACACCTTTCTTAGACCTTGAGTGATTATCCTGGACAAATTGAAAACCAATCCCCATAGAACCGAAGACAGAGTGTTTATATGTTTCTGCAAAAAAACCCCTTTCATCCTCATAGATAAATGATTTGATCAAGATGACATCAGGAATAGCCAGTCTCTCGTAGCTAAAAGGCATGATTGAACCGTCTCTCCTCCTTTGCTATCCTCATGAGGTACTCACCATAACCACTCTTCATAAGGGGTTTTGCAAGTTCAATGAATTGATGCTTTTCAATGTAGCCCATTCTATAGGCAATCTCCTCTACGCATCCGATCTTGTATTCCTGGCGCTTCTCAACGATAGCAATGAACTCACTGGCCTCAAGCATTGAATCGTGAGTGCCCGTATCCAGCCATGCAAACCCCCTCCCTAATAGCTCTACCTCCAAACTGCCTTTTTTAAGATATGCCAAATTCACATCCGTAATCTCGAGTTCCCCTCTGTGCGACGGTTTTACACTCTTTGCAATCTCAACGGCAAGGCTGTCGTAGAAATAGAGTCCTGTTTGCGCATAGTTCGACTTTGGAGAACTGGGTTTCTCTTCAATTGATAACACTTTGCCCCTTCCATCGAATTCTATGACCCCGTACCTGTGGGGATCCTTCACATAATAGCCGTAAACTACCGCTCCTCCGCGTAATTCAACTGCCTTTTTCGAACTCCGTAAAAGCTCTGTCAGACCATGGCCGAAAAAAATGTTATCTCCCAGTATTAAGCAGACCGAGTCAGTCCCTATAAAGTTCTCGCCAATAATTAAGGCTTCCGCCAATCCTCTTGGCTGAGGTTGCACTGCATAGGAAAGTTGCAACCCAAGATGTGAGCCATTGCCGAATATTTTGTCAAACCTTGGGACATCCTCGGCGGTTGAGATGATGAGGATATCCCTGATTCCCGCGAGCATCAGGGTCGACATGGGGTAATAGACCATGGGTTTATCATAGACAGGCAGAAGCTGTTTACATACTCCAAGTGTTGCCGGATAAAGCCTTGTCCCGCTTCCCCCGGCTAAGAGAATGCCCTTCATCAATCCTCCGGCAAAGAGAAAGTGCGTCAGAAAAGAAGAAGAGAAACCTTCAACTAGTTTTCCGCAATCCCTTTAGTTTCATGTTTTTTCCCCTCACGTTGAAAAAGTCTATCACAATTCTTCCAAAAATGCCTATGCATACTGATGAACATCTTAAGACTAACTGGTATTTTATGTTCCTTCAATCCTAATTGATAGCCGCAATATCTTAATAATGCCTCAAACAATCCGTACGGTATCCACCAAGATTGTCTTGTCCTTAAAAGATATTTGAGGCCCTCTTTGACAAATCTGACTCCCTCGCCGGATGGCCTTCCTAAGGTAAGAATCCATCTGTTCCTGTTGAAGAAGACACCAATGTCAAAATATCTCTTGAATTGTTCATGGAGCGAATAGTTGTGCGAATGATATAGAACTGCAGATGGCTCATAGGCTACCCTATAACCCTTCATTACGAGTCGTGCCGCGAAAAGCATGTCTTCATTGACGATTATCTTTTCTGGGAAGCCACCCATTTCCTCAAATTCACTCTTTCTGACCGCTGAACAGACATTAGAACAGAAGAATGTCTTTATGCCGAGTGACTCCAGCTGCTCCTTCCCCTTAATTAAAGACTCCCTGGGATAGTTGAATTGTCTGGCAAATCTTTCGATGGGCGTCACATTATTCTTCGCGATCTGTCGGCCGTAACTGAGAGCGATCCGTTGATCTCGTAACGGTTTGACGAGATTCTCAATTAGGTGCTTATTGGCGGGAACCGCATCTTGTGTGAGAAAAATGATAGTGTCACCTGTAGTTGCCTTCACTGCAAGATTTCTGGTCCCCCCATGGTCAAAGGCCATTCTGTCAATCGTGATAGTCTTTGCACCATAAGATGCAGCGACTTCCACAGTGCGGTCACTGGAGGATGAATCAACCACTACAATTTCGCAGGGAATGGTTTGAGACAGTAGGCACATCATGAGCTCACGGATATGCGTTTCTGCGTTAAGTGTAGGTATTACAACGCTTATCATATGGTTATTATAGATTAATGCTCACTACTAAATCTCTCTCTTGTATTTTCAGCAGGTGATGGAAATCTCTAGGTATGTTGACGCCGCGACGAGAGCCGACGAAGCTTACACGCGCAGCTGATATGGGACTATATCGAGCTATATAGAGACCTGTATCATCTCAGTGGATAAGCCAAGAAGGGTCTCACAACAAGGTGCACTATACTGATAAAGTCCGTATATCTCCGTACCTCTATGATCCCCTTTCCTCTTCAAAAACAAAGGTATTTCTGCAGCATTCCTTTGCTTTACCGAGAAACAGCTTGGCACTTCCTGAGAGGCCGTGAAACTGCGTATATTGCAAGATTATCAATAAATCGTTATTCCGGTCAAAAAGACAAGACTGTGCCTCCCATGAGGAGTCAGCCTGTTCGGGACTACTCAGAAACTCGATCTTCAAAACCGAGAGTATCGATCAAATTACTTCCCGCTATGTTATAATTATCCATGTCTGACACAACAACATCCACCCTAAACAATATTCGGCTCTTAGAAAGTGAGGCGTTTCCAAAGGTTCCTTTTGTGCTGAACGGAATCTCCTCGAGATTCATTCAGGAAAATAAAGTAATCCCTATGGACTTAAGAAACAACGTACTTAAGATAATTATGGCAAATCCGCATGATAGAGATACCATCGATGCTCTGCGGGTAGCTCTGTCAGCCGATGTTTTAGTTTACGGCGCCGATGCGCTAGCAGTGGATGAATATATATCGAAATTCTATGGCCGGGAAGGCGAGAATATCAACAAAATAATAGAGGATATGGGTGAAAAGGGACTTGAATTTCTTAGAGAAGAACAAGAAGAGGATATCGGCCATCTTAAAGACCTTGCATCGGAGGCTCCCGTAATAAAACTTGTCAACATGCTCATCACTCGGGCCCTCGACAGCAGGGCAAGTGATATACATGTGGAACCATTTGAGGATGAACTAAAGGTGAGATACCGCATCGATGGGGTGCTGAATGATATAGAATCGATACCGAAAAAACTCCAAGCAGCCATCATATCCAGGATAAAGATTATGGCAAAGCTTAACATCGCAGAGAGGAGATTGCCACAGGATGGCCGTATCCGGTTAAAGGTGAATGAACGCGAAATAGACATGCGGGTGTCGACGATTCCGGTGGTGCATGGTGAAAGCGTGGTAATGAGAATCCTCAGCAAAGAGGCTATCACCGTCGATATCGACTTGCTTGGGTTTCCTCCGCAAACACTCAAAGAATTTGATCTCCTTATCACAAAACCTAATGGCATTATACTGGTAACTGGTCCTACGGGTAGCGGAAAAACAACAACCCTTTATGCTGCGCTGGACAAGATAAATTCTCCGGACAAAAAGATCATTACCGTTGAAGATCCTGTGGAGTATCAGCTTAAAGGCGTAAATCAGATACAGGTAAAATCACAGATAGGGCTAACCTTCGCGAGCACTCTCAGGCATATTGTCAGGCAGGATCCAGACATTATTTTGATTGGTGAGATCAGGGATCTAGAGACCGCGGAAATGGCAATACAGTCCTCTCTGACGGGGCACCTCGTCTTTTCAACATTACATACCAATGATGCACCCAGTGCGATAACAAGGCTTCTTGATATGGGCGTTGAGAATTTCCTTCTCTCTTCCACTGTAAGAGGGATTCTTGCGCAAAGACTTGTCAGGGTCATCTGTCCTTCGTGTAAAGAGATTGATCCATCAATTGCTGATAAGGAGGAACTCGCCCTTTTTGGCGTCGAAAGTAACACACCTCTCTATAGAGGGAAGGGATGCGAGCACTGTGCGTGGACGGGCTACTATGGGAGACTAGGAATATTTGAACTGCTTATCGTTGATGATGATATTCGCAAGCTTATCCTCAAGAATTCAGACTCAAATCAGATTAGAGGTTTGGCGAGGCAGCGTGGCATGAGCACCCTGCTTGAAGACGGAGCCGAAAAAATAAAGTCGGGCCTCACAACTCTGAGCGAAGTGCTCAGGGTAACGCAGGAGGACTAAGCCACGCTTTTGGCTACTATGCTTGACTCAAATGTGAGATATTAATATATATTCATCAATAAGTTTGTCCACTATTTTATCCCAACTCATTGCCTCTTTATATCTTCTAAATCCGTACCGGTAGTTATTCTTTTTAAAGAGGGATACTATTCCCGCTGTCAAAGCCCGGGGGTCTTCGGGTTGAACTACTTTCCCCAAGTCAAAATTGACCACTGTCTCCCCCATCCCACCTACATCAGAGACCACACATGGTTTTTCATAACCTATTGCCAGGTTGAGCACACCGCTCTGAGCATGAAAACTCTTTTTATAGGGGAGAATCACTGCATCAGCAGTCTTGAAGACTTCCGAAGCCTCTTCATCTGAGATATACCGATCAACCCAATTAACGGCGTCTCGAATCCTGTTAGCCTCGATTATTCTCTTATAGTAGTCCATTGGCGTTTCTGATAAGCCTGCGGTATTACCCGCTATCAGTAAAAAATAGTCTTCTTTGAGGTCCTTCATCGTACTGAGCAGAACATCTAGCCCTTTGTTTTCACGAATCGTTCCAAAAAACAGTAACACTTTCTTACCCAGAGGGATATGATACTTGTTCTTGAGGACAACAACACTGAGCGGACTCTGGGGAAGATTGAAGAATCCATGGGGAATGACTTTTATCTTCTCCGGATCTATGCGGAGCCGACAAGAGAGGTCTTCTTTGAGTGATTCAGTATGAACCAGCAATAAATCAGCATCCCCGTACAACTTTGACAATAGCTTCAGGTCGACACTGCCTCCTAGGAAAAACCTATGAGGAATGATCTCATGAACCGTCAATACAACCTTCACGCCCCTTTTTTTAAGCCTGTCTGTAGTAATCCAGTCGGTAAGATAAAAAGGAAATAGAAGATGAACCACTTTAATATGCTCTTCTGGCCTGATAACAAAGGAATTATAGAGATATTTTGAT
>JBKQMP010000181.1:0-16493 GCA_052146665.1 Dissulfurispiraceae bacterium
CTGAAATTACACGTCGAGACAGCCCATAAATGACGTGTAATTAGACGCAACTTGACCTTACAGACCGTGTAAGATCAAGTTGCGTCTTTTCTTTTAGAGTCTCCATATGAAAAACTGTTCCTTTTTCTTGATAAGTTTAGAAGAGTTCCATTGAAAATGGCTTTTTAGAAATAGCAAGGAAAAAAAAGATGGTTAGCGGGTCTAAAAAGTTTATATATGAAAAAATGCCGGTGGCATTTGAGTGCGCCGTTGGATGGCTCATTGCTAATTCTCATATTTGACTATTATTTATTTCCAATGGCAAGGCAGATAAGTTTATGAACAGCGAATTACATGCAGTTATAATGCCGGGCGGCGATGTCCAGCTTGAATGGTCGCAGTCCGAAGAACGGGTCCCTAAGAGCCGCCAGTTGTTGGAACGGGAAATACTCCAGCGTTTTGCCGCAGATAAGAACTCCGCATTTCTTTTCCTCGGCTTCAGCGACAAATCCATTCAGCTTTCCGATTCGATCAACTTCTGGCGTGCATTTGCAGGTATGTTCGCCGAAAAGATAAGAATGACGCCGGACCGGGAGCAAATAAGGGACAACATCACTGTCTCTCTTTCATCCGCCGAAGCCCGGTCAGTCCTTGATGGCGCACCCCTCATGACCGGCGCTGAGTATCTGAATGCCGGCCTCCTTGAAAATATATGGGACGGGCTTAACAGGTGTTTTGCGGAGGGTATCAGGCATTACAAAGGAACTGTTGAAGAGTTCATCAGATCATACAGCCCGAATGTGCATCTGATAGGGAGGGTCTATTTCCATCTGGTCGAAAACAAGAAGGGCGACGCCCCTTTTGCTTTTCTGGCCACCTATTCTACAGGCCTCAACGCCCAGGGCACATCAAGGCATCTCCCTTTGAAATACGCGCTGGAGGAATTCGGCAAAGACAATGAGAAGCTCCTGGATTTGCTCTCGACCGTCCATCTCGCTGCCAAGGAGAGCAGATTCATCAGTGAGCTGCTGGAATCGGGGGAAATTTTTCATCCTCTTTCAATGACAGCGCAAGAGGCATACACTTTCTTAAAAGAGGTCCCGATCTATGAGAATGCCGGAATACTCTGCAGGATCCCGAACTGGTGGAAGGGGCCCTCTCAGGGAGTAAGACTTCGTATAACCGCCGGAGATAACAAGCCTTCTCAGGTCGGAATGGACGCCCTCCTTGATTTCAGGCCAGAGCTCATTCTCGGGGACATGGTTATCCCTGAAGATGAAGCCCGACGGCTGCTCCTGCAATCGGAGGGTCTCGCATGGATAAAAAACGGATGGGTGGCGGTCGATCCGGAAAAACTGAAACAGACCCTCCAAGCATACGAAAAGGCGTGTGGCATGATTGTGGCAGGCGAATTCAGCTTCAGAGACGCCATGCGCATGCAGTTGGATCCGAAATCCGCTTTGGGAGTGACGGACCAGCCACAGGATATTGAACTAACAAACGGCAGGTGGCTCGATACTGTGCTGAAAAAGCTCCGGAGCCCCGACTCGATCGATTTTGCTCAGACAGGGAAGGCCCTAAATGCGGACCTCAGGCCGTACCAGCAAAAGGGGGTGAACTGGCTCGCTTTTCTCCATTCTTTGAAGCTAGGCATCTGCTTGGCAGATGACATGGGCCTCGGAAAGACCGTCCAGGTAATCGGCCTGCTTACTATCATCAAATCTCAAGGACCGGGCCTGCCGAGTCTGCTCGTAGTGCCCGCTTCCCTCCTTTCGAATTGGGAGAATGAACTCACCCGTTTTGCCCAGGACTTGGTTTTTTGTATCGCGCATCCCAGCGCGCCCCAAGGAACAAAGTTAGAGCCGAAAGGCCGTGACTCATTGAAGGGAATCGATCTTGTCATTACGACTTACTCCTTAGTGCAGAGATATGAGTGGCTTCATGCGCGTGAATGGAATTACATCATACTCGACGAAGCCCAGGCTATAAAGAACCCGGGCGCGAAACAGACGCGGAGCATCAAGAGGCTAAGGGCCCAAAATAAGATAGTCATGACAGGCACACCGGTTGAGAACAGGTTGTCCGATCTTTGGTCCCTGTTCGACTTCATCAACCCCGGGCTGCTCGGAGGCGCTGAGGAGTTCGGCAGGTTCGCAAAGGCGCTCCATCAATCTCCTGAGGGTTACGCAAGGCTGAGGAGGATAATCAGCCCCTATATCCTGAGACGCTTGAAAACGGACAAGGCGGTTATTTCAGACCTACCAGAAAAGGTCGAAATGAAGACGTACGCAGCTTTGAGCAAGAAACAGCTCCTCCTCTACAAGGAGATGGTCCGTGAGCTCAAGGCCACGATAGAGCGGACGGAGGGCATGCAACGTAAGGGTCTGGTCCTCTCTTCGCTCATGAAATTCAAACAACTCTGTAATCACCCCGATCAGTACCTTGGAACGGGCGGATACGATGAAGAGGAAAGCGGCAAGTTCGGACGCCTCAGAGAGATCTGCGAAACCATCCTTGAGAAGAGGGAAAAGGTTCTGGTCTTCACTCAGTTCAGGGAGATAACGGGACCCCTTAAGGCGTTCCTTGACAGTGTGTTTGGAAGGGAAGGCCTCACCTTACACGGCGGCACGGCCGTGGCGAAGAGAAAGGGCCTTATCGAGAAATTCCAGAGCGCCTCCTATGTCCCTTTCATGGTTCTCTCATTGAAGGCGGGGGGAGTGGGCCTGAACCTTACGGCGGCGAATCATGTTATACACTTCGACCGCTGGTGGAACCCGGCGGTCGAGAACCAGGCGACCGATCGGGCCTTTAGGATAGGCCAGAAAAAAGGCGTTGTCGTCCACAAATTCCTTACAGAGGGGACCATTGAAGAAAAGATCGACAAGATGATAGAAGGCAAGATAAAACTGGCTCAGGAAGTGATTCAATCAGGAGGGGAAGACTGGATAACGGAGATGAATAATGATGAGCTGATTGAGCTCTTTTCCTTATCTGTGTGACCCTGTGATAAAATAGCGCTGTTTATTTTTTGCGCAATTTGCAGCGTGCGAGATAGAGGTGAGTCGTTACTAGTCATTAAATCTATAAGGAGCAGACTAATGTCTTATAGGGGTTTTCCTCGATATGTATCTGCAGCTGAGAAAAGGGCAAAGGCCGAGAAGAAACTGAAGCAGTTGTCCAAGAAGAACCCGAACCTGAAGCCAGTGATTCTTCAGGGCTCGGCGATCGCGCGCACCTGGTGGGGCAAGGCATGGAACCTCAATCTTGAGCGATACGCCGATTACCACAACCGCATCGGCAGAGGACGGAGCTACGTCCGACACGGCGCGGTCCTTGACCTTCAGATCGACCCCGGAGAGGCTCGGGCCTCTGTCCAGGGCTCACGGTCAAGCCCTTATTCAGTGGTCATCAGCATTGAAACTCTGAAGAAACCTATTTGGCAGACAATCCTAGATCAATGCCAGGGCATGCTCGACTCTCTGCAGGAACTCCTCAACGGGAGCTTTCCCAAGAAGATAGGGGAGATTTTTACGCACACATCTTCAGGCATGTTCCCGTCGCCAAAAGAGATCAGATTCAGTTGCTCCTGCCCGGACTGGGCAGGTATGTGCAAGCATGTGGCGGCAACTCTTTACGGCATCGGCGCGCGGCTCGATGAGAGCCCAGAGTTGTTTTTCAGGATGCGGAATGTGGAAATGGACGAACTCATAGGACAGGCTATCTCGGACCACAGGCAAAAACTGCTGGCCAGAGCGTCAAAGAAAAGCTCCAGGATTATTGAGGAAGCTGATTTGTCCCGCACATTCGGCATCGAACTCGACCATGACTTAGGGACTGCCTCTTCGGTCTCATCAGAGGACGCTGTTTCGGTTTCGTCTCGAAACAGGAAGAAGGCTGCATCTTCCGCGACAGGCAAATCATCGGCTAAGAACCCTTCACGCAAGAAACGCTCAGAGAGAACAAAGGAAACGTTGGACAAGAAAACAGCCACGACAAAAAAGAGGGCAGAAAAGCCAGAGAAGGGAAAAAGGAAGGTGACTTTAGTGGCGAAGAAGACAAGAAAGGGATAATCCTTAGGCTCCACTTCCATCGATAGTGTTAGCGAATAATTGCGACCAGTAACAAGAATGCGAAAACTTCCGCTATAAAGCGCGCAACTGCTACTATGCTGCACAAAATTGAAGAGAACAGCTATCTTACCAAAGAAGGCCGGATGTCGAGCTACGCCACGATAAAATCTATTCTAACCTTCGTTCCGGTCGCTTTGGCTAACTTTTCAAGAGTCTTAAGGGTAAAGCCCTCATACTCTCCACTCTCAATCCGGGAAATGGCCTGCTGGCTGGTGCCCATCAGCGTCGCCAGTTGCTTCTGAGATAACCCCTTTTTCTCCCGAAGTTTAGTGATCTTCATGGCAAGCTTTAGCGCTTCCCGCTCTTCACTGTAGTGTGCTCTGAAGTCGGGGGCCTTCAGATCTTCGCGCAAACGACTGCTAAAAGTTCTAACCCTGGTCTTGTTCATCTTTTACCTCATGAAGGTTGCCGCCGTATCCAGTCCCGCATTCTTCTTTCTGCCAACTCTATATCCCTCAAAACCCTTTTGCCATCTTCTTTTATAAATTTCTTGCCCATATTGATATCTCTTCCCTTATGCCAATGGTCACGTAGACGCGGGTGTAGGCAATAGATAGTGTTTTTCGATTTGCGGCTGCATGGCGTTTCCGGTCCTTCATGGTTCCCTTAAGCAACTTTCGGCGTCAGGCGCTTAACGGTAATGCCGGAAGCCCGTTTCCGAGTCTGTGCAAGGTCATAATTCATCTGCATCCGAAGCCACGTGTCCGCCGTGCTACCAAAGGCCTTTTCAAAGCGGATCGCCATCTCCGGCGTGACGCTGCTGCGTCCAGCTACGACGTTATGAAGCTGTTGGCGAGTAATGCCGAGTCCCTTGGCTCCTTCCGCGACACTTAAACCAAGCTCGTCAAGGCACGCTTTGACGAGTTCGCCAGGATGTACAGGGTTTTTCATCTCCATGATTTATCCTCCTTCAATGGTAATCAATAAAGTCCACGTCGAAAGCGTCTCCACTTTCAAAATGGAAAATGATGCGCCAATTCGCTCGGACAGTCACTGAGAAAAAGCCTTTCAACTCGCCCCTGAGGATATGCAAGCGAAAGGGCGGTACGTTAACGCCCTCAATCTCTTGAGCGGCGTGCAGGGTCGAGAGAATAAGCCTAATCCGATCCAACATATCCGCCGGTAATTTACTGCCGTCATCATCCTCAAAGAACCGGCGCAATCCTTTGTGTCGAAAACTCCTTATCATTTATTCTATTGTAAAGAGTAATTTTACATTTTACAAGGGCTTTTTATGTCTCACCCTTTTATTTATTGTTGGCTCCCTGAAGTACAATAGCAGCTCATCCGAATCTGATGGGGCTAGGGTTAAAGATAGAGCACTCAAAAGTCTCAGTGGTGTCTACCAATCTGTTTATTTTCTAAGCCGCTTCCATCGAGACTGTTTTCGATTACCCTGATAAGAAAGAGACTCTGTCCCACCGGGAGATGTGCAGCAGGGGAAGAGCCTCTATATATTCTCGCCCACACCTCATTTGCCTTTCAAGGCTTGATAAGACTTTTGCGCTGGTGTTATATTGACAGAAATTTTGAGTAATATATTAATTACTTTATAAGGAGGCTGCAATGTCGGAGCTCAAAAAAATGTACAAGACCATCATGGATGACAATTTCCCTGATGACATTACAATAACCTTCGGAGATCAGAAGTTGGTTTACAGGAAGAGGGCCTGGAGAATCCCTGATGAAAAAACAGGAGAACTCATAGAAAAGGGGCTCCGCTACGGAGAGAACCCCGATCAGCAGGCTGCGCTCTTTGAGCTCATCAACGGTAATCTGGTCTTCGCGGACTGTAAGTTCATCGAGCCCGGCAATGGATTGGTGAGCAGTATTACGGAAAGCGATATGATCCAGGCAGGTAAACACCCGGGCAAAATCAATCTCACGGACCTCGATAATGCGCTGAACATCCTGAAGTACCTCTCTGACAGGCCTGCCGCCTCTATAATGAAGCATACCAATCCATGCGGCGTTGCATACGGTAAAACAATCGCTGACGCGTACGCCAGGGCAAATACGGCAGACAGGATCGCGGCTTTCGGGGGCTGTCTAGTGATAAACAGGGCGATGGACAGGGAAACCGCGGAGATGGTCAGCGACAACTACCTCGAAGTGGTCGGCGCCCCTGATTTCGAAGCAGGGGTGATAGAGATACTCGCAAAGCGCAAGAATCTCAGGATTGTGAGGATCAATAAGATCTACGAACTTGAGAAATATCGGCACTTCCGTTTTGTGGATTTCACGTCACTGATAGACGGGGGCATTATCGTGCAGCAGTCCCCTCTTAACAGGATACGGACAAAGACTGATTTCCTTCCCGCAAAGACCATATATAAAGGGAAAGAGTATGCCATCAGCAGACAGCCTAACGAAGAAGAGTATGATGACATGCTCTTTGGTTGGAACGTGGAACAGGGTGTGACATCCAATTCTGTCATTTATGTGAAAGACGGGGTCACTGTCGGTATCGGCACCGGAGAGCAGGATCGGGTTGGTGTGGCAGAAATAGCCATTTTCAAGGCCTATACCAAATATGCGGATGCTTTGTGTTTCAAAAAGTACGGAGTACCTTACAAGACTTTTGAACTTGAAGCGTCTCATGAAAAATGGGATATCGCGGCCCTCCGAGAGATAGACGAAGAGGCTAAAAAGCAACGGGGCGGTCTCATCGGGTCCACAATGGTTTCAGACGCCTTTTTTCCCTTCAGGGACGGTGTAGATGCCGGCCTAAAGGAGGGCATTTCAGCCATCGTCCAGCCGGGCGGTTCCGACAGGGATTTTGAGTCCATAGAGGCCTGTAACGAGGCAAAACCGCCGGTCACCATGGTTTTCACCGGTCAGCGAGCCTTCAAACACTAGAGCTTCGTGGTTGAATTGCTCGCAAAGGACAGGGCAATCCTTTACGCTTTCTCGTCAGACGCTCTTCTTAAAGAGGGATCTTTCCAAACTCCCTGAACATTGATATGGCGGTCAAGAGGACCACGCAGCCGTTAAACAGGTCTTTGATGTAAATCAGTTCTTCCGTGGAATGAACGTTTTGCATGCCCGTAGACATATTAATCGCCGTCATTCCGCGCTGATTAAAGATGCTAGCGTCTGAGCCTCCTCCGACTACGGCGAATGCCGGCTCGATCCCGCACCGCGTGAAGACCCCTGCCAGAAATCTGAGGATAGGCTCATCTTTGTCAATGTGAAACGCCTGATATTCGTCATGCTCGGAGATGAGCAGATGGGCATGATTCACCTGAGCGGTCCTTTGAGCAGTCTCAAGAATAGCTTTTTTTGTTTTTTCAAGTGTTTCCGCATTATGACTTCTGATCTCACCCCGGATGACGGTCTCTTTTGGGACCACATTGGTCGCCGTACCACCTTGAATCACGCCCACATTGGCCGTCGTTTCAGCATCAATCTTTCCATCAGGTATAGCCGCAATTATGTTTGCCGCAACCCTTATGGCGCTTATCCCTCTCTCGGGCTCCATTCCGGCATGGGCAGACTTGCCTTTGACCGTCATCTCGTAGGTATAATGCGAAGGCGCACCGACAACTATATTTCCAATGCTGCCGCCGGAATCCAGGACAAGCGCATACTTGCTCTTCAGCCTGCCAAAATCAAGGTGCTTAGCACCAACAAGGCCCCTTTCCTCGGCGGAGGTGAAAACGATCTCGAGGTCACCATGGGGGATTTCCCTCTCTTCAAGAACGGACAGGACTTCCAGTATTTGCGCGATGGCGCTCTTGTCATCAGCTCCCAGGACGGTATTGCCCGTCGTCTTGATCAGCCCGTCTTCGATGGCAAAGGTGATTCCCTCGGTCGGCTCTATGGTGTCCATGTGTCCGCTTAGAAGAAGGGGCGGTATTCCGTCCTGCCCCGTCTTACGGGCAATCAAATTGAACGACCTGTCATATGCCTGCAGTTCAATTTCGCACCCAAGCTTAGCCAATTTCCTTGCAAGCAGGTCTCCCAATTCCCTTTCCCTAAAGGAAGGGGAGTTGATCTTAATGAGCTCCACAAATGTCTCCACGAGCCGCTCTTGGTTTATGAAGTCCGCTATTTCCATTACACTCCTCAATCAAAGTGATTAAATCATACAGGTCTAAATAGTCCCATCAATCTTTCACGCATTTTTTTTAAGGTATTTCTTCGGTTGTCTATCGTAAAACCATACCACAATGGAAAGCGGCTCCAAATATTCGCAGCTGATAGAGACTGCCAATGCTTCCTGGTTCACCCATGGTCCGCTTCCAGGACTCATTATTGAGCCATAAAATCTTTTACACAATGCACAACCTCGGCGAGTTGCACAAGCGGCGTATGAAAGTGCGGAGAGAAGCGAATACCTCCGGACCGCAGGGCACATACCACGTCATGATGTTGACTCAAGTGCGCATACAGCGGGACAGGGTCTGCATCGTCCAGTGCGAACGTGACAATACCCGCGTGTCTGCCGCGCTCTGTCGGGGTGATCAACTTTAGTCCCGGGATGAGCCGCAGTTCATCGAGAAGATACGCGCTGTTTTCCAATACCCTTTCCTCGATACCTTTCACGCCGACATCATGGATGAGGGAGAGACTCGCGCTTAGGGCATGGATGCCCATCGTATTGGGGCTGCCGCATTCAAAGCGCCGGGCAGTTCTTGCCGGGCGCCATTCTTTAACGTCAAAGTTACCGACATCCTCTACCATATGCCAGCCAAATTGATTGAGGCTGAGACGGTCACGCGCCTCAGGATGGCAGTAAAAGGCCGCAACGCCTTCAGGACCAAACATCCACTTATGGCCATCAGCCATGACAAAATCCGCTTGAGCCTCCTGCACGTCAAGCCTCAGTGCCCCAAGGCTTTGTATGGCGTCCACGCAAAATAGGATTCCCCGCTTTTTGCAGAACTCGCCGATGCGCCCGAGGTCCATTTTGAGTCCCGTGCCATACTGCACAGAGCTTATCGTGATAAGGCGCGTGCGGTGATCGACCATTGAAAATAGCGCATCTTCAGGGCTGTCCGGTCCGCTAAGGGTTGCCTCACGAAATTGAACACCCCTTCCGGCGAGACTTTCCCAGACAAGGCGGTTAGAAGGAAATTCCTGATCACTGCTCACAATGTTGTCGCCATGTTCCCAGCGCAGTCCGTAGGCAACCACAGAGAGCGCCTCCGAGGTGTTTTTAAGGAGGGCTATGTCGTCTTTCGACTGGGAGTTTAACAGTCTTTGCAACTGCGTGCGAAGGACTGCCTCAGCCTGAATCCACTTTGGATAATGAAACGAGCCCAGCAGCATGTTTTCCTCCGCGAAGCGCTCCACAACTCTCACCGTCCGCTCCGGCCAGGGCGAAACGCCTGCGTGATTTAGGTAGATTAAACCGTCGCGCAGCCTGAATTCATTCTCAAACACTGTGGGTCCCTTTTGATAAAGTGTCCATGCATAGATCCATGCCCAAGTGCGTCATTGACGCAAAAGCGCCCTCAATCCCCTGATGGCCCTTTCGGGAGAGGGGAACACCGGAATCCTCGACTTTTCAAGGAGGCTCTTCAGTCTCATTGATACAATGTTGAGCGTTGTATAAAAAACAATGGGCTTGGGTGTTCTGCCCTTGAAATCCTTTATGAGGTCCGCGAGCCTTTCAGAGACTCCCTGGACACCCGCCATAGCAATGATCAAGAAGCCGTCATAATCATCGTGGAGCTCTTCAAGAACCTGAAGGTATTCTTTGTCCTGCACCTGAGCGGTGAGGTCAAGGGGATTATTGATCCCATAAAAATGGGGAAACATCTCTCTGAGCCTTTTGACCTTGTCTTCAGGCAGCCTCGCTATGTCAAGCCCCTGCCTCATGCATTCGTCAGCGGCCAGCACACCGGCGCCGCCTCCATTCGTGAGGACGCAGACCCGGTTACCTTTTACAGGCCTCTGATACGAGAGCGCCTTTGTCGCGTCAACAAGCTCATCAAGGTCCCTGGCCTCCTGTATGCCGAACTGCTGCAGCACGGAGTGAAACACCTCATATTTGCCCGCCAGTCTTCCTGTGTGGGAATAGGCAGCGACCTGGCCGCTCAGTGCCTTGCCCGATTTCAGAATTACGAGGGACTTCTTTGTTGACAACTCTTTTGCGCTTTGCACGAATCTCCTTCCATCGCCGACTGATTCTATGTAGGAGATGACCACGTCCGTGTGCCGATCCTGCGCGAGATACTCAAATATGTCGGAGACATCAATATCAACAGCGTTCCCATACCCTATCGCTTTAGACAGTCCAATGTTCCAAGCCTTGATCACCTCGAACAAGCAGATCAACAGGGCACCGCTCTGTGAAACTACTGCCACGTTGCCCCTTTTCGGTCTTTTCATCCTTTCATACGTTAGGAAGAAGGTGTCAACACGTTTAGAAGGATTGCAGACTCCCATGCAATTGGGTCCGACTATCCTGATACCCGTTTCCCTGCCAACCCTTTTCACTTCATCTTGCAAGCCAGTCTCCCCCACTTCCGCGAAACCAGAACTGACGACGATGGCGCATTTTGTCTTCTCCTTAAATTGATGGAGGATCTCAGGCACTTCAGGTGCGGGCCTCATGATGACTGCCAGATCAACAGGATCGGGCAGCGCTTCCACTGACGCGTAAGCCTTCAGACCCATGAGCTCATTATACTTCGGGTTGACCGGGTAAACCTTGCCCCTAAACCTTAGAAGGTTCTTCAAGACGATCCCGCCAAGCTTTATATCGGTGTGCGCGGCCCCGACCAGAGCGATAGAACCGGGATCAAAAAAACAATCGGGTATCATGCACTT
The DNA here is from genome assembly GCA_052146665.1 of Dissulfurispiraceae bacterium. Lineage (GTDB taxonomy): Bacteria > Nitrospirota > Thermodesulfovibrionia > Thermodesulfovibrionales > Dissulfurispiraceae > JBKQMP01. The sequence goes on from JBKQMP010000181.1 coordinate 10,890, forward strand.
TCGATGAACAATAATCCGGGATCCTCGAGATAGCGGATCACCTTTGTCAGGAAAAGCGCGGCGTCGACCCCATCCGTAACCCTGTGATCAAAGGTCAATGACAGAGGAAGGATCCTTCTGATGACGATCTGTCCGCCGCTCACCCATGGTTTCTCAGAGACTTTGCCTGTCCCGAGGATCGCGACTTCAGGGTAGTTAATGATAGGCGTGGCAAAGATCCCGCCGAAATGCCCATAATTCGTGATGGTGAAGGTACCGCCCTTCATATCCGCCATCTTAATCTGCCTCTCTCTCGCGAGGCTGCTTAACTGTTGGATCTCAGAGGCCAGTTCAAGGATTGTCTTTTTCTCCACACCCTTGATCACAGGCACCATAAGCCCCTCGGGGGTGTCAACGGCGACCCCGATATTGTAGTATTTCTTAGTGATCAGCTCCTCTCGCTCTTCGTCGACGGATGCATTCAGCAATGGGTGTTCTGTAAGGGCGTGCTGCACGGCCTTGATGAAAAAAGGCAGGAAGGTCAACTGAACGCCTTTGTCTTTCACTGTCCTTTTTTCCTTCTCTCTCAGGACCCACAATTCAGTGATATCAGCCTCATCCATTCCAGTGACAAAAGCGGTCATCCGCTGCGAAGTAACGAGATTCTTCGCGATGGTTCTCCTCAATCCTTTCAAAGGCGCCCTTTCCGTCGGACCATACTGGTCCTCGCCGCCCTTAATTTTTTCAGAGGCCTCCAAGATGTCCTGTCGTATGATGCTGCCTCCGGGGCCCGACCCCTTCACGTCTTCGATTTTTACCCCTTTTTCCTTCGCTAGTGCCCTAACCGCGGGTGTCGCGAGTATCTCTTCCTTCTCTTCAGGGAGCACTCCAACAACGGAAACTGACTTTCCCCTCACGTCGGCCGGAGGCTCTTGCACAGGAGTTTTATCTTTCCCCGCTGCAGTCATTGCCGGGACCTTTTCCTCTTCTTCCGGGAGCTCCCCAACAACAGAAACGGACCTTCCCCTCACTACCGCTGGCGCCTCTTGCACGGGAGTCTCATCCTTGCCCGCTATAGTCATCAGGACTTCACCGACCTTGACGATCTCCCCCTCCCGTTTATATATTTTCAAGACCCGCCCGCTTTTGGGGGAAGGCACTTCCACTATGGCCTTATCTGTCTCCACCTCAAGCATCGTCTGGTGCTCGTCAATAGCGTCCCCTTCTTTGATGAGCCACTTCCTTATCTCAACCTCGGTTATCCCTTCCCCGGAATCCGGTAATACAAAGTCAAATGGCATTGGGCACCTCTAGTACTTCATGATCTCTTGAATGGCATTTCTAATTCTCTCCACGGTAGGCATGTAATGCTCCTCGAGTCTTGGTAGGGGGATGACGACATCATAGGCTGCGACTCTCATGATCGGCGCCTTGAGGTACAGGATCGCGTTTTCAGCTATGGACGCTGACAGCTCGGCGCCGAACCCGCCGGTCTTTGGCGCTTCATGTACGATGACCACCCTTCCCGTCTTTTTCACTGATTTATAAATAGCTTCTTCATCAAAAGGGTTTAGGGTCATCAGGTCTATCACCTCCACGTCCAGTCCGCTCAAGGACTGCAGTGTCCTGTGGAGCATGCTGCCCCAGGCTATTACCGTCACCTCTTTACCCTCCTGCACGACCTTCGCCCTTCCAAGGGGTATGGAGTAATCCCCTTCAGGGACCTCCTCTTTTATAAGGCGATAGAGCCTTGATGGCTCAAGGAATATTACCGGGTCGGGGTCTCTCATGGACGAAATCAGCAAACCCTTCGCATCATAAGGCGAGGACGGCACGACCACTTTTATCCCCGGCATGTGGCAGAATAGTGACTCAGTGCTTTCGGAGTGTAATTCAGGGGATCTGATACCGGCGCCATAGGGCGTTCTTACCACAAGCGAACAGGTGTATCGCCCCCTGGACCTGGACCGGATCCTCGCGGCATGGGAGAAGATCTGATCAATGGCCGGATAAATGAATCCCATGAACTGTATCTCGACAACCGGCCTCAGTCCATATATGGCCATGCCGATCGCGGTCCCGACGATGCCCGATTCGGAAAGCGGGGTGTCCATTACCCTTTCAGGACCAAACTGGCTTAACAGGCCCTCTGTGGCCCTGAACACGCCGCCATCCATCCCGACATCCTCACCAAGCACGACAATATCGGCATTTCTCTGCATCTCTTCCTTTAATGCGAGGTTCACAGCCTGAACGATGTTAACTCGCGCCATATTAAAAATCTCCCATCTGCTTCTTCTGTCTTGGCGTTATTGATTCATAGGTATATGTGAACATGTCAGAAGGCCGTGGGCGCTCCGCTACTTCTTCCTGCTTAATCGCGTCGGTCACAACGGATATGGATTTCTCTTCGACCTCTCGCGAGTACTGCTCTGTCCAGAGTCCCTGCTTTTTCATGAATAACGTTAACCTCAAAAGTGGGTCCCTGGCCTTCCACAGTTCAACCTCATCGCCTTTCCGATACCTCGTCGCGTCGTCAGCGGTCGTATGGTCCGAGATCCTATAGGTAAAACACTCGATCAGGGTGGGACCCCCACCCTGCTTTGCCTTCTCAACAGCAATCTTTGTCGCCTTATACACGGCAAAGATATCGTTGCCATCCACCTGTATTCCTTCAAATCCATAAGCAAAGGCCTTTTGTGCTATCGTTTTTGAGGATGTCTGCTTTTCACGCGGCACTGATATTGCCCATTGGTTGTTCTGGCAGATAAAGACCGCGGGCAGTTTGAAGACCCCCGCCAGATTAAGGCCCTCGTGAAAATCCCCCTTAGACGTGCCGCCGTCACCAAAGTAGGCGGCCACGGCTATCCGATCTTTCCTGTATTTTGCGCCCATGGCGGCACCGACCGCCTGTGGTATCTGGGTCCCCACAGGGATGCAGATGGGGAAGATGTTCATGGTCCCGGGCGTCTTGGCTCCCCGCTCATCGCCCGCCCAGTATTGAAATAGCATGTAAATAGGATACCCCTTTGCTATGTACACAGCTGACTCTCTGAAGGAGGGGAAGATCCAGTCTGTTTCTTCAAGAGCATACGCGCTTCCCACCTGGGATGCCTCCTGTCCGAGGACAGATGCATAGGTGCCTAATCTGCCCTCTCTCTGAAGGTTCAGGGCATAATGGTCAAAGGTTCTGGAGAGCACAACGCATTCATAAAGGCTCTTTATCGTCGCATCAGTGAGGGGCGGCATAAGCAACATGTCGGCCTCTCCCTTCTCATCAAGTATGTCTAGACGCCTGACCTCAAAGGATTCTATGGTTTTTTCTGACATTAGTTTAACTCCCTCATTGAGAACCTCCCGCTAAACTGTCTGCTCGTCTCACGATACTCTCTGGTAAGACATCGCTTCTAACACCCGTTTCTTTGCTATCCCCTCTGCTGCGTCTCTGGGCAAGATGTTTTCTCTGTACGATTTTTCTAAGATCAGGTCGGTATTTATCTTAATGCGCTCTGATATGGCGTCAAACGCCTCTCCCTCTGATTTCTTTGCGTATTCCATCGCGGCCATGATGACGCCGCCCGCGTTCACAATGAAGTCAGGGATCGAGAGAACGCCCCTGTCATGAAGAATCTCTTCCGCTTCCCTTGTGGCGGGGATATTGGCACCCTGCAGAATGAGTTTCGCGGAGATCTGTTCAGCATTGTCCTTGTGCAGTACGTCAGGTATTGCGGCGGGGACCAGGATATCACAGGCTGCTGCAAATAACTCTTCACATGTCCTGACTGTTCCCTTCGTGTAATGTATCACGCTTCCGCTCTCCTGCTTGGTTCTCAACAAGTCTTCCAGATCTATGCCGTCAGGATCATAAGTACTGCCCTGCGTGTCGCTGACTGCCACCACTATAGCCCCTTTCTCGGCCAGAGACTTCGCGGCTGCCTTTCCCACGCTTCCAAACCCCTGGATAGCGACCCTCGCCCCTTTCAGCTTGATCTTGGCGTACCGGCAGGAGACCTCTGCGCATTCAGCTATGCCAAACCCTGTCGCACCGAGTTTGTCGAGGGCGAGGCCCCCCATTTCCTCAGGAAGTCCCACAGCCCGCTTTATTTCATCATGAATCCACGCCATGCACCCTTCATCACTGCCCATGTCAGGCCCGGGAATGTACTCATACATCTCTGCTAGGGCCTGCGCAAAGATCCTGAAGATTCGTTCCTTGTCGGGGCTTTTGGGATCAATGACTATCCCAGCCTTTCCCCCACCGTGGGGGAGCCCTGCAATGGAATTTTTCATCGTCATCGTCCTGGCCAATCTCTTCACCTCTGCCAACGTCACATGAGGGGAGACCCTGACCCCCCCAATAGAGGGCCCCAGAGCAACGTTATCTATGACAACATACGCGTGAATGCCGGATACGGGAAAGAACAGCTGTGTCGTCTTAAAAGGCCCAATATCGTGTAACGTTTTTCTTATCACGTTGTTCATAGCCTCCAGTTCTTTAAAAGCGAGTCAGCCTTTAAATCGAGTAAGAGAACCCGCGCCCCGGAGGGCGAGCGTCAAGGCACGGCGAAAAACTGCGCAACCCCCGCTTAATCCGGTTTACTTCATTAATATTGGGGTCACTTCCGGTTGCCAGAATAATCCATTGGCAACGACAACTTTGCCCCCGCGCAAGATGCGTCGTAACTGCCGTCTTTCCGTCAATTATACTATACTTTAATTGGACCTGAAAGGCATAAAAGAAATATTGACCTGTACTTTGCGCCGATAGCCTGCCTGTTGGTCACAGGAGTAACGCTCCAAAATGTGCAAACCACTGTGACATCGTCAAATGTGCACGTCGAGTTTGCGGACGGGTATCTCCAAGTACTCAATCAGGAACTGACCTGCGGTTTCATTTTTCATAACAGCCATGATACTATTGATAACTTTTTTTGTTAAATCCTGGACCCCAAATAAAGGCGATATGAAGAAATGCATTGCCGTAATTTCAACGAATGGACGGCAGGACAAATTGCTAAGCCTTGGTGCGGCAACCAGACGGAGTTGCAAGCCCTTATTCTAAAATCTCAATCATGATTTAAAACGGAGAGCACCATGAATAAAGAAGCACGGCATGATTATGTTTCGTCCGTTTGCGCTTTAATTACGGGCGCGTCTGTGCGGCGCTATATTCAGCGGATCCTTTGTCTGTGTGGGTTCTTTTTATTTGTCGCTTCAGGGGCGGGTTGCCATTCTGCAGGCTCGGGAACGCCAGGGGATGCACACAAAGATGCCGTAAAGAAGACCGATCCCAATGTAATCGAGATGGAACACCCGGAGCGGTTTCCTCTGGTGACGGTAGAGAGCAGAAAAATCGTTGATGAAATCAATGTCAACGGCGTGGTAACCCCTGACGTGAGTCGCTCGGTAGCGGTATTGTCTCTTAGCTCAGGACGAGTTGTAGACATCAAGGCCAGGCTGGGAGATGACGTAAAGAAGGGGCAGCTCCTGCTCCGGATCCACAGTCCGGACCTGGCTGCGGCTTTCTCCGATTATCAAAAGGCCCAGGCCGATGAGTTATTGGCGCACAAACAATTGGAACGCTCAGAGGCCCTCTATGAGCGCGGGGCGACAATTGCGAAGAAG
>JBKQMP010000182.1:0-24107 GCA_052146665.1 Dissulfurispiraceae bacterium
AGCATATCAGTGGAGCTGATAGGGCCGATAGCGATGGAGAAGGAATTGAGGTTTGCGATACGGGAAGGCGGTAGGACAGTAGGCGCAGGCGTCGTTACCGAGGTGCTGGAGTAGAGTTATGAGAGATATACTACTTTTTCAGTGCACAGAGTGCAAGAGTAAGAATTACTCAAGTATGAAGAATAAGAAGAACACAACAGAAAAACTCAATCTCAAAAAGTATTGCAGGCACTGTAGGAAACATACGGCACATAAGGAAACAAAGGCGTAGGCCAGTAGCTCTAACGGCTAGAGCATCGGACTCCAAATCCGAGGGATGGGGGTTCAAATCCCTCCTGGCCTGCCATTTTTTGATTATGAGGGTCAAAATTGGAGATTTGAGATTTGCGAAGAACAACTCTGTGAATCGATAAGGATAGATCATAAATTATCAGAAGGAGTCAGGATGATTGAACGGCTAAAGAACTTTTTCAAAGAGGTGAAAGTGGAGGCAAAGAAGGTTAACTACCCTCTGAGGGACGAGCTTATCGGTTCCACGTGGGTCGTAATCTGTGCAGTCTTGTTTGTCTCAGTTTTTCTCGGTGCGGTTGACCTGGGTCTCTCTACATTAGTGAAGGTGTTGGTAAAATAGCAGACATGGCGAAGAACTGGTATGTTGTGCACACATATTCTGGATATGAAGAAAAGGTCAAGAGCATGCTGGAAGAAAAGGTTAAAATAGAAGGCATAGAGGACAAAATCTCGAGGGTGCTAATCCCCACCGAGAAGGTCATAGAACTCAAAGGAAAGAAAAAAAAGGAAAGCGACAAGAAATTTTATCCCGGATACCTGTTGGTTGAAATGGAGCTGGACGATGAAACGTGGCATCTTGTTAATAATACACTTCGGGTAACGGGTTTCGTTGGCGGAATGAAACCAGTTGCACTTCCTTATGAGGAAGTAGAGATGATATTCCAGCAGATTGAAAAAGGGCCTGCCCCCGTAGTTAGAAGCCAGTTTGAAAAAGGTGAAAATGTCAGGATAACTGACGGTCCGTTCAGTAACTTTGTCGGCCTCATCGATGATGTTGATATGGACCATGGCCGTTTGCGAGTAATGGTAAGTATTTTTGGCAGGCAGACACCTGTGGAACTTGCATTTTCCCAGGTAGAAAAAGCGTGATTAGGTCATTGATTTATGATTACCGCAGACTCAGTCTTAAATCAGGAATGATAAATCGTGAGTGGAGGATATAAATGGCGAAAAAAGAGGTCGTAGCACAGGTTAAACTTCTTATTCCTGCAGGAAAGGCTAACCCAGCCCCACCAGTTGGTCCAGCCCTTGGTCCGCATGGTATCAATATTATGGAGTTCTGTAAGCAGTATAACGCACAAACGCAAAAATTAGGGGAGACGATTATCCCTGTCGTAATAAGCATTTATAAAGATCGTTCATTCACCTTTATCCTTAAGACACCGCCGGCATCTGAATTAATAAAAAAGGCTGCCGGTATCGTAAAGGGTTCCGGCGTGCCCAACAAAGAGAAGGTCGGGGCTATTACGGCTGGACAAGTAGAAGAAATTGCGAAAACAAAACTTATCGATCTCAATACCACTTCCCTTGAAGCGGCTATTGCCATAATCAAGGGGACCGCGAGGAGCATGGGTGTGGAAGTGAGGGACTGAGGAGGCTAATTATGGGGAAGAAATTGGAAAATGTAAAGTCAAAAATCGATTTAAGCAAAGAATACGCGGTAGATGAAATATTTGTTGCGCTTAAGGAGAGTTGTTTTGGAAAGTTTGACGAGACTGTTGACATGGCAATAAATCTTGGAGTTGATCCGAGGAAATCCGACCAGATGGTGCGAGGGACTGTAGTTCTCCCTTTTGGGACGGGAAAGCCGGTCAGAGTGCTTGTCTTTGCAAAGGGGGAGAAACAAAGGGAAGCGACTGAAGCAGGGGCGGACCATGTGGGAGCTGAAGATCTTGTTGAGAAGATTCAGCAGGGCTGGCTTGAGTTTGACAAGGCCGTGGCGACTCCCGACATTATGGGGGCAGTGGGAAAACTTGGAAAGATCCTCGGACCCAGGGGACTGATGCCAAACCCGAAGTTGGGGACTGTCACTTTTGATATAGCGAAAGCGGTAAAAGAGATTAAGGCAGGAAAGGTCGAATATAAAGTGGAAAAGGCGGGCATTATCCATGTCCCTATTGGAAAAATTTCCTTTGACAAAGAGAATCTTGTTGAGAACGCTCTTGCTGTGTTGAAATCAGTGGTAAGAGCAAAGCCTTCAACATCCAAGGGGAAATATATAAAGAAGATTACTATCTCCTCCACGATGGGACCAGGGATGAGGATTGATCTGTCACGATTGAAAGTCGCTTGAAGACCTTGGAAAAAAGAAATGCGGACACCGAAGATGAATACCGGCCTCAAAGTGTTTTATGCCGGCAGTTAAAGGACAGGCTTTGCCTGTCAGTATAGATTAATGTCAGAGACAGCAGGTACAACATTAAAGAATTGTGGGATGACAGTTCACCGATTAATGATATTGCAGTTGTGTCGGCGGACAAACGTTGAACTGAAGACTCATGATTTTTTTGTTGTTTAATGGTGTGTCCACCTGCCGAGACGATGATAAGTAGTCGCAAGAAAGCACTCTTCATTAACTACTAGTCGCTCAACCCGGTCTCTGGGAAAGGAGGAGATTCTGATTACGAAAGAAAAAAAATCCAAACAGGTAGGTGACTTGTCAGAGAGATTTGCTCGATCAAAAGCAGTCATTTTCACCGAGTACAAAGGACTGTCGGTGGCGGAAATGGCAGAGTTGAGGAGAGTGTTGAAAGAGGTTGGCGCAGACTACAAAGTCGTGAAGAATACATTGATCGATATTGCGGCAAAAGGAACGCCAATAGAATCTGCAAAAAGCTTTTTGATCGGACCCACCGGATTAGCCTTTGGATTTAATGACCCGATTGCGGCAGCTAAGAAGGTGCTCGAATATGCTAAAAAGAACGATAAATTCAAGGTTAAAAGCGGCGTTGTCGAGGGACGACTCTGTTCAGTGGGTGATATTGAAGTGATGTCGAACCTTCCGAGCAGACATGTGCTCCTCAGTATGATAGCAGGAACTTTTCAGGCGCCCCTTGCGAAATTGGCCGCTGCATTGAATGCCACCGTGGCACAGTTTGCATACGCCTTAGAAGCAGTAAAAAACAAGAAAAGCGGTTAAATTGCTTGCGCTGCCTTGGAGCCTATGAACAGAAAATGATTAAGTAACTATAAAAAGGAGGAAAGTGAGATGGCTGTAACAAAGGAAGAGATGTTCAATTTTATTGACAATATGACGGTGCTTGAAATGTCCCAATTTATCAAGGAATTTGAAGAGCGGTACGGGGTGACGGCAGCGGCGCCAGTGGCCCTTGCAGTGGCACCCGGTGCTGCTGCCGGGGCACCTGCAGCAGCTGAGGAAGAAAAAACAAGTTTTGACGTCATCCTTTTAGCTGCTGGGGATAAGAAAATTCAAGTAATTAAAGTGGTCCGGGAGTTGACCGGCTTGGGCTTGAAGGAGGCAAAGGATTTAGTTGATGGAGCTCCCAAGCCAGTTAAGACAGGTGTCTCAAAAGAAGAGGCAGAGGCAATGAGAACGAAGCTTGAGGGTGAAGGCGCAAAAGTAGAAATAAAGTAAAGAATAACTGAGACAGGATACTGGCTTCAGGGGACGACTTCCCTACTTCCAGTATCCTGAGAAGGAGAGTTATGGCAAAGCCTTTAAGAGAAAGGTTAAATTTTGGCAAAGTTCCTCCGGTTTTGGAGGTTCCCTATCTCATGGAGTTTCAAAAGAGGTCGTTTGAGCGATTCTTACAAAAAGATACTCCCCATGAAAAGAAGCTTGATGAAGGATTGCAATCGGCTTTTAGCAGTGTTTTCCCTATAGCCGATTATAATGATGCGACTTCAATACAATTTATCTCCTATTCTTTTGGTGAACCTAAGATAACACCTCGCGAGTGCCTTCTTAAGGGAATCACTTATGCGGCACCACTGAAAATTAAAGTGAGACTGGACATCTGGGATAAAGACGAGAAGGGCATAAAGGTACTGAAGGAGTCTAGGGAGCAGGAAGTCTATATTGGTGAAATGCCCATCATGACGGAGACAGGGAGTTTTATCATAAATGGAACAGAAAGGGTGATAGTAAGCCAGTTGCATCGCTCTCCGGGTGTCTATTTTGCGCCTGACAAGGGGAAGACTCACGCGAGTGGCAGGCTGTTATATACCGCAAGGGTTATTCCGGTGAGAGGTTCATGGCTGGATTTTGAATTCGATACAAGGGATATTCTTTATGTGCGAATAGATAGGCGAAGAAAATTGCCTGCGACCATTGTGCTGAAGGCCCTTGGTTATTCAAATGAAGACCTGCTAAGAACCTTTTATCCTGTCGAGGAAATCAAGATAAAAGATAAAGAAAATTATACTAGGTTAGTGAGCGATGTCCTTGTCGGTATCAGGACAAAATACACAATCGCCGTTCCTCAGACACGGGAAGTTATCGCTAAGGAAGGAAGTAAGATCACAAAAGCTATCCTCAAGAAGATAGAGTCCGTTGGAATAAAGGACGTACCCATCTCAAAGACTGAGATCATAGGCAGAATCACGCTCAAAGATATTGTGGATCCGTCCACCGGTGAGATAATCATTGATGGAAATAAAGAGATCACTGAGGAGATATTCTATAAAATCCTGTCCCTCAATATAACAACGATGCATCTGCTGTTCATCGATAATGTCAATTTTTTGTCTTCTCTTCGCGAGACACTGCTCACCGACAAGGTTGCGACACAGAAAGATGCATTAAAGGAGATTTACAAGAAACTGAGACCCGGTGAACCTGCAACTGAAGGCTCTTCTCGCGAACTCTTCAGCGGATTGTTTTTTGATCCAAAACGATATGATCTATCCCCAGTTGGACGACTTAAGGTCAATGAAAAGCTTAACTTGAGCATCGCCCTTGATGTAAGGGTACTGACGGACAAGGATATCATCGAAATAGTACGTTATCTGTTAAATCTGCGGACGGGTAGAGGCGAGGTGGATGATATCGACCACTTGGGCAATCGGCGTATAAGGGGCATCGGGGAGTTGCTCGAAAACCAGTTCAGGATAGGGCTTGTTCGCATGGAGCGTGCAATAAAAGAGAAGATGACCTTAACTGAGATGGATACCGCCACACCACATGACCTTATTAATGCGAAACCAGTAATGGCCGCTGTCAAGGAATTCTTTGGATCGAGCCAGCTAAGCCAATTTATGGATCAGACAAATCCTCTATCTGAGATTACCCATAAGAGGAGGTTGTCGGCGCTCGGACCCGGTGGTCTTACCAGGGAGCGGGCAGGATTCGAGGTCAGGGATGTGCACCCAACACATTACGGTAGGATTTGTCCTATTGAAACGCCTGAAGGACCCAATATCGGACTCATCACATCCCTGGCGACCTATGCGAAGATCAATGATTTCGGCTTTATTGAAGCACCTTATAGGAAGGTTGTTAATGGACGCGTGATCGATCAGATAGGGTATTTGTCTGCCTTAGAGGGAGAGAGATACATCATTGCTGAGGCTACATCACCTTTGGACAAAAAGGGGAACCTTATGGGGGATGCTGTTTCAGCAAGAGTCGGTGGTGATTTCAAGATGCTTACTCCCAATGAGATCGAGTATATGGACGTATCTCCCAAGCAAATTGTCAGTGTATCGGCTTCTTTGATTCCATTCCTTGAAAATGACGATGCCAATAGGGCACTGATGGGGTCTAACATGCAGAGGCAGGCCGTCCCTTTGCTGAGACCAGACGCTCCGGTTGTCGGTACGGGGATGGAACACGTCGCCGCAAGAGATTCAGGATGGCTTGTTTTCGCAAAACGCCCTGGGATTGTTGAAAGTGTTGATTCCTCGAGAATCGTTGTGCGTGTTACCGCGGATGGAGGAGCAGTCGACATTTATAGCCTTGTAAAATTCCGGCGGTCTAACCAGGGAACCTGCATGACTCAAAAGCCTATAGTGAATGTCGGCGATATAGTCCACATAGACAGTATCTTAGCTGACGGACCTTCAACGGACCTTGGTGAACTGGCGCTTGGGAGAAACGTGGTCGTCGCATTCATGCCCTGGGGAGGGTACAATTTTGAGGACGCTATCTTATTAAATGAAAGACTCGTCAAAGACGATGTGCATACCTCAATACATATAGAGGAATTTGAGATAGAGTCGCGGGATACTAAACTAGGTCCCGAGGAAATTACCAGGGATATCCCCAATGTGGGCGAGGAGGCTCTGCGCGATCTCGATGAGAGTGGGATAATAAGGATTGGAGCGGAAGTTAAGGCTGGGGATATACTCGTCGGGAAAGTTACTCCAAAGGGTGAAACGATGCTAACGCCCGAAGAGAAGCTTTTGCGCGCAATATTTGGGGAGAAGGCAGAGGAAGTCAAAGAGAGTTGTTTATATGTACCCCCCGGAATTGAAGGAACCGTTGTGGATGTGAGGATTCTGTCAAGGAAGGGCATTGAAAAAGATCAGAGAACAAAAAGTATAGAAGAGGATGACATTAGCGATTTGCAAAGAGACTTGGAAGAGGAAAGTAAGATACTTAAAGAGGAAAAAGCGAATCGGATAAGGAAGCTTTTAGTTGGTCAAAAGCTTGCTGACGATTTGAAAGATTCCAAAACGAGAGAGATCATATGTACCAAGGGCAAAAAGTTGTCGGAGGGGCATCTGACAAGAGTCAAAGACGAGCACCTCTTAAAAATAAAACTTGAAGATGCTGACGCTAAGGCAAGAGTAGACGAGGTGAACCTTGAGACAATCCAATATATAAAATATCTTGAAGCTAGGCATCATGAGAGAATTGAGAGGGTTAGGAAGGGCGATGAATTGCCGCCAGGGGTGAATAAGGTTGTCAAGGTCTATATAGCAATGAAAAGAAAAATACAGGTAGGAGACAAAATGGCGGGCCGCCATGGAAATAAGGGCGTCGTGTCCATGATCCTTCCGGAGGAGGATATGCCGTATCTCCCCGATGGGACCCCGGTTGACATTGTCCTTAACCCACTCGGGGTGCCTTCAAGAATGAACGTGGGCCAGATTCTTGAAACCCATCTGGGATGGGCTGCGATTGCGCTGGGATTACATGTGTCAACGCCTGTATTTGAGGGCGCAAAGGAAGATGAGATAAAAAGTTTGCTCAAGAAAGCAGGATTGCCAACGTCGGGACAAATAACCCTTTATGATGGCCGGACCGGCGAAGCTTTCAAAAGGCCTGTAACAGTCGGTTGCATGTACATGCTTAAACTGCACCACCTCGTTGCCGATAAAATACATGCCCGTTCTATCGGCCCTTACTCGTTGGTCACGCAACAGCCTTTGGGCGGTAAAGCTCAATTTGGTGGTCAGAGACTTGGAGAGATGGAGGTCTGGGCATTAGAGGCTTACGGGGCGGCTCACACACTGCAGGAATTCTTGACCGTCAAGAGTGATGATATTGTTGGAAGATCACGTATGTATGAGGCAATTGTGAAGGGAGACCCGATGCTCGAGCCAGGGGTGCCGGAGTCTTTCCATGTATTAATAAAAGAACTTCAGAGCTTGTGCCTCGATGTTGAGCTCCTGGAGAAGAAAAGAAAGCTGGAGGAATAGATTGATAGAAGACATTTATGCCCTCTTTCAGAAGCCAAAGAATCCGAAGGATTTTGACGCAATCAGGATAAAGCTTGCTTCCCCTGAAAAGATGAGAGAATGGTCTTATGGTGAAGTGAAAAAACCAGAGACGATCAATTACAGGACATTTAAGCCGGAACATGACGGACTCTTTTGTGCCAAGATATTTGGCCCGGTAAAGGATTGGGAATGCCTCTGCGGAAAATACAAGAGGATGAAACACAGGGGGGTTATCTGTGACAAATGCGGTGTTGAAGTAATACAGTCAAAGGTCAGACGGGAGAGAATGGGACATATAGAACTCGCTACTCCAGTCGCCCATGTCTGGTTTTTAAGGGGGGTTCCAAGCAGGATAGGAACGCTTCTTGATATGACCATTCGAAATCTAGAGAAAGTTCTCTATTTCGAGGAGTACATTGTTATTGATCCGGGAGACGCTCCGCTAAAGGAAAAGGAGTTGCTCTCAGAGGAAGACTATAAAAAGAAACGGGCTGAATTCGGCAACAGATTTAAGGCTGGCATGGGAGCTGAGGCGGTAAGAGAGCTTCTTAAGAAAGTCATCCTGGAATCATTGTCAGTGGAGTTAAAAGAAAAGATAGACTCTGTTTCATCGATTGGCGTTAAGAAAAAGCTCACAAAACGGCTCAAAATAGTAGACTCATTCCTGAAATCCAATAACAGACCAGAGTGGATGATACTGGACATACTGCCTGTTTTGCCTCCAGACCTAAGACCGCTTGTTCCTCTCGATGGTGGACGTTTTGCAACGTCTGACCTCAACGACCTTTACAGGAGGGTCATTAATAGGAATAACCGCCTAAAGAGGCTAATGGAACTGAAGGCACCCAGCGTCATCATAAAAAATGAAAAAAGGATGCTGCAGGAGGCAGTGGACGCTCTTTTTGACAATACAAAAAAGTCCAAGGTATTGAAAGCCGGCGGTAAAAGGGTACTTAAATCGTTGAGTGATATGATAAAGGGTAAACAAGGACGTTTTAGGCAGAATCTGCTCGGCAAAAGAGTCGACTACTCGGGCCGTTCAGTTATTGTGGTAGGCCCTGATCTTAAGCTCAATCAGTGCGGGCTTCCAAAACGCATGGCCTTGGAGTTATTTAAACCTTTTGTGTTTAATAAGCTTGAAGAAAAAGGGCTCGCCACCACAATAAAACAGGCGAAGAGGTTGCTCGAAAAAGAAAAACCTGAGGTCTGGGATGCGCTTGAAGAAGTGATACAGGAACATCCTGTTTTGCTAAACCGAGCGCCTACGCTGCATCGACTTGGCATTCAAGCATTTGATCCTATACTTGTGGAAGGTAAGGCAATCAATTTGCACCCGCTCGTGTGCACCGCGTTTAATGCCGACTTTGACGGAGACCAGATGGCAGTGCATGTGCCTCTGTCTATCGAATCGCAGATAGAGGCGAGGGTACTCATGCTCTCTGTGAATAACCTTCTTTCCCCGGCGAGTGGCAAGCCTATAGTTGTGCCGACTCAGGACATGGTCTTAGGTCTTTACTATCTTACAAAGCGTAAGACAGGAGCTCGTGGCGAAGGAAGACGTTTTTCAGACCCTGAAGATGTTCGAGTTGCTTATGACTTCGGCGTTGTGGAAGAGCATGCGGGGATAACTGTAAGGATAGATGGAGAGTCTGTGGAGACCACGGTCGGCAGGATAATTTTTAGTGAAATACTCCCCGAACGCATTCCATTTTCGATGGTCAATAAAGAACTCACCAAGAAGGAACTCGGCAAGCTAATAGAATACTTGCATAAGGTGGCGGGCAAGAGTGAGACTGTCATATTCTTGAACAATCTTGAAAAATTGGGGTTCAAATATGCGACTATGTCGGGAATTTCTATATCCATTGACGATATGCATATTCCCTCAACAAAAACCGAGTTCATAAGGGCTGCAGAGCAGGAGGTCATGGAGGTACAGAGGCAGTATTCTGATGGCCTTATTACTCAAGGGGAACGCTATAACAAGGTGATCGATATATGGGCCAACGTGACAGAGCGAGTTGCTGATGAGATGATGAAAGAGTTGGGCGCAGATGAGCGTACCAAGAACATTTCCGAAGAGGAGCTAAAGGAAAGACGCTCTTTCAACAGTATCTTCATGATGGCGGATTCCGGGGCGAGAGGTAGCACGGCCCAGATAAGACAGCTGGCGGGCATGCGAGGGTTGATGGCAAAACCATCCGGCGAGATTATCGAGACCCCCATCACAGCCAACTTCAGGGAAGGACTTACTCCTCTTCAGTATTTCATCTCAACACATGGCGCACGAAAGGGGCTTGCTGATACGGCCCTAAAGACAGCTAATGCGGGATACCTTACAAGGAGACTTGTTGACGTTGCCCAGGATGTAATCTTGACGGAGCATGATTGTGGTACGAGGCGGGGCATAATGGTGACCGCTCTTGTTGAGGGGGGAGAGATAATACAGACACTCGACGAGAGAATATTCGGCCGGACTGTTGCTGAGACCTTAAAAGATCCCATAACTAATGAAACGATATCCCCAAGAAATCAAGAGATTGATGATGAGCTTGCCAAGAAGATAGTGGAGGCGGGCATTGACAGGATAAAAATACGGTCGGTGCTTACGTGTAGTTCCAAAGTGGGGGTATGTGCGAAATGCTACGGTAGAGACTTGGCGAGAGGCGAACAGATTGAAATAGGGGAAGCTGTAGGCATTATTGCTGCACAGTCAATTGGAGAGCCGGGGACACAACTTACAATGCGGACGTTTCATATAGGTGGTGCGGCGACGAAAATCATAGAACAGGCGGTGTTGAATACCAAGAACTCTGGATTTGTGAAGTTCATTGAACTCCATGCAGTCAAGAATAAAGAAGGTGTGCGTATTGTCTTGAACCGCAATGCCATGATTGCGATAGCTGATAAGACAGGCAGGGAAAAGGAGAAATACAATCTGGTATACGGCGCCAAGATATTTGTGGAAGATGGCCAGAGGGTTGAAGCGGGCCAACTGATCGTGGAATGGGATCCTTATTCAACGCCTATCATCACAGAGATAGGTGGCAAGATAGCCCTCGGGGATATTGTCGAAGGAGTTGCTCTGAAAGAAGAATTGGATGAAATCACCGGCCTTGCCCATAAGGTAGTGATAGACTATCCTGCTAGCATGAGGCCACGCATTTCGATAAAGGATGAGCTTGGCAGAACAGGAAAGATCCCAGGGACAAACAATCCTGCTCGATACCTGCTGCCTTCGGGAGCCCACATTCTCGTTGACAAGAACGATATCGTTGCACCGGGCGACATCCTTGCGAAAATACCGAGAGAGACCACTAAGACCAAGGACATCACAGGAGGTCTTCCGAGGGTAGCTGAGCTTTTTGAGGCGAGAAAACCCAAGGAGCAGGCGATAGTTACGGAGGTAGACGGCATAGTCGAATTCAAGGGCGCGCACAAGGGAATGAGGGTCGTGGTGGTGAAGGGCGGAGAGGAATCAAGAGAGTATATGATCCCAAAGGGTAAACATGTGACTGTTCACGAAGGTGACTGGGTTAAGGCAGGAGAGCCATTAATGGATGGATCGATTAACCCTCATAATATTCTTGATATATTGGGTCCCACAGAACTGCAGAGGTATCTCGTAGACGAGGTGCAGAAAGTATACAGATTGCAGGGCGTTACCATAAGTGACAAACACATTGAGGTGATTGTCCGCCAAATGATGAGGAAGATTCGCATTGAGGAACCCGGGGACACTTCATTCCTCATTGGTGATGAAGTCGACAGGATGATCTTTGTGGAAGAAAATGAGCAGGTAAAAGCGAATGGCGGAAGGCCATCACAAGGCAAACCCTTGCTGTTAGGCATCACGAAGGCATCCTTGGCAACAGAAAGCTGGGTATCTGCTGCCTCATTCCAGGAGACTACGCGGGTTCTTACCGAGGCTGCGCTCGGTGGCTCAGTAGATGAGCTCAGAGGGCTCAAAGAAAATGTCATCATGGGCAGGGTAATCCCTGCCGGAACTGGTATGCCTATATACAGGGAAACCTTCATACAAAGCGACTTTTACGCACTTCAGTTGGAAGAACTGGAGAAGCTTGAGGATTAACTAGGATAATGAACTGGCGAGTCGGCGAACTGGAAGGTGTTATTGTCTTCGCCGACTCACCCTCACACGAACCTGCGGCTGCTGATGAATCATGGGTGAACAGCCTCGCTTTATTGTGGATGTAATGCTAGGGAGCCTCGCAAAGTGGCTTCGGCTTTTTAGTTTTGATACCCTCTATTTCAGAAAAATCGACGACAACGAGCTAATAAAGATTGCGCGATATGAACAGCGACTTCTCATTACAAGGGATTCGACACTTGCCAGCACGAAAAAAACGCGTGACTGCATTCTTATCACGTCGGAGACCCTTCCCGATCAGCTGAAAGAAGTGCTAGCCGCGCTGAGAAATAGGGGACAATTGGTCTTCGAGAGCTTTTCCACCGTTGGAGACACTGCTGTGACTGACAAGCCGGAAGTGCCTGGTCGAGTGGGGGAGATGACTGCCATGTCCTATTATCGGCAACAGTTAACCAGCGTATCGCGGTGTGTAAGATGCAATGGCCTACTTATGCAGATAGATAAGGCGTCTATCTCTGGCGAGATTCCGGAACATGTGTTTCTTAAGCACACCTTTTTTCTTAAATGCACGAACTGCTCTAAGATATACTGGGAAGGTTCCCATAGCATAAAGATGGCAGCAATGATAAAAGAGGTATTAACCCAGCTGGGGTGACGCACTGAGTTCACTGAGACGCATGACCAATGATGAACGGCGCGGAAGTGATAGCAAATGTCAATAGACGGCATGGAAGCTGCCCTCCCTCCATTGCGAAGGTCTTCTCATTTTCATTGAGGTCCAAGTCCATTGAAGCATCTCAATAACAGATTGGCATTTTCGATCCTCTTGTTGGCGCTTATAGTCATTTGTGGCACCGGTGGCTATATGATCATAGAGGGATGGGACTTTCTTGATGCACTTTATATGACTGTCATAACATTGAGCACGGTCGGCTACGGGGAAGTCCATAAACTGTCAAAACCAGGGATGGTATTTACGATAATCCTTATCATGGGCGGTGTTGGTACCGCATTGGTTGTTCTGGGCACGGGTGCTACGCTTGTCTTGGAGGGCGAACTGCAAGAAGTCTTCGGGAGGAAGAGATTGGAAAAGAAGATCAAGGAATTACACGACCATTACATTATCTGCGGCTATGGCAGGATCGGCAAGATAATAACGAGGGAACTGAGGGAAGACCATAGGAGACTAGTTGTGGTCGAGAAGGACCCGGCAATGTTGCAGAACAACGCGGAGCCCCTCGCTTTACTTGGAGATGCAACGCGAGACAGTATTTTGAAAGAAGCGGGCATAGAAAAGGCGAAGGGATTGATTTCAGTGCTACCAACAGATGCAGAGAATCTTTTTGTGGTCCTAAGTGCCAGGGGATTAAATCCAAGCCTTTTGATTGTTGCAAGGGCTGTTGAGGAGGGTGCGGAAAAAAAGCTTTTGAGAGCAGGTGCCGATAAAGTTGTGTCACCCTATCATATAGGCGGCCTTAGACTGGCCTATACTGTCCTCAAGCCAGCCGTGGTTGAATTCATGGAGTTTGCAACAAAGACTGGCAATATCGAGCTGCAATTAGAGCAAGTACTGATACGTGAGAATTCCGAGCTCATAGGGCGCTCACTAGATGAGTGCGGTCTTGGAAGAGATCTGGGGATTATCATCATGGCGATCAAACGACCGAGCGGCGATATGAAGTTCAATCCCGCCTCAAGAACTGCTATTAAAGAGGGAGACACATTGATAGCCATCGGGGAAGCCTCTAAATTGAAGGTGCTCGAGGACATGGCAACCCAAGAAGAGCGCAAGTAGTGTAAGATCAGTGTGCCTCCGCCCAGCTTTTCCCGCATCCGATCTCAACTTTTATCGGCACTGACAATGAAATAGCATTCTCCATTTGAAATTTTATAAGACTCTTTACCTCCTTGAGCTCGTTTTCGGGCACTTCAAGAAGGAGTTCGTCATGTATCTGAAGAATTAACCTCGTCTTCAGATCTTTCTCCTTGAGACTCCGCCAAATACTTATCATCGCGATTTTTATAAGGTCTGCAGCCGTACCTTGTATGGGTGAGTTTATGGCCATCCGTTCAGCTTGCTGCCTTATTAATGCGTTGGAGCTATTGATTTCCGGAATCAGCCGTTTTCTCCCCAACATAGTGGTTACATATCCGTTTGTCCGGGCTGACATGAGTGTTTCTTCAATATACGTTTGCACGCTTCTATGTTTCTTAAAGTACTCACCTATGAAGAGGCTTGCCTCTTTCGGGGATATCTTCAGGGTGTCTGATAGTCCATAAGGGCTCATCCCATAAATGACACCAAAGTTTACGGTTTTTGCTGTTCTCCTCATTTGCTGAGTCACGGCCTCTTTAGAGATTCCGTAAAGTTCCGCAGCTGTGCGAGTGTGGATATCAATGTTCGTCCTGAACGCTTCGATTAGACCGCTGTCATTGCTCATATGCGCAAGGATTCGTAATTCCACCTGAGAATAATCGGCGGACAGAAGAATATGCCCTTCCTCTGCAATGAACGCCTCCCTTATCTTTGTCCCCCACGGTCCCCTAATTGGGATGTTCTGGACATTAGGCTCACTGCTGCTGAGCCTTCCTGTAGCAGTAACCGTTTGATTGAAAGAGGTGTGCAGTCTGCCTGTTTTTTTATTTACATGTACCGGAAGTGTATCAATATAGGTGGTCTTGAGCTTAAAGAGTGTCCTGTAATTTAGGATTTCTCCTGGCAGATCATGGGACTTTGCCAATTCCTCAAGAATATCCATGCCCGTGGAATAGCCTGTCTTGGTCTTTTTTAATGGTTTCAGTCCAAGATTCTCAAAGAGTATCTTGGATAGCTGTTTTGGGGAATTAATGTTGAATTCTTCTCCTGATAGCATAAAAATCTTTTGGCGGAGCATAACTAGTTCCCCGTCAAGTTCTCTGGACAATTGTGCTATTCTGTCGCGTTGTATCTTTATCCCCGCTGCTTCCATATCCGCGAGTACATAGACGAGCGGCATTTCCATATTAAAGTATAGTGCCTCAAGACCTTCGTCCCGCAATTTCTTAAAGAGCAGCTCCTTTAGTTCCATGGCGAGTTCTGCATCCTCAGCTGTATAAAGAGTCGCCTCATCAATAGGAACATCAGCAAAGGAATGATATGGCCCAATAATCTCGGGATACGATCTTTTTTTATATAAGAGATATTCAAGGGCCACATTCTCAAGACTATGGTCTGGTTTATTGGCGTTCAGGAGATAAGATCCGATCATCGTATCATAAATAATTCCCTGAACATGGACACCCTCTTTCCTCAGCATGAGAATATCATGCTTTAGGTTATGGCCTACCTTGGAAACTGATGTGTCTTCGAGGTATGGCTTTACGACATTGAGGGCGTCTGGCAGGTTGAGACCCTGAGAATGTCTGATGGGGACATAATAGGCTGTTCCCTTTTGCTTGCAGAGGGCAATACCGACGATGGAGTCGGAGGTCAGGTCTTTTCCTGCTGTCTCTATGGTAAAGGATAGATCAAACTTGCACCTCCCTGTCTCACTTGGGACGATTGAGGGGAGATTATGAGATGGCAAGCTGACAGTGGATTCATTGTCGGCATCTGATTTCGATGTTTCTCCAAAAAGTGTGTGCTGTTTCATAATGGCTTTTTAAAGAACTCCACCAGCTTTTCCCTATCAGTAATTGTTTCATAGTGGCCTCTTTGTTGATAGCCATCTGCGGGTATAAGTCTGAGCAAAGTTTTGAATTCGAACTCAGAAAAAAGATGAAGAAGTGCCGACCAGTCAGGTTTTTTTAACATGAATTCATTTGTGTTTAGCTCTATCGGCAAGTGAGTATCAATGGTGGCAAGGGTTTTGCTCAACTTTATCGTATCGAGATTGGCCATAATCATCTTTCGAAGTCGTTCATTCTCTATCCTCTCCGGATTGTTAAGTAGCTCATCCAGACTGTCTGCTGCTGTCAGGAGGTCCCTTGCCGTTTTTTCACCTATCCCTTTAACTCCCGGGATATTATCGACTACATCCCCCGTGATAGCCATGAATTCAGATATCCTCTCCGGCGGTACACCGTATCTCTTTTTCACATATTCTTTGTCTACCACAGAATCTTTCATCGGATCGTATATCTTTATTTGCGTATCCAAAGCCTGCATCATGTCCTTATCGCCGCTAACTATG
This sequence comes from Dissulfurispiraceae bacterium, assembly GCA_052146665.1. Lineage (GTDB taxonomy): Bacteria > Nitrospirota > Thermodesulfovibrionia > Thermodesulfovibrionales > Dissulfurispiraceae > JBKQMP01. Next base: position 15,982 of record JBKQMP010000182.1, read on the forward strand.
AAAACCTCGCAACCTTGCATGGCAGCTTTCCTGGCGATAGTGCAGATGATATCATCGGCCTCATACCCGGGGAGTTCTACCGTTGAAATATTAAATGCCTCAATTATTTTCTTAATAGCAGGGATCTGAGTTAGTAAATCAGGGGGTGTTTCCGGCCTTTGAGCCTTATATTTTTCGTAGAGCTTGTGCCTTTCAGTGGGGGCTGCAGAATCAAAGACGATGCAAAGTGCATCGGGTTTTTTTTCCTTTATTATCTTAAGCATCATGGTTGTGAACCCATAGATTGCATTAGTCGGCAACCCTCTGGAATTACTGAGGTTTTTTATGGCGTGATACGCCCTGTAGACGTAGGAATGTCCGTCTATCAGATAAAGTGTCATCTGATAATTATAGCAAAAAATTGCCTCGTCTGCGTCTGACGAAAAAAAAACTCAATTAGGAGGATCGTCAATGGCAAATAGCAAAGTATTTTATTGAGGTTTTTCATAGCAATCGGGTAAATTAATAAATGACGATTGAACTGATAATCTTTGATCTTGACGGTACCCTTGTCGATTCAAGCATCGATATAACTAATGCTATCAACTATGCGATAGCGCCTTTTGGTGTCAAGCCAGTGACGGTTACCGATGCAAAAGGGTTGGTAGGGGAAGGTATAACAAAGCTCTTGGAAAGATTGGTAGACAGGGGTCAAGGTTCTGGAGAGATTGCACGGAAATCTATGGACAAGGACGTGCTTGGGGCGCGATTCATTGACTATTATTCAGCCCATCTAACGGACAATACGACTGTCTACCCTGGCGGCAGGGAAACCTTGGAGGAGTTGAAGGGCTACAAGAAGGCAGTCATATCAAATAAGCGAGAGAGCTTTTCAATAAAGATATTAGAAGAGCTTGACCTTTTCAAGTACATTGATCTTGTCGTGGGCAGCGAAACAACTCCTGAGAGAAAGCCATCTCCCATTCCCGTTTTCTATGTTCTTTCACAGCTACAGGTAACACCGGCCAAAGCCGTGATAGTTGGTGACAGTAACTACGACATCGAGGCGGGTAATGCAGCTGGTATCAATGCCATCGGTGTCACATATGGTTTTCGGTCAGTGGACTTTTTACGTGGCGCTGACTTTATAATAAACAGTATCGACGAATTGACGCCTCTAGTAAGGTATGTCATGTAGAAGCGTAAAAGTCCGGCCCTGTTTTCCTGGCGATGGATATATTTGGAAAAGTGGTTTGATTGATCCTGTTTCCGGGGTCAGAATGATTCTTTCTGAGATTGTCTTAACTTTTTGCATGAGCAAGGCTTGCTATGCCTTCAATAGGGCGAGATTACAATCATTTAAACAGGCATTCAATAATCAAACATAAAGGGCTTGAACCTGCGTTTAGATTTCGATAGTTGTCCACAGTGATGACCATTAATTTTAAGGAGGGTTCTCTAATGGCGTTTACAATAGCATTTGCAGGAAAAGGGGGAACAGGAAAGACAAGCCTGGCAGGAATGACCGTTAAGTATCTTGTCAGTAAAAGGAGAGGTCCCGTATTGGGAGTTGATGCGGATAGCAATTCCTGTCTGAACGAGGCCTTGGGAATCGCCATTGATACGACTATAGGCAAGCTCAGAGAAGAGTCACTTGAGTCAGTGAGAGGCGGCGGCGAGAGGTTAGGAGGCATGTCCATTGAGCAACTCTTTGATTATCAGGTCCAACAATCAATCATGGAGTCCAACGGGTTCGACCTCATTGTGATGGGTAGACCCGAAGGACCAGGTTGCTACTGTGCTGCAAACAACATCATTAGGAAATATACTGACAAGCTCTCAGAAACATACCCATACGTAGTTATAGACAACGAGGCTGGGATGGAACACCTGAGCAGAAGGACTACACATAAGGTTGACTTGCTTCTTATTGTGAGCGATCCGACTTTTAAGGGCCTTCTAACAGCAAAACGGATTAACGAACTCGTACTGGAGTTGCAGCTTGAGATTGATCGGTGCGCCCTAATCATAAATAGGGTGATTGGAGGCGAGAGTGGAGAATTGACGAAGATGGCTGAAGGATTTGGCCTATCCGTTGCAGGCCTTGTGCCGCAAGATGATATGGTGTTCCAATATGACCTCGAGGGCAAACCGGTTTTTGAACTCCCCGAAAATTCAAAGTCTGTGGCGGCCCTTTTCGACATACTTCAGTCGATGAAAATACCGTAGTCTGTTAGGATCACGTCTTTTATAGGGGATGGATTTGATCTTCTTTCGATGGCCTTCCGTCTGATGTCACTGCGAATCGTCGCGAAGAGGGTTTAAATGAGGGCGTGGAGTTATTATGATGCGGGAGTGCTGCGCTAACGCCTTCCTTAATGAGTGGAATAGCCTTAATAAACAAATAGTTACTTCAGTCACCGAAGACAAGTGGCTGTCCGGGCATACATAGCCTCCTTATGTTCTGAAACATTCCTCAAAAGGCTCCGTTTAACAGGCTTTTTTTTTGTGATAGATGTTATATATAACTATTATAAAACAATAAGTTAAAGCGAGAAAGAAAATATTATATCTTCATAAAATAATCCAATAGGTATACATCTTTACTTGGACAATTATTTGTGTTAGTGTTAAAGGCATCAAAAAAAGACACAACGTGTGGTTTTTAAAATAAATATGGGGATGAAAGGAGGAACGGATGTTAATAATCGGGGAAAAGTTGAGCATCATCGCTAAGAGAGTGAGAGAAGCTATGATGAAAAAAGACAAAGCGCCTATTCAGGAAATTGCGATTGCTCAATGGAAGCAAGGCGCAGGGATGATTGATGCAAACATAGGTCCTGCTGAGGATGGTGGGGAGGACCTGATGCAGTGGATGGTGACCGCTATACAGGAAGTGGTGTCGCTGCCCATATGTCTTGATACGACAAACGCAAAGGCGATAGAGGCAGGACTGAAGGTACATAATAACGAATGGGGCAGGCCCTTGATAAACTCGACTTCAAATGACCCGGAGAGGTTTCCTATCTTAGAGATTGCGGCCAAATATAATTCGCAGTGCATAGGACTTACTGTTGGCAGAGGCGGTCTGCCGGCAGATGCTGAAGAAAGGGCAGCGATAGCATCAGAGATTATGGCAAGGGCGATGGAATACGGTCTGCCGGTGGAGGACCTATATCTTGACCCCCTCGTACTGCAGGCAGCAACTTCCCAGGACCATGCACTGAAGGTTATTCATACTATAAGGATGTTTCAGGAATTAAACGATCCACCGATGAAGACCGTGGTGGGCTTGAGTAATATATCAAACGGTATGCCAAAAGCACTGAGACATATAATGAACAAGTATTACCTTGCCTTGTTGATGTATGAGGGACTCACTGCGGCAATTGCAGACCCCCACGAGGTAACTGAGACGGCAAAAACAATCGACATAATAATGGGAAAGACGCTTTATGCCCATTCATATTTAGAAATGTAAAATAAGAGGCAAAGGCTAAGGTAAAGGCTGAGACTATTGAGAGCGTCTGGCTAATCTGACCTCAACCTCTACCTTGCCCCAACCCCACTTTCAGGAGGTAGAAAATGGCTTTTGTAGCACCAAAAGAAACGTATGCGGGCAAAGTATTTGAAGTAGTTGCAGGAACGGATAAGACTGTTGTTTTTGGTGGCGAAGATGTACTGCCTTTTAATTCTTTTGAGGGGAAAGTCCCCAATAGGCCGGTAATAGCGTATGAGATTCAGGACATCCCTCCAGATGACTGGCCTGAGGTTGTCAGGAAGGCATATGAAGGGGTATCGGGCGATGCGGTTACATGGGCTAAGCATTGTCAGGACAAACTGAATGCAAAGGCGATCGCCCTTCGTTTGTTAGGCACTCATCCCGACAGACTGAACCGCTCACCTGAGGAGGCAGCGAAGATTGTAAAGGACGTTCTCGCTGCGATCAGCGTCCCTCTGATAATATTGGGGAGCAATCAAGCAGAAAAAGATGCGTCGATATTAGTTGCGGCAGCGGAGGCTGCGAAAGACAAGAATTGCCTTATAGGTAAGGCCCAGGAGGCCAATTATAAAACCATTGTTGCTGCTGCTATGGCCAACAACCACAAGCTTATTGCCATGTCGGAACTCGATATTAACCTCTCAAAACAGCTCAATATCTTGATAACACAGATGGGCTTTGATAAAGAGAGAATGATGACCGATCCAATGTGCTCTGCCCTTGGGTATGGACTTGAATATACTTACTCAGTTATGGAGAGGATACGCTTGGCTGCGCTTGCTCAAAATGATACCACCATGCAGCCGCCGATGCTCGCTGACATAGGGATGTATGTGTGGAAAGTAAAGGAGACGCAAGCTCCGGAATCAGATCTGCCTCTCTGGGGGGCCCTTGAAGAGAGGGGTATAGCATGGGAAACGGTTACCGCTGGGGCACTAATGTTAGCAGGTGCGGAGGTCCTCATCATGAGGCACCCAGAGGCTGTGAAGGCAATAGAAAAATTTATCGATGAGTTAATGTAAGGGAGGTTATAAATGGCTCTAACAGGCGTTCAAATATTTAAGTTGCTTCCAAAAACCAACTGTAAAAAGTGTGGACATCCGACATGTCTTGCCTTTGCTATGAAGCTTGCCGCAAGGCAGGTAGCCCTTGACGCATGTCCTGACGTCTCGGAGGAGGCGAAGAAAGTGTTGGGTGAAGCATCTGCTCCACCGATAAGGCCCATTACCCTTGGCGTAGGTGACAAGGCAGTAAAGATGGGTGAGGAGACGGTGCTTTTCAGGCACGACAAGAAATTCGTCAACCCCTGCGCCCTTGCCTTAGAAATAAAAGACTCGATGACCGATGATGAAATAACCAGCAGGGCACAGGCCGTAGCAAATTCAGAAATCGATAGGGTTGGCCAAAAACTCAGAATCGACGCAATATTTGTCAACAATTCATCGGGAGATGCGGCCAAGTTTGAAAGTGTGGTGAAGGCAATCGCAGCCAAGGCGCCTGCGGTGCCCCTCATACTCGCTACCACGAATCCTCAGTCTGCGGAAGCTGCGCTTAAAGTGGTCGGGGACAAGAAGGCCCTTCTATTCGGCGCAGATGCGTCTAATGTTGATGCGATGGCAGCGGCAGCCAAAAATAATAAGGCCGCTTTATGCATTAGTGCAAAAGACCTCGATGCACTTTCTGCTCTTGCCGAGAAGGTAAAGGGATTAGGAATCGAGGATATCGTACTTGATCCGGGTGCGAGGACAGCGAAAGAAATAATGGAAAGCAATAACTACATTAGAAGGGCCGCGGTCAAGAAGAACTTCAAGGCACTGGGCTATCCTATAATAATGTTCGCCCAAAGAGACGACAGTATGCTTGAGACACTCATTGCAGCCCTGGGTATCGCCAAGTATGCCTCCATCATAGTCATGAGCAGCGTGGAAAGATGGAAGAATCTCGCGCTCTTCACCCTCAGGCAGAATATCTACACGGATCCCCAGGTTCCAATGCAGGTGGAGCAGAAGATATACAAGATCGGTGAACCGACTCCAGAGTCACCACTTCTTATTACCACAAACTTCTCTCTGACCTATTTTATTGTTTCTGGTGAAGCGGAAAACAGTAAGGTTCCATGCAGGCTTGCCGTAATGGACTCCGAGGGCTTGTCAGTTCTTACCGCATGGGCGGCCGGGAAATTTACCGCCTCTAAGATTGCCCAGTTCATCAAAGACAGCGGGATAGAGAATGAGATAAAACACAGGGAGTTGATTATCCCTGGAGCTGTTGCGATCATGAGCGGTTCGATAGAGGAAAAACTCGGCGGATGGAAGATCACCGTGGGACCAAGGGAGGCGAACGGCTTGCCAGCCTTTTTAAAGGCCCGCGCTAACTAATGACACTCTCAGAAGAGAGATCAAAATAAGAAAAATAAACAGGAGGTAAGGATGTCTAAGATAATAGCAACAGCAGTTATGAGAGGCGCACGTTCACTTGTGAACCGTGCGGAGGAAATGTTAAAAAAGGCCATAGCTGAAAAGGGAAAGGATTATGTGTTTGAGTTTCCCGATACCGCATTTCAGCTCCCCATGATACTCGCTATGACCGCATTTAAGGTGAAAACCATTGGTGATATGGAGGTCGGGTTGGGTTTTGCCAAGGAACTGCTCCATGAAGAACCTACCGAACATCTCTGGACGCCATATCTAGGCGAGACACTTGATTGCGGCATGGCTACGCTTTTTGCCGAAGAGATTATTCTCGCGCTCAGGTATGTCAACGGACTAGAGCCCTGCACAGATCCTGAGACAGGATACGTCTATAACGGATTTATATCGGACACAATCCAGAGAAATCTTGGTATCCAGCTTGTTGATGGAACGATGCCGGGCTTTGCGTGTATCCTCGGGGCCGCACCAAACGGGGATATCGCAGTCAACATTGCGAGAGAACTTCAGGAGAAGAATATTCTCACCTTCCTTGCAGGACAATCCAATGGTGATAGTATGACAAAGCAGCTTCTGAAGAAGAACGTAGAACTGGGATGGGATGCTAGGATAGTTCCTCTTGGTCCGGACACGGAGCATATTCTTTACGCTGCTGACTGGGCGATTAGGGCGTCCTTAATATTCGGGGGCAAGAAGCCTGGCGACTATAAAGGTCATCTCTTATACCAGAAAGACAGGGTCTTTGCCTTTGCGATTGCCCTCGGTCCAATGGACGATATAAAATGGGCAACAGGAGCTGGGGCCATTAACATGGGCTTCCCGGCTGTTTGTGATACAGATGTCCCTGTGATACTACCGACGGGTGTGTGCACATATGAGCATGTTGACAAGGAATTTGACCATGCCAAGATAGTGCAGAAGGCTATAGAAGTGAGAGGGCTTAAGATTACGATTGAAAAGCCGCCTGTTCCGGTTGCATATGGCCCTGCATTTGAGGGTGAAAGAATCAGAAAGGAAGACACCTTCGCTGAATTCGGCGGTCAGAAGACGCCGGCCTTCGAATTAGTGAAAATGGTCGAATTGGATCAGATAGAGGACAATAAGATTATTATTAAGCCGGATAACTGGAAGGAAAAATATGAGAAGGGCGGCAGGATGCCTCTCGGCATTGTCATCGAAGTTGCCGGCCGCAAAATGCAGAAGGATTTCGAGTCGGTAATTGAAAGGAAGATACATTCTGACGTCAACGAGGCGCAGGGAATCTTCCATATGGGTCAGCGTGATGTTAACTGGGTGAGGATAAGCACTGCAGCGAAAGCCGCCGGGTTCACTCTTGAGCACCTTGGAATCATCCATACCACCATGGTGCATCACCGGTTTAAGTCCATCGTGGATAAGGTCCAAGTGACCCTCTATTTGGATGAGAAGGACGTTCTTGAGCATCTGAAAGAAGCGAGACAGGCATATAAAGAACGTGATACAAGGCTGGGCGGTCTTACTGACGAAACAGTAGAGGAATTCTATTCCTGTCTTCTCTGCCAATCCTTTGCCCCGAGCCATGCCTGTGTTGTCTCACCAGAGAGGCTCGGCCTGTGTGGCGCTTTTAATTGGCTTGACTGCAAAGCAGCTTTTGAAATCGACCCTACAGGCGGGAACCAGCCGATCAAGAAAGAAGAGGTCATTGACCCGAAATTAGGGCGTTTTAAGGGCGTTGACGATTACCTAAACAAAGTGACCGCCGGTGCTGTGGAAACGATGAACATGTACACTATAATGGAAAATCCGATGACATCCTGCGGATGTTTCGAATGTATCGTGGGGATTATACCGGAGGCAAATGGGGTCATGTTAGTCCATAGGGGACATCAAGGTATGACACCAGTTGGCATGAAGTTCTCGACGTTTGCCGGCTCGGTAGGTGGCGGAGCTCAGACCCCAGGATTTATGGGTGTGGGTGTAAACTTTATTACTAGCAGAAAGTTCCTATTTGGTGACGGTGGAATCAAAAGAATCGTTTGGATGCCGAAGTCACTTAAGGAAAGGGTGCAGGAAGCGTTTCAGGAGAGGGCAAAAGAGGAGGGAATCGCCGACTTGCTCGACAAGATAGCGGACGATACAATCTGTGAAGATTCTGAGAAACTCTTGGAATTCCTGACAAGTGTAGGGCATCCGGCTCTAGAAATGCCGCCAATATTATAGAACTTAAAAAAGAAGTT
>JBKQMP010000183.1:0-49159 GCA_052146665.1 Dissulfurispiraceae bacterium
CCCCGCTTTTTTTTGTATTTTTCTGTCTCTGAGGTAAGTCTCGCTATAAGCTTGTTAATCCGCCATGACTACGACCCAATAGTTCACCAAGTAGTGGTTATTAAGGTCGATGGTGCCGGAATTCCTGAGACAGTAACCGGCCTCCAAAGTACCTGCTCCTGGCACTATCGCTGCTGTGGCGGTAAAAGAAAGACGACCGGCTGTATCGCTGACTTCGCCGTTTGAGTGGTCAGCAGCTCCAGAAAATTTATCAGGACGGTTAAGGTGCCTGCTGCTCGGGAACAAAGGTCATACCCAAAAGAAACAACACCGCTTGTCGCGGTGCCAAGGGAGGCCTGGACAACCCGGAGACCGGCAAAAATAAATTGAGTTGCATTGCCGCAAAAACCTATTGCGTTATCCGTAGAGCAATAGGCAGAATAAATCGTAATGTAAGCAGCCCTATTGGAGTAAGTTATGTATCATTCATGATATTATGGAAAGCTTGATTTTTTTACAAAAAACAAGATTAAGAGAAAAACGGTAAAAAAGGAGAATATGTGATGAAAAGAGCAGTCGTCCCTCTAGTGAGTATTTTTGTGTTTTCTTTATTTGCCGTCAAGACGTTTGGAGTTGAACCGGGCACCTTCACAAACTATTCGGCGGATATGGAAACCACGACAGCACAGGGTTCTTTTACCTCCAAGATTTTTTTTAGGGATACGAAAATGAGAATGGAAAGAAACACTCAGGGGCACAAATCCATTTATATCATGAGGCCTGACAAGAAGGTCATATGGATGTTGATGGTTGACAGCGAGACCTATATGGAGATGCCTCTTGATATGAGCAAGCAAGATATACAGTCAAAGCTTCATGATCCGAATATTAAGACGGACAAGGAGTTTATTGCTAATGAAATTATTGATGACCACCCAGCAAAGAAATATCACCTAACGATAATTAAAGACGGCAAAAAAGAAAAATCAGGCTATATCTGGGAGGCAAATGACCTAGGCAACTTTCCGCTGAAATACGAGTCGGAAGACAAGAAAGTGACGACCGTCTGGAAGAACATCAAGACGGGTGGCGTTTCTGATTCAGTATTTGAACTCCCTGCAGGTTACAAAAAGATGGACATGCCAACAATGCCTAGTACGAATGGCGGACAAATGAAACAGAACCGCTAAACCAATAGCAGAAACAAGACAGCTCGCAATAGGTACTCTATGGAGATAATGTTTAACAGGGTGCCTCCGGAAGCCGTAATCCCTATACAACATATATATAGGAGTCCATTGTCCGCTGGATAGAGGGCCTACCTAGTCCTACATGCCGTCCTTGATGCTCCATCTCATAGTAGTCCCATCGCCTGCCTGACAGTTCCCAACGTCTCTGCCGCTGTATGCATCGCCTTTTCCGAACCCTTTTTAGCTATTTCAAACAACATGTCAGGGTTATTGAGCAAGTTATTACGTCTCTTCCAGATCGGCTCAAGGTAAGCAAAGATGTTCTTAATGAGTATTTTCTTGCAATCGATGCAGCCTATCTCTGCTGAACAACAGCCGCTAGCAACTACTTGGAGCTCCTCCTTTGAGGAGAAGATCTTGTGCAACTGATATACGGGGGACCGTTCAGGATCTCCTTTATCCGTCCTCCTCTTTCTTGCAGGATCGGTCATCATCGTCCGTATTTTTTGCTCCACCTGTTCTGGAGAGTCACTTAGATAGATCGCATTTCCATAACTCTTAGACATTTTCCTGCCATCCAGTCCCGGCACCTTAGGGAATTCTGTGAGGAGCGCCTCCGGCTCAGGAAATACCTCCCCATAGAAAAAATTAAATCTCCTTGCAATCTCCCTTGATATCTCAAGGTGCGGCACTTGATCAATCCCCACAGGGACAAAATTTGCCTTATAGATAATTATGTCCGCAGTCTGCAATAAGGGGTACCCTAAGAAGCCATACGTGGACAGATCCCTGTCGTTCAATTCCTGTATTTTTTCCTTGTAGGTTGGAACCCTTTCCAGCCAGCCCAGGGGCGTGATCATAGAGAGCAATAGGTGCAATTCAGCATGTTGAGGGACCATCGACTGAATAAAGATCGTAGATCTATCCGGGTCAAGACCCGAAGCGAGGAAGTTGATCAGCAAGTCCTTTGTGCTCTCCTTGATCTCGGAAGGCGCCGCATAGCCAGTAGTCAGGGCATGCCAGTCGGCAACAAAATAGAAACAGTCGTAACTATCCTGTAAGGTCACCCAGTTTCTTAGCGCACCCAAAAGATTGCCGAGATGTACCTTGCCACTTGCCTGCATACCGCTTAATACGCGTTGTCTCTTCATTATTCCTCCGTCATTTTTCAAAAGCTGGAAACGTTTCAGTTATCTTAATCATTGACTCCAGAGTATTGAGACTTTACAGTTCTGTCATCTTGACTGAGTTTTTCCGTCCTGTCCATTTCCGCGTTATCCAGTTATTAGTTTTTTTAAATCACCCCACGCCCAAATAGTCCGCTTTTTTGTCGCATTACGGCGTTAATCCTATGTCGTAGCTATCTCATTCCGATTAGACTCAGAATCAGTAAAATAACCGGCCAGATGACGTAATTTGCCATGCCTGTTGCAACAAATAAGATAACAATTAGAAGGCCAAAAGGTTCAAGCCTGCCCAACGCAGATGCCTGTTTGGTGGGAAGTAGCCCCATGAGAACCCTTCCGCCGTCAAGAGGGGGAATCGGAATCATATTGAAGGTTGCCAGTATAACGTTTATCACTATGCTCGCCTTCAGCATCATAGCGAGGGGTTCAAAGATTTTGGCGACCGCAGCAGGAGGCGCGATAATAGACAGCGGGATGAGCACATATTTGAGTAGCAAAGTGCTTACTACTGCCAGCGCTATATTAGTAGCTGGTCCTCCAATCGATGCTATCGCCATATCTCTTTTGGGGTTTCTGAAATTATAAGGATTGATGGGAACAGGCTTTGCGTAGCCAAAAACAAACTGGCCATTGGTAAAGACATAGAGTAACAGGGGCATCAGAATGGTTCCGATTGGATCGATATGGGAGATAGGATTTAACGTCAACCGGCCCATAACTTTTGCGGTTGGATCTCCTAATTTGTAAGCTACAAACCCATGAGCCACTTCATGCAGAATTATGGCGATTAGAATTGGAATTACGGATATGAGGATCTGTCTCATTGTGAATGCATAATCCATTGGGTCTCCGTGCTTTATTTATTTTTCAATAATTGCCATGATTGCTGGAGGCATGGTTTTTTGAATAGGAACAAGCCTGCTTGAGTCAAGATGGACTTGTTTTGACATTTAGACCTGGACGACATCATTAAACAACACTCTTAGCTTATGGAGGTATTTGGTCTATAATGTAGCCTTTTCTCCAGACTATCATATTCCATTAAAATCTCCCTAGGCAATTTCTCTCCAAATTGAGCGAACAACCCTTTGATTTGCTCTAACTCTGCGCCCCATGCCTTTGGATCTATCTCAAAAAGGCTGTCGACGTCCTTATCTGACAAGGTTAGCCCGGAAAGGTCCAGATCAGCAGCGTGAGGCACTAAGCCCACCTGCGTCTCCTTGGCGCCGATCCTGCCATGCACCCTGTCAAGTATCCATTTTATAACCCTTATGTTTTCCCTAAACCCCGGCCAGATGAATCTGCCGTTTTCGTCGACTCTAAACCAATTGACGAAAAATATCTTCGGCGGACTCGGCAGCTGTGCTCCTATTCTCAGCCAATGTCCAAAGTAATCAGCCATATTGTAACCGCAGAACGGTAACATAGCGAAAGGATCACGACGAGTAATGCCCACCTTTTGTGTTGCCGCAGCCGTCGTTTCCGAGCCCATTGCTGCGGCACAAAATACGCCGTGCTGCCAGTTAAAACTTTCCACGACGAGAGGAATTGTCTGGCTCCTTCTGGAACCAAAGAGTATTGCGGAAATGGGCACCCCTTTTGGATTATCCGCCTCTTTGGATAACGTAGGCGCATTGTAAATCGATGCGGTAAACCTCGAATTTGGATTTGCAGCAACTGTACCCTGATTAGGAATAAATCGATTCCCCTGCCAGTCAAGCAGATTGGTCGGTCTTATGCCATCACGCTCCATACCTTCCCACCATGGCGTATTTGTATCTATATCCAATGCTGTATTGGTGAATAAGGTTGGATAGAAATTTCCAGTCTTCAACGTATCCATCATATGCGGATTGGTTTTATACGAAGTGTCTGGCGCTACCCCAAAGAAACCCGTCTCAGGGTTTATAGCATGCAGTTTCTTATCCGGACCAATATTGATCCATGCGATATCATCACCCAGAGTCCACATCTTGAAACCCGGCAAGGAAGGGGAAAGCATTGCAAGATTAGTTTTACCGCATGCAGAAGGAAATGCGCCCGTCATGTAAGTTACGTTTCCACTTGGTTCCTCAACCCCCGCGATAATCATATGTTCTGCAAGCCAGTTTTCACGGTAGGCGGTGTGAGATGCGATCCGTAACGAAAAACATTTTTTACCAAGAAGGGCATTGCCACCATACCCTGATCCTATACTCATGACGAGATTATCCTGAGGAAAATGCATAATGAACCGTTTATCAGGATTTAGCTCGCCGATTGAATGTAGACCCTTCATGAAATTATCACTTGTCCCTATTTTCTGGAGCACGCCTTTACTCAGACGTGTCATGATGCGCATGCTTACCGCAACATACACAGAATCTGTCACTTGGATGCAGGGCTTTGAATAAGTCGATTCAGGCTGTCCCATGGTATAGGGCAAAACATACATCGTCCTTCCCTTCATACAGCCGTCAAATAGCTTATAGAGCATCCTTTTGGCTTCCCCTGGATCCATCCAGTTATTATTAGGCCCAGCAAGCTCTTTTGTCGGTTGGTTGACATAGGTAAGGTGTTCGACGCGAGCCACATCCGATGGATGGCTCCTGTGCAAAAAAGCATTCGGGAAGATTTTATGATTCAACTCGTGAAATGTGAAGTTATTACCGATCTTTTCTTTCTTAAGACCTATCTCAATAAGCTTGTATGCTTCTTCATCAGAGCCCTCACACCAATAGATGTTGTCCGGTTTCGTCAACCTTGCCTGTTCTTCAACCCAAAGCTCCACTGGTGAGCTCATCTCAACCTCTCGTTATTTTCTTAATTTCAATGGCTTGAAAAGATTTTTATTTTAATATTATATCTGACCTGGTGTCAATAATGGATGCTCTTTGCGACCATCGACCGAAAGATACTCTATATCCGTTCTTCACCACATATAGCCCCCTGATGCCCGTCTCCGTATAGATCTTGCCTTTCTTTAGTAGACATCTCTTCTCTGTGCTATAATGCTTAATTATGAGGATTTTGAGATCAAAAGCACAAATAGAAACTTTTCTCTCGCTGCTTAGGAAAAGGGCCTCTGGCGGTGCCATTGTGACAGAAAATACTGTCAGCCAGATCCTTGCAAATGTGAGAAGGCGAGGCGATCCCTCAGTGAAAATGTACACTAGGCAATTTGATGGACACAATTTGCCACTGAAGATTAAACCAAAAGAGGTCACGCAATTAGCTGATAAAGTGGAAAAGAAGATAGTTAGGGCATTGGAAATATCAGCGGAAAGAATATGGAACTTCCATGAGAGACAGTTGGAACATTCTTGGTCAATAAAAAAGAACGGTGTAACCCTCGGTCAGATAATCAGGCCAATTGAGAGGGTTGGTGTCTATGTACCTGGAGGTAAGGCCTCCTATCCCTCAACGGTTTTGATGAATGTCATTCCTGCGCAAGTTGCAGGAGTGAGAGAAATAGCCCTGTGCGTCCCAACACCTAAAGGAGAGGTGAATGCCTATGTGATGGCGGCAATAATGCTTGTCGGAGTGAAGGAGGTTTACAGGATCGGTGGTGCCCAAGCGATTGGCGCGATGGCTTATGGGACTAAGACAATAAAGAAAGTTGATAAGATAGTTGGCCCAGGGAACCTATATGTTGCGTTGGCAAAAAAGATGGTCTTTGGAGAGGTTGGCATAGATATGATCGCAGGGCCCAGCGAGATACTGATTATTGCTGATGAGACTGCTGTCCCTTCGTTTGTAGCCGCTGATATGCTCAGCCAGGCAGAGCATGACGAGGTCGCTTCAAGCATCTTGATAACTGATTCAGAGAGGCTTATTGGTATGGTCGTCGCCGAAATAGACACTCAATTGAAGGGGCTGAAGAGGCAAGATATTGCGAAGAAATCTCTGAAGAGATTCGGGGCAATAATCAAAACTACAAGCATCAAAGAAGCGGTCGTAATCGCAAATAGGGTTGCGCCGGAACATCTTGAAATCATGACAAAGAACCCTCAAAAGGAGGTGGCGCAGGTTAGACTCGCAGGGGCGGTTTTTTTAGGACAATGGAGCCCTGAACCCCTCGGTGATTACTCAGCAGGGCCTAATCATACTTTGCCGACGGGAGGTACAGCCAGATTCTCATCGCCATTGGGTGTATATGATTTTGTCAAAAGAACAAGTCTCCTCGAATTCGATCAAAAGTCATTCATAAAGTTATCCGACACAGTGGAAGCTCTTGCCGACATAGAAGGCCTTGAGGCTCATGCCAATACCATAAGAATACGGAAACGTTCCATTAAATAAGTGTATTGATTTTTTCTTTGTAAGTCTTCTCTAATAATATAGGCTAAATGCATTACCACGTCCACTTAGCAAAGAGAGGATTTTTAGTTCGCACATTTGTCGTTTGTCTTTTCAAACTGCCCTGGGGAGGTCGCTCAAGAAATGTGCAATTTTCGTCGGTTTTCTGTAACGCACAACTGCCAAGGAGCGTTCTTGTGCAACTGTATTTTAACTCATTTCATGCTGAAGACCTATACAATATCGGCAGGATGTAGAATTTGTTGATACTTTCTTTAGTCTGCCACTACAGAAGGCGCTCCACTAATATATATCCACCGCAGGGGGGCCCAGAGCGGTCGTCCCTGAAATCGCACCCGTCTATTAGAAAATCGCAACTGTTGCAGATGAGTTCTCTCATTTCATCATCTTTTAAAAGGCTATTAGGGGCCGATTTGTCCACGCTCCCTTTAAATTCTGAAAGTAATTCAATTTCTTGTACGGTAAAATTATCCCTTAGGAACAGATATGTGCCGCAGTTCATGTCTTCTTTTCCCGCCTTGTAAAAACTGCACAAATTCTCGCAGATGACTTCTGTGTAACCTTTATTCTTCACGACTTGAAAAGATTAGAGGTATTAAATTTACCTTGTCGCTGGGACTTTGCGATCACTTCTTATCGATTAAAGCCTCACTCAGCCACATGAGATACATATCAGAGCCCGCAATGACCGGGAGGGCGATGATTTCTGGTACCGTGTAACTATGCAAATCCTTCACACTTTTTTCAAGTGCCTCAAAATTTTGCCTCTGAGTCTTGGCGACCATCAGGACCTCTGCATCATCCTGGATCTTTCCCTGCCATCTGTATATGGAGCGAACTCCCTTTATAATATTAACACACCCAACAAGTCTCTCCTCTATAAGGGCTTTCGCAATCCTCGCCGCCTCTTCTTCATTAGGTGCGGTGATATACACGACAATTGGTTCCATTAAGAACCCCCTTCCCCTCCATTTGAGAGCTTGCTCTCTGTTTTTCAGTCTATAATATCAAGAGATCTGTTTCTTAGCGAGTGCCTGTTACTTCTTCTTCGAGATCGCTATGATGAACTTATTGCACGTAACAACTTGGATGCGATAGAGGACAAAGCTCTCATGCCAGCAGGAGTTCCATCTGCTCAGACACTTCACCTGGGAACATAATGGGATATTCATTGTCAAAGCAGGCTGTACAGAAATCGTAGTTTTCGGCACTGGGAAGTATCTTCTTAAGGCCGGGGAGACTTAAGTAAGAAAGGCTGTCGGCGGTGATATACTTTCTGATCTCGTCGATCATATGACTCGATGCAATAAGCTCCTGTCTTGTCGGCGTATCTATCCCGTAAAAACAGGGTCCCACAGTTGGAGGGGAGGATATCCTCATGTGAACCTCCTTTGCACCTCCTACTTCCCTTATCATCTTCACAATCTTTTTTGACGTGGTACCCCTCACTATTGAATCGTCCACCACCACGACGCGTTTGTTATTGAGCAAGTCCCTTACTGGGTTAAGCTTTATCTTTACACCGAAATGCCGGATACTCTGTTTTGGTTCGATGAATGTCCTGCCTACATAGTGATTCCTGATTAAGCCGAAATCAAAGGGGATACCGCTTTGTTCTGCAAAGCCTATTGCAGCGGGAACGCCAGAGTCCGGCACTGGCAACACAATATCAGCATCTACGAACGCATCTCTGGCAAGTTGCCGCCCGAATTCCTTTCTGATTGTATTGACACATACATGATTGAAAATATAACTATCCGGACGGGCAAAGTAAATGAACTCAAACACACAATGCGCCTTTCTCGAACTCTGCAATATGCTTGCGGAAGTGATACCTTTGTCGTTTATGATGACCATCTCCCCCGGCTCTATATCCCTGATGTATTGGGCACCTATAATGTCAAAGGCACAGGTTTCTGAAGCAACCACATAGTGACCATCCACCCTGCCAAGGGAAAGTGGCCTGACCCCAAATGCGTCTCTGACTGCAATCAATTCTGATTCCCTTAAGAAGAGGATGCTGAAAGCACCACTTACTTTGCTCATTGCCTTGGCGATGCGATGGTAAGTGTCATCATTTTTAGACCGGGCGATGAGATGAAGGATCACTTCACTATCAGCTGTTGATTGGAAGATCGCTCCGTCTCTCTCTAATTCCTCTCTGAGTTGTTCTGCATTAATGAGATTTCCATTATGGGCGACTGCAATGGAACCCAATGCGTAATTGGCAACAAGGGGTTGCACATTCTTGAGAGAACTGCCACCCGCCGTTGAATACCTGTTGTGCCCTATTGCTGCCATCCCAGGAAGGCGTTTTAACCGTTTTTCGTGAAAAATGTCAGCAACGAGTCCCATAGATTTTTCGAGGTGCAGCGTCTTTCCATCAGTAGCGCATATACCTGCACCTTCCTGTCCCCGGTGCTGGAGTGCGTAGAGACCCAAATAGGCAAGGTTTGCAGCTTCGGGATGCCCGTAAACACCAAAGATGCCACATTCTTCGTGGATATCATGAAAAAACATTGAATGAGAATTTCCTAACAGAGACTGATCTCTTCGCGTTAAGGCTTTCATAGATACCGCTTCCTCACGAAGAATATTTTGCAAATAGCATATAGAGTCTACCCTTCTCGAACAAACTTTGCGCCAATTGATTATAATGAATTAATATGAGGTCGCATTAATCCCAAACTAGTGAAGGCTTCTTTAATACTACCACAAAACCATGGAGAAATTTACATTAACGACTGTGTACACTCCCAAGGGCGACCAGCCAAAGGCCATAGAGGAGCTAACGTACGGACTAAAAAATGGCTTGCGCAACCAGGTGCTGCTAGGAGTTACGGGCTCCGGCAAAACCTTCACCATCGCCAATGTTATCGAGAAAGTTAATAAGCCAACTCTCGTCATTGCGCACAATAAGGCTCTGGCTGCACAGTTGTACGGAGAATTCAAGGAGCTTTTCCCGGACAATGCAGTAGAATTTTTTGTGAGTTACTATGACTATTACCAGCCAGAGGCTTATCTTCCAACCACAGACACCTACATAGAAAAAGATTCCCTTATTAACGATGATATTGACCGACTGAGGCATTCCGCTACTATGGCTACCATTGAGAGGTCTGATGTAATCATTGTTGCATCAGTTTCCTGTATCTACGGAATAGGGTCTCCAGAAGACTACCTCAGCATGCACCTCACTATCGAGGAAGGGATGCGGACTAGGAGAGACGACATCCTGAGAAGACTTGTGGAGATGCTCTATGCCAGAGCGGAGAGCGATTTTAAAAGGGGCAGTTTCAGAGTGAGGGGAGATGTGGTAGAAGTATATCCCGCATTTTCGTTTGATAAGGCAATGAGGATAGAATTTTTCGGTGACAACGTTGACACACTATCAGAATTCGATCCAATCACTGGCAATAAGATTAGGAGATTACAGAAGCTTGCCCTTTATCCCAACAGCCACTGGATAACGCCAAGGCCACAGTTAGAACTGGCGCTGAAAACCATCCTAGAGGAAATGGATGAGAGAATAGGCTATTTTACAGGCAGGGGAGAGGTTCTCTATGCACAGAGAATTGAACAAAGAACACGTTTCGATATCGAGATGCTGAAGGAATTTGGATTTTGCCACGGCATTGAGAACTATTCGAGGCATCTGAGCGGGCGGCTGCCCGGCACCCCCCCTTACACATTGATCGATTATATAATAAGTGGGCCATCAAAGGGGGAATATCTTCTGGTTCTCGATGAATCTCACGCGACCATTCCTCAGATTGGCGGTATGTATGAGGGGGATCGGTCGAGAAAGCAGACACTTGTCGATTTTGGATTCCGCCTACCCTCCGCACTCGACAACAGACCCCTCAAGTTTGAGGAATTTGATCGCCGGATCAATCAGGTGATTTATGTGTCAGCAACCCCTGGCGACTTTGAATTAAGAAAATCGGCGGGAAAGATAGTGGAGCAAGTGATACGGCCGACAGGTCTGATGGATCCCAAGATGATCCTGAGACCCGTAAAGGGCCAGGTAGACGACCTCTTGGGTGAGATCAGCAAGAGGGTGGCGCAAGGGGAGCGTGTCCTTGTGACCACTTTGACAAAAAAGATGGCGGAAGATCTTACCGATTATTACGCAGATGTCGGCGTGAGAGCCCGATACCTGCATTCTGATATTGACACCCTAGAGAGAATAGAGATAATGAGGGATCTAAGACTCGGCAAGTTCGACGTCTTGATAGGTGTCAACCTGCTCAGGGAAGGACTTGACCTCCCTGAGGTTTCTCTCGTCGCGATTTTTGACGCAGACAAGGAAGGCTTCCTTCGATCTCAGAGGTCCCTCATCCAGACCGCAGGCCGGGCAGCAAGGAATATCAATGGTGAAGTAATCCTGTATGCAGATGTCATTACCAACTCAATTAAGAGGGCGATAGATGAGACTGAGAGGAGAAGGCTGATCCAGGAAACGTTCAACATGAAGATGCAGATAACCCCCGAATCTGTGAAGAGTCAGATCAAAGATATCTTGAGCTCTATCTATGAAGCTGATTATTTTGCCTTCCCATCGGTGGTTGATGAACAGGCTGGAGATGAGCTTCAAGAGGACAGGATCAAGAACCTTGAGACGGAGATGAAGGAAGCGGCAAAGACACTCGACTTTGAAAAAGCAGCTCAGATCAGGGATAGGATTAAAGCATTGAAGGAAAGGATGCTCAAGGTGGGGATAAAATCTTGACTGTGATTTAAAGGATTGCATAAAATCTTTGATATTTGGAAGGAGGAATAATAGATGAATGAATACGAAAAAGAGACATTAGAAACTTCTTTAAAAGGCTATAAAGAGAAGATTGTCCCTATAAACAAAGCAACGCTTACATGGGATAAGGATCTGATTTTTATAGGTAGAAGTCAGCAAGGGTACGAGATTGAGTTTGATGCGAATGTCCAGTGGGGCTGTAAACCAACCGATTCTTTGCTCCTCAGCTTAGCGGGATGTATGGGAATCGATGTGGTGATGTTCCTCCAAAAGATGAGAGTCCTGCTGGCAGACTTTAAGATGGAGATAGTCGGGGAGCGGAACCCAACACCTCCACAGTATTACAAAAAAATTGATATGGTTCTTCATCTTGCTGGAAAAAATCTGGATTCCAAGAAGGTTGATCGAGCTATCTCCTTATCACAGGAAAAATATTGCTCGGTTTACAATTCTTTGAGAAAAGACATGGAAGTAAACGTAACATACTTTCTTGAAGACAAGGAGCCTTCAAAAGAACCTGGAGATTGAAGCCGTCGTCCAATGTTGAAAACGCCACCAAACAGAGGTTCTCAAAATGATATTACTGCATCAATAAGATATCTTCTGACTCCTTTGTCAAATAACATTGCCGCATGGTTCACGTGAAAATCCCGATGCTCATCAGCATAGGGCAAGACAGCGCTCTTGCAGGAGACTAAGCCATCTCCATAGCCTTCTCTCATTTCCTCAGGAATAAGGCGTTCGGGTAGCACCTTTGAAATCAGCTCATTGATAGGGGTAGTGCCAATTTTGAGTAAGTCAGGACTTGTTCCTCCTATCGATACATAATGCGCATCCTTTATTTTCTTGTCGCTGAGTTCCATATAAAACAACGAATCCGGGAGCAGTTCCTTCAATCCACTGCTCTTGAGAAAGCTGTTGATACGCACCGCCGCCGTATTAACTTCCTTAGCTGTAAGTCCTTCCGCGAGATGACTGATTAACGATGCAATAGGGGAAACCAAGACTCCCCATTTAGCCATCGTGGTCCCGTGATGAGGGGTTGCCAGAGTCAAGAGTCCATTTATCGCACAATTGTCTTGTTCGAGATATTTTCTGCCAATTAAACCGCCTCTGCTGTGACAAATAAGCACCACTCCCTTATCAGTGTATTGATTGTAAGTATGGACTAATTCACAGAGTTCAGCGACAGCTGTTTTTATGGGTCCGGATGGCCTCTTCTGGCTCCATGCAAGGACTGAATAACCTAGGTCGTTAAAATCCATGAAGCTTGTTCTCAATTCAATAGGCTCTGCTCCTAATAGTTCTCTGAGAGCATATTGACCTCCGAGCACCCTCGCTTCATCAGGATTGCTCCATACATTCATATCCATGCCCATGCCATGAATAAATATTATAAGCGACTTATCAGAATTACCAAGATGATATACTGTCTCTAAAGCCATAATTAGCTAGTATTACCGGAAATCGCAGGGTTTATAGTTTTTAAGTAGGTTTTTTATTGACAAGTATAGCTAATAACTGGTATAAAGTGATACTGGAAAAAATGCATTATAACGCATTTGCAGAATCGTATCTTTTTCAGACGGGTCTATTTTCACGGATCTTTCATCTTCTTATGTGATGGAAAAAACCTCCGTATGCAAAGACATTTATTTCTGGCACTTGCGTTTGCCTCTTTTGATGATAGTTGAAGCATGGTCACCATTTTAAACAAAAAATCCTAAATAGGGGGTGAAGGAATGAAACTCGGTGTTCTAATGAGTGAGTACCGCACAGGTACTGATACTCTAAACCGTTTATCTGCAGAAAAGATGGGTGTTATCTTTGTCGGCAATGGAGCCTATCACGCGACAGTCAAGGAAAATGGAAAGGCAAGTCCTCTTCTGGAAAAGGCAGCGGCCTTCTATGTTCTGGCCGAGGATCTGGAGAGCAGGGGATATGATGCATCCTCGGTAGATAGCAGGGTCAAAGTGGTAACTTACGGCGATCTGGTTGACCTTGTCTTTAATGATTACGAAAAAATTATATGGATATAAAAAGGGGGAAACTATGGGTAAGTTAACTATCGGCTGCTTCTCATCACTTGTCGGTTCACTTTCTCTCGACTTTGCGGTTAAGCTGTCGGAGGCAGCGATAAAAAAAGGACATAAAGTCGATTTCTGGATATCAGGAAATGCTACAATGTTGTCCAAGAAAGGGCAGAAGGCATTTAGGGATTATTCATATTTACAAAAGACTGTCGACGAGCTTATTAAGTCAGGGAACTTGCAGGTAACCGCATGTGAGGCTTGCGCCGAGGCGAGAGGGTATCATAAAGAGGATACCATGGAGGGATGCAAGAGATTCAGCATGGACTGGTACCTTGCAAGCTGCTTTGACGCGGACAGGGTTCTGCTTATAGGAGGTGATTAATATGGCAACAACTAAGATGGGTTTCATCATAAGGTCCCTTCCCTATAAGACCGAGGCATCGAGACTTGCTTTGACCCATGCAATAGCAAGCCAAAGTGTGGAGATATATTTGGCAGATGGGGATCTTGTAGAAGCTGAACTTTTCTTCATTGGCGATGGTGTACTCAACTGTTTAAAGAAACAGGAAGCAATGAAGCATTACGGCAACACAAGTATCGCGATGCACCTAGAAAACGCTCTACTACTTGATTTGAAAGTCTTGATTTGCAAAGAAGATGTGGAAAGATTTGGTCTTACAGAAGAGATGCTCGTGATGGATGCGGAAAGCCTGGGTGGCGAAACAAAAGCGCAGTTAGTACCTTTCAGCGAGATTCAAAAAGCGATGGAAGCAGTAAACCATCTGCAAATGTGCTAATTAAATAAGGAGGCTAAGAATGGCAGACTTAAAAACACAGACACCAACAGAAACACTTGACGTATTGGGGAGGGTTTGTCCTTACCCCTTGGTCCTGACAAAAAAACAGTTGGAGAAACTGGCTGGGGGCTCAGTTCTCAAGATACTTTGCGATGCACCTGCATCTGCGGAGGATTCGATCCCCAGATATGCTGAAAAGCAGGGCTACGCGATCGAAGTGGTAAAATTAGATGATAAAGGGTATTGGGAAATCTTTATCCAGAAAACATAAGACATCTTCCGCAAAGCCAACTAAATAGACGTATTAATTAAAGTTGGCAAGCTGTGGAAGACAGTCGGCAAATATTACAGAAACCTCTAATTAATTGTTATTATTAGGGGTTTCTGTCCACTTCAACAATCTTCCGTAAAAGTTCTTCTGTATCATATTTACTAGTTACAGTTCAACGTTACAGGTGAACACATTCTTGATCGTAACCATTACTTTGGAGGGTCTGTTCGAGACAGCCTAGGGACCTAGAAGCCTTCAAGATCGAACATGAAGAGCGCTTGATAGCTTGATTGCCTAGGATGAAAGCAATTACACATCTAATTTCAATCGAATGGTTTCGGTAACTTCGGGCTGCTTTAACGTCTCAGTCTAAAAATAATAATCCTCGTGTATTTCGACGAAGGATTATAGCTAACGTCACGCAACTTCTCATGCCTTTTCCTACGGGCTTATTTGTAAACATTTCCCTTTTTTTGGGCAGCGCAAACCGAGAAGTCTTTTATATCTCAGTTATTGTTATTGCATTTGTGGGGCAGACACTTAAGCACGTTTCACAAAAAACACATTCAGATGCTTGATAAGGGTCACTCTTGCCATCGAGCATCCTGAATACCATCTGCGGGCAGTTGCTTACGCATTCCTCACAGCCTTCGCACGTTGCCGCATTCACCGCTACCAAGTACATGAAATTACCTCCTCAGACTATGTAGTCCATGAAAAGGCGGAGCATTTTCACACATGATGAGAGTGCTCCGCCTTTCTTGAGTATCGACTATATCCTAATGAATTGCTTCTCCGCCTGACTCTTCCTTCACCGTCACAGCTATCTTATACAGTATAGTCAATAACAGAAATCCAAAAGCCCAAACGCCAAGAGCAATTGATGCCTCAGGAAGCGTTGGCCAGTACTCGGTTATCCTTTCAAAGGGATTAGGAACAAAGCCACCCACGACTAGGCCAAAACCCTTATCAATCCATAAAGCTACAAACACGAATACCGAGGCAATCGCCAAGAGTAACTCATTTCTTCTTATTTGAGGAAAGACCAAAAGCCCAATTGCCGCTACTGAAAGGATACTCGACGTCCACATGAGGGGGACAAGCTTACCGTAGCCATCAAGTCCTGTGTACAGATATTCAAAGGACATCATATGTCCGGGTATCTTGCTATAGAAGGCAGTGAAGAATTCAAGGCCGAGGAAGAATACATTTGTAAGCATGAAGTAAGTGACGATTCTCCCCAACGCTTGGATTGCCTCTTTTCCTGGATCAAACTTGGTAAATTTTCTGACAATCAAGGCCAGCAGAATAAGCAGAGATGGACCCGAGGCGAATGCCGACGCAAGGAATCGTGCTGCCATGATGGCACTTAGCCAAAAATGCCTTCCGGGTAGACCCGCGTAAAGGAACGCGGTAACCGTATGGATAGAGGGGGCCCATGCTATCGAAAGTATGATGAGGGGCTTTACCCAAGAGGCTGGTGCCATCCCCTTCTTCTCTGCGTGAAGAGTTGTCCAGCCAACTAAAATATTGAGTACAAGGTAGCCAGCCAGGACAACCATGTCAAAAAACATTACGGAGTTCGGGCTTGGATGCAGCAAAACGTTTAGGACCCGAGTCGGCTGGCCCATGTCTACGAAAATAAACAGCATGCACATAATGACAGCAGGGATAGCCAAAAATTCACCAAGGATAGTAATCTTACCAAAGGCCTTGTAATCATGGAGATAATAAGGCAAGACGACCATGACACCCGAGGCTGCAATACCCACGAGGAAGGTGAATTGGGATATATAAAGGCCCCACGAAACATCCCTGCTCATCCCAGTAATGCCCAGGCCAAAAGAGAATTGACGCAGATAGGAAATAAAACCAATGCCCATGATGGCAAGCAAAAAGCAGATCCATCCCCAGTATCTTCGATCTCCAACGAGTGCTTTTTCAAGCATTGTTCTTACCTCCTATTACATAAAATACGCTGGGCAACGTCCCAAGTTCAGGCTTGCGCCGAATAGTGTAATTATCACGAAGAAGCTTCCTAACCTCTGAATTGGGATCTTTCAGATCGCCAAACGCCATCGCACCATTGGATGCCTCGACACAAGCAGGTATGAGCCCAATCGCAAGCCTCTCATAACACAAGGTGCATTTTTCAACAACCCCTTTGGTTCTGGTAGGGAATTCCGGATTCATCTCCTTGAGGAAAGGCCGGGGATCTTGGAAATTAAAACTTCTTGCACCAAAAGGACAGGCTGCCATGCAGAACCTGCAGCCGATACAACGATGCATGTCCATCATGACTATGCCGTCACTTTTCCTCTTAAATGTTGCCTGTGTCGGACAAACCCTGACACACGGAGGGTTATCACAGTGATTGCAGAGCACCAGAAAGGGTTTATTCCTGAGGGATTCCTCGACATATTGATTTCCAAAATCTTGACTGGGGAATACATTTTCATATTCCTCTTTCCAGATCCATTTCACCTCGCTCTTCGGATTACCTATGTCAGGCACATTATGGATGCGGTGGCAAACATCTATCACTCGACGGTAATCATCCTCTGTCTTGAATTTGCTCATATCGATTACCATGGCCCATCTCTTTCCTAAAAGGGCTCTCGGATCTTGCTCTTCTTGGGAGGCCTCAAGTATATTTTTCCGGAGCAAATTGGCTGACGTCCCTCCCAACCCGATTAAACTGGAGAATCCGGCTATTTTTAAGAATTGTCTTCTATTAATTCCCATAGCTTACACTCCCTCCTTCGGCGCTATATGGCAATCCCAGCAATATGGCTTGACAGAAAGATAATTATGGCATTGATCACAAAACTGTTTCTTGTTTGAATGGCATTTCATGCAAGTATTCTGGAGACTCATCGCATATTTCTTGCCGTCACTGGCAACATAAATCCTGTCTCCATCCCTTACGACGGCATCTCTCCAGTCATACAGCATCTGCATGTGAATGGTCTTCATCGTCTGCGTTGACTCCACACACTTCTTCTCTGCTAAGTGTTGAATATAAGGCGTGTCAGTCTTTGGGTCAGGTTTTGCAACCGCCTTGCCCATGCTCAAGAAGAATGGTAGAAACACCAAACCGACAAAAATAACAAGGCCTGCAATAATCTTGCCTCCGTTATACATCGCTGTTACCTCCCTTTCCTGGAAGAGGTTCTGCCCTCAGATTCGTTGTCCTCTCGTGTTCTCCCTTCATAATCAGGGCGTTTGCGACCAGTTCATGAACACCTGTTACCCTGACGCCAGGAACCCAGTAGTCCATTGCTGAGGTAAGAGTGGCTCGGTCAATAGCACAAACGTTGGCAAGCATGTTCACCCCATGTTTCTCATGAACATACTTTACCGCGTTTGCCCTCGGGAAGCCCCCCCTCATTCTCAATTCAAGGTTTTCCCCCGCATTCAACCCTGTACCGCTTCCACAGCAGAAAGTTTTCTCCCTAATAGTGTCTTCCGGCATCTCATAAAAATGGTTGCAGACATTCTTTATTATGTATCTCGGCTCCTCCAGTAATCCCATCCCTCTGGCAGTATTGCAGGAGTCATGGTACGTCACTATCAAGTCATCGTTCCGGCTCGGGTCAAGCTTCAGTTTGTTGTGATATATCAGATCAGCGGTGAATTCGGTAATATGAATCATTTTGGTAGCTTTTGCATTCTCAAATCTCGTGCCGGTAATAGGGGAAATCGGCATCTCAAGAAAATCAGCCGGACCGTTCCAGGTGTCCATGTATTGATGCATCACCCTCCACATATGACCACACTCTCCACCGATTATCCATTTTACCCCTAACCTTTTGGCTTCAGCGTAAATTTTGGCATTGAGCCTTTTGGCCATCTCATTGGTGGTAAAAAAGCCGAAGTTCCCACCCTCTGAGGCATAGGTGCTCCATGTGTAATCAAGTCCTAGTTCATGGAAAAGCATGAGATATCCCATACATGTATAGGTTCCGGGGTCTGCAAACAGGTCTCCGGAAGGTGTCACAAAGAGTATTTCAGCACCCTTTCTATTGAATGTCGGCTCGATCTTAATACCCGTTATATCCTCTATATCACTTAAGAAAAATTCGACGCTGCTTTTTATTGTGTGGGGCTCAAGACCAAGGTGGTTTCCCTTCATGTAGCAGTTCGACACAGGACCTGCAATCCATTCGATGTTGAGACCAAGTTGATTAAATATCTCCCTTGCCAGCATTGTAATTTCAGCGGTATCAATGCCGTAAGGACAGAAAACTGAGCAACGGCGGCATTCAGTACACTGATAGAAGTAGTACCATAATTCTTTCAACACATCGATAGTAAGTTCTCGCGCTCCCGCAAGGCGGCCCAACATCTTGCCAGGGGTCGTGAAATATTTTCTATAGACAGACCTGAGCAACTCCGACCTGAGAACTGGCATGTTCTTCGGGTCGCCGCCCCCTATGAGGAAATGGCACTTGTCAGCGCATGCACCGCATCTCACACAAATATCCATGAATAGCTGAAGAGAACGATATTTACTGAGACGGTCCTTCATGGTTTCCAAAACGATTTCTTTCCAGTTTTCAGGCAGCTTCCAGTCCTCATCGGCAGGTGACCAGTCACGGGCATTGGGAAAGTCAACCACCTTAAGGCTTTTGGCCTTTGCCCCCCAGCAGTACATATTATCTTTGAAAGTCACAGGGGTATCCATCCACTCTGTCCGGGGTGGTGTGTAGTTTAATTTTGACAGTTCATCCGGTTTTTGTGTAAATTTTGCCATATTTACTCCTTTTCTACTGGTATCCCAGCCTTTTTCATTTTATCTCTGAAGTCGTTTTCATACTCCTCATAAGTGTGGACGTGAACTGGATAATTCCACGGATTGATATGCCTCACC
This sequence comes from Dissulfurispiraceae bacterium, assembly GCA_052146665.1. Taxonomy (GTDB): domain Bacteria; phylum Nitrospirota; class Thermodesulfovibrionia; order Thermodesulfovibrionales; family Dissulfurispiraceae; genus JBKQMP01. The sequence goes on from JBKQMP010000183.1 coordinate 19,383, forward strand.
ATACGGTTATTATTTATCATATTTCTCGTAGGACTGAGGAACACTCCTCCCATATGCATCAGCTTGCTGAAAGGGAAGTAGCAGAACAAAGTGCTTACCAAAAAAAGATGAATATAAAAAATGACCCCGATACCCTCCGGGATCCGGGGTTGTAAGGTGACCAGTCCCATGGCCAATTCTTTCACGCCCACAACGTCAACCCTGATAAAGTACCTCATAATAATGCCTGAAACAGCTATTCCCAAAATCAGAAAAAGGGGGAAGTGATCTGCCGGTAGAGAGATGTAGCGCACCTGAGGAATCACTACTCTCCTGATAAAGAGATACGTAACTGCTCCCAGAATGATCATATCTGTGAGGTAGAACAGGGGCACACCAACTTGGAAAAAAGAATCAAGAGACTCAATTAGCTTGATAACAGAAGGAGTACTCGGGGTAAAGAATCTGAGGTGTCTGAGCACAATAAATAGGAATGACCAGTGAAAGGCAAGACCTGCTAACCAAAGCCACTTGTCAGACCCATAGACTACCTGCTTTCCATTACTTAACTCAGTCTTGAGGTTTCTAAATAAGGAACGGAAGAGAAGCACTTCCAGAGCCATTCTTATGGTAACTCCCAACATGGTAGAGGGATTTTCAATTTTGTTTTGCTTGATCCATGGCAGGGATTGCTGTTGTCCACAGGTTGTGGGAATTCGGAAAGGGACTGGCGATCGTCCCCATTTCACAACACGATAAATGAACCCTATAACGAAGGTTATAAGAGCAGCATAGGGAATAACCACGCCGAAGAGGAAGTACAGGTTCGCCTTCACTCCTGCAAAAGCAAGCAGGACAAGGATAATAACCGCCAAGAAGGGAAATAACGTTTTCATTCAGTTACCTCGTTTCTTTTTATGGTATCAATACTACTTTCTCTGTTGTCTAGTTCTTGCTCTGGAACTTGACCTATCTCATTCACTCGTTCCAATAGCCTGAAAGTCATATTTCTCAACTCATTTGCCTTAAGGTCGTATATTTTCTCCCGACATTTCATAAATATATCAAGTGAAAGGAGCACAAGAGCGTCTATCCTGGTCTCAAGAGCAAGCACCTCCTCGGAGATACTGTTCTGCACTATTTCTTTTTCCAGCTCCTGTCTGATCACTTTTTTCAGATCAAAAATAAACGAAACGGCCTGCGAAGGGGTAAAGTCCTGAACAGCCCTGAGCCTGATTATATTATCGAGAAGAAGAGAACTGTTATCAGGCTCCTCTTCATTAAGGAGCCCTTCGAACAGCTGTTCCATGCCTGAAGAAAGGGTATGCCCCACTGGGTTCGTGAAGCGATTGTTTTGGTTCCTTAAGAAGCGTGCGGTGTCAGAAGGGTAAGTTTCCATCACCACTTCAATCCATCTTTTCAAAATAGCCGTTTTTTTATGGGATAGAAGCTCCTTAAGTTTCACTTGAATAATCCTCGCCAAGTAAGTGATCGGGGAAATCCGGAATCGCATGAGCAACAACCCTCCCAGCGATTCCCATCTCTGCTAATCTGGACTTAGTAAAAATACTAAAGGCTTTTGTGAAAAGCGCATTGAGCATCCTAAGTTAGAGATCCCCTTTTAACAGAAAGAAGTTTTTGATAATGCGGGATAGAGGAGTGCCCTATCCCACATCACGCGGAAATTTTAATTGTCTTAAACACACCCTGTGGGTTTTGGAAGTCCAGCATATCTGCACGCCTGTTTTGCCGGTCCGTCAGGAAATAACTGGTAGAGGTATTTTGTGTTTCCCTTATCAGGTCCCATGACCTTGCCGATCTCTTTTACGAGAATTTTAATCATCGGGGCAATCTGATACTTCTGGAAATAATCCCTGAGAAAGTTGATCACCTCCCAATGAGCTTCCGTCAGATGCATTCCATCCTTTTCTGACATATGTACAGCAAGCTCTTTACTCCAGTCATCAAGGTTAATGACATAACCGTCCTCGTCTACCTCGATCGATTTTCCACCAAATTCAAGTTGTGGCATTTTTACTACCTCCTTTGCACTGATAATTTTCTAAAACAGAATTATAACACCATTAACAATTTTTATTCAAAAGAGATATTTTTGAACAAGTGTTAAAAAAAATAATACAGAGCCACTTGTCAGGTCAAATAAAATAATATTATGCACTCATTTGATATCTTTATCGACAATTGTTTGCGCTAACTCGCGCACTGTTCTTTGCGCGAATTCCCCATTCTCATAATATTTCACAATACTCTCGTCCCTCAACAGTACTCGGATATCCTCCAAAGAAGGACTATAATTCAGTTTTCCGCTCACCCACACCGCGTACCCCCTGACTTGTGGATCACTGTCCCTGAACATCCCAGGCAAATCTTTTAATATAAAATTCACAAGATCAGGTCTGATCTCGGCAATTCTCATCATAGCCCATAACGCACTGGCTTTAAAGAGTCCTTCTTCCCTGAAAGACCATACAATCGGAATAATGTCAGAGAATACGTCGGGTTTATTTCTTATTATCTCCCCCAATATTTCAGGAGCGCTCCAGCCAATAGCGCCGCATTCATCAGTCATCGACCATATCAACCGTCTCACTGTGTCCCTTATAATGCCTATCTGCTCATCCGAGATGTCGCTCGTGATTGCACCCAATGCCTCAATAGCCCTCCATGTGACGATATCTTCTTTGTCGTAGCTCAGTGAAATAAGCATGCGGAGCACACCCTTATCTTGTGAAAAGAGTGCCTTAATATCCTCAAAAGACTTAGATTCCAGGCGGTTTCTGATAGTCTTTTTTAGTTTCATTCCTCGTTCCTGAGGACCAGCTGCCATATCCTGTATTAAGGGTTGTCCGATGTCAGCGAGTGGCGAATCAAGGTTGCTGACCGGGGTCTCTTTCACAAAAACCAGCTTGCCCGCCATGACCGCATGGCCCTTATTGTAGATCCTTGAATGGCTTTTAAGATCATATTCCATGTCGCTGACCTGGTAATCCAGATCGGGTTGAAGGAGTTGAATGTCCCAATTGCCCCTCATCACGGCAAGCGCTTCCATGTAAGCTTCTCCTGTATTATGGCCTGTCGGATCACAGACGTACACTGCCCCGCATTTGCATGTACCGCTCAGTATTTCACCAAAATCAGTTCTCCTGTTATCGGGCCTATCGATGGTTCTTTTGCAAAATGGGCACTCTGGAGGGTACTTACTCATACCGACTCTTAAAATCATTTGCCTTTTTTATCAGACCTCTGACCCATTCTCTTGAGCCAAGAGCATGGACATGCGTATAGGTCGCAAGAACATTCTTGTAGCACATGCCGTCTCTGTTGTCACATATGCCTCGTCCACGCTTCATCTCGAATGCCAAATAAACACCGTCTTTCTCAGCAATATTTATCACTGCGGAATAGTGAAACTCATGGCCATGGAGCACCGTGCCCACGGGATAAAAGGGATTTTCTCTTTCAACCTCCACAACCGTATACCCATGCGCTTGGGGTTTCATCTTCATTTCAAAATCAAGAGGAAAAATCCCTATCATGGGGTATCGGTTTTCCCCCATTACGATAGCATCACCTAAAAACATCAGTCCACCGCACTCTGCGTAAATAGGCAACCCTTCCTCAGCTGCTCTGCGTACCGATTCCCTGAAACCGTCGTTCCTCGCAAGCATCAAGGCATTGGTCTCAGGAAACCCCCCTCCTATATACAACGCGTCTATTGCGGGCAAGTCCGCCTCCTGGATAGCGTTTATCTCCACAATCTCAGCGCCGTTCCTCTGGAGCTCTTCAAGATTCTCCGGATAATAGAATTGGAATGCAGAGTCCTTTATGACCCCTATTCTGACACTGACAGGCCCGTCTGGAGAAAAGGCCTGAGAAGAAAATTCGTCCGCAGCGGTGCTCGCCGCATGACTTTCTAACCCCCGACTCACAATGTCTTGCTCCTCATATAAGGATATCGGTTCGGCGGCTATCGCAACCCGTAGCATGCCATCTATGTCAAGATGCTTCTTCGCAATTTCCTCTACAAAGGAAAGCGCCTTTAACGTATCAGGATGTTCTTGATATGGCGTCAGCCCCATATGGCGCTCAGGGAATTCTCCGGACTTAAATCTCGGGATTGCGCCGAGTACCGGCACAGAACAGTACCTCTCTATAGATTCCCGTATGACTGATTCATGTCTCATCCCCGACACTTGATTAAGAACAACCCCCATGATCTTGACCTCTCTGTCAAGATTCATACATCCCAATACTAACGCGGCCGCAGTCCGGGTCATCTTCGTGCAATCGATAATGAGCAGTACAGGGCATTTCAAGAGTTTCGCGAGTTCCCCAGTGCTGTAAGAGCCATCAGAATCGACTCCGTCATAAAGACCTCTATTGCCTTCTATTACGGCAACATCTCCATTGAAATGCGAGATCAGAGAACTTAATATCTCCTTCTTCGGAATTAAAAAAGGGTCAAGATTATAGCAGGGATTTTGAGCAGCGATGGACATCCATCCAGCGTCAATATAATCTGGCCCTTTCTTAAAGGGAATCACCCGCTTGCCCTTTTGAGACCTAAGCGCGGAGATTAAGGCGAGTGAGAGGGTGGTTTTGCCGCTTCCACCCCTGAGACCGGCAATAATTAACCTCGGTAAGGTGTACATCATTATCGATTATCTCTCTTAATAGAATAAAGGTCGCCCTTACTCGTCTTTGTATCGTGAAAAGGGTCCAAGTTAATATCAAAGAAAAAATTGAGCAGACACAAAAAGGCAGTCACCTCCGTTTGGAGGGCTGCCTATTTGTCTACAGCTCAAAAAGGTTGCTATTTGGGTGGGATCTCTATGTAGCTTCCGCCAAAATAGGTATAGATAAGCTTTCCTTCATCGACCAGGTCTTTTAAGGCGTCCTTTACTTCATCCCTTGTGATCCCAAACTCGGCTGAGATTGTCTTTTGAATATCGCTGGATTTCAGCTTTTTCTTCCCAACTGATTTTTCAACTAGGGCGTATATTTTCTGTGCGACCTCTGCCTTATCCACTTTGCACCTCTTTCAATAATTTGTAGGAGCGTATAGTATACGCCCCCACATTAATTAGTAAAGGCTACCACTTAAATGCGGGTGACGTTCTGAAAGTCTCTCGTGCGATCGTGAAGTCGTCAATGTGCTGGAAGGTAAATGGGAATCCCGTTATCTTGAAGAATTTTTCCCAGCCTATTCTATCAACCCACTCTCCAACTCTCTCATGTTTGTTGGCACCCGCGATGTAGGCCTCTAGGATCGTTCTTACGGCTGCCGTTACCTCTGGCCATCTCGGCGGGTTATTCCTGATATATGGGATGGCAAGTTTTGAAAACTTCGGCATGCTTCTCAGGCTTCCTACCTTGCCCCCGACAACAATTGCGACACCGTCATCTTTCGGGTCGGCAATAGGGAGTGCAGGACAGACAGAAAAACAGTTGCCGCAGTACATGCACTTGTCGGCATTGATTTTAATGCTCTTCTTTGAAGGATCCGGGCTGATTGCACCTGTCGGGCAGCATGCTATTGTGGAAGGGACTTCGCAAACATTCTTTATGTTATCGTGGTCAATTACCGGGATCTTCCTGTGTATAGCCACAACGGCTATATCTGAACAGTGCACGGCTCCACACATATTTGTGCAACATGCGACCGCCAGCCTCACTTTGTTTGGAGTCTCTTTGGTGGTAAAATAATCTGCGAGATCATCCATTATGACCTTTACGAGTCCGGATGCGTCAGTTGCGGCGCTGTGGCAGTGAATCCATCCCTGTGTATGCACGATATTGCTTATCCTGGGCCCGATACCGCCCAGCATATATCCTTTCGCTTTAAGTTCCTTCTGAAGGGGCTCAAGGTTCTTTTCGTCAGAGACAAGAAACTCAACGTTATTTCTTGTGGTAAATCTCAAGTGTCCGCCACAGTATTTCTCAGCTATGTCAGCGATTTCTCTGATTGTAACCGTGCTCAGTAATCTCGGCGAAGCCACCCTTACCGTCCATATTTTGTCGCCGCCATTTGCAACGTGGACCATCGCGCCTGGATTGATTATTTCGTGGTACTTCCAGTCTCCATAATTCTTCTGAATTACCGGCGGCAGGAACTGCTTGTAATGAGGCGGTCCAATATCCGTCTTTCTTTGTGGTAATGCCATAATAGTCCTCCTTTTATTGTCAAATTTTTTATGGTTATTTCGCTAAGTCTTCTTCAGTCCAGAACCAGAATGGGTCTCTTCTAGGCTCCTTCACCTGCTGAGGAACTGGGGGCACACCAATATACTCCAAGAATTCTCTCATGCCACGCCTAATAATAAGTTCGCCAATTCTCTCTCTGTTCTTTCCGTGCTCATCCCACCACTCCCACATTTTCCTGATCACATCGAAGAATTCTGTATAAGGCTGCTCCATCTTGATAAATGGAATGATTACCCATGAAAGAGTCGCGCCGACAACAAACGGTGCCTTACTGCCGATCAAGATGGTCGCGCCTTTTTCACCAGTCGGCTTCAGTGCCTTTGTCATTTTGGCGATGCAGTGCATGCATCTCGAGCACTCCTCGTCATTGATCTTGAGCTCTTTGCCATCATAACTTATGCATCCGGTGGGACAGAGATCAACGATCTCGGCCTTTATGTTCATCCCTTTCTTTTCGTATTCCTTGACAGCAGCCTGATCAACGGCGATTTTCCCCTTCCACGTGCCGATGATTGAGCAGTCCGCGCGGGCTATGGCAGCGTTACAATCGACAGCGCAGCCAACTGTTTTAAATTTGAACTTATAGGGGAATGCGGGCCTATGCATTTCATCCTGGAATTCTTGTGTTATTGCGTAGTTAATCTCCATGGTATCGATATTAGACCATTCACATCTTGAAGGTCCAAGACAGCAACTTGGGGTTCTCATCGCAGAGCCTGAGCCTCCAAGATCCCATCCACGGGATGAGAATTCGGCAAATATCGGTTCGAGAACATCAGTTTTTGTCCCAAGAAGAACCAGATCGCCTGTGGATCCGTGGAAGTTTGTGAGGCCGCTGCCATACTTATCCCAAATGTCACAAACAGTTCTCAACGTTTCAGATGTGTAGTAGAGCCCTGAGGTTGAATTGATTCTTACCGTATGGAAATGGGCAACATTTGGAAATTCCTCCGGCACATCGGAGTATCTTCCGATAACGCCACCTCCGTAACCGCGCACTCCAACTATACCACCGTGCTTCCAGTGTGTCCGGTTGTCTCTATAGCACTTCTCCAGCACTCCGAGCTCATCAGCTGCCATGTCATTCTTTGCAGCTGCTTTCTTGATCTCCGTTACGAAGCTCGGAAACGGGCCCTTTTCGAGCTCGTCCAACAACGGCGTGTCATACTTTTTTGGCATACAGTCCTCCTCTTTATTTGATTTTTTTTGCCTGCCTGCAATCCTGAAAAAACAATAAAGGCTAATATACAATAGCATTAATTTTCAAATAAAAAAATATTATATTTACATTAATATTTTTTTGCAATACCTTTCCGTAAATAAAAAGCCCTTTCAAAGGAGTCAGAAAATATATTTTCAAATGATCCTGCGGGGTAAAGACAGTAACCTCGCTATTAATAACTACCTGTTATTAATACATTTTATCTATGCCGATAAACGGAAGAGGGTATACTCAAAAACGCCCGGGGAAGGATATCCTTGGCGATACTGCTGATAACCAACTACCAGCGGCATTTCTTACTTTCGACAAAAATTGTTCCATTGATCGATCAATCGCATTGGTGCTATCAGAAGTCTTGATATTTTTAGTCATCTTTCCGTCTGCTGATATCTCTCTAAAGGCCCCTCACATAAGAGCGATTTGACCGCACCACCTCACTCCTGAGGACAGCTCATAGTAAGCGATAGCAGCAAAGCCAGCAAGAGCCGGGACCTACGGCGGAAAAAAAAAGCATTTCAAAGCAGCAGGGCTTATCGTGACCTTGATTATCGTTTTTTTCGAGTCGGCGTTCTCGAAGTCACGGATTACAATGGGCGACCTCGGTAGGTTGGCAGACCAGATGGTTCTGAAAGGGCAGAACCGTGATTCTTGACAACGTCAGTTTAAGTTTGACTGCTCATCCTCACATTAAAGGGCATGCGTCACAGCGGGGCTTCGGTCTGCAACATTCTTTGCCCGCTCTTACCAGTAAGGCATGGTATTCATTATAGAGTTGCGCATCTGCACCGAGTGTCTTATGAAATAATGCCTGCCACATTTCATAACTGCTGTCGTATGGCATGACTCTATGTCTGGAAACAACCCTCTTAGTATAGGTATCGATAACAAAGACGGCTTTATCAAGGGCGTAGAGCAGTATTGAATCGGCTGTCTCCTGCCCAATGCCATGAACATTAAGAAGTTCCTTCCTCAGGGAGTTGACATCCTCTTTTTTCATATTCTCAATGTCACCTTCGAAGTGGGAGACAAGGAAGTCTATGAAAGCTTTCAGCCGTCTCGCCTTGACATTGAAATAGCCAGCCGGCTTTAGAAAAACAGCAAGTAGCTCTTCGGGCATGTGATGCAGCACTGTAACACTTAAGACCTGTTCTTCCTTCATATTTTCAATGGCTTTTTCCACGTTGGCCCAACTTGTGTTTTGTGTCAGGATCGCTCCAAGGGCAATTTCAAGAGGGGTTTCTCCAGGCCACCAATGCTGTGGCCCGTAACGCGAGTAAAGCTTGTGGTAAACAGTTAACAGGAACCCGTGCGTGTTCATAATAGTTGAAATTTATCTTCGCTCTTTCTATTATAACTACAATTAGTGCTTAAACGGCTATGTCGTTAACGTGATTGTATATTAGTCCTTATTTGTACATTGGTCATTTCGAAAGGAGAAAGTATGCTTGATGCCCGCTTTGTAAGGGAAAATGCAGAAGTAGTAAGGTCAGCACTGGAAAAAAGGAACTGCAGCAATGACCTTTCGGGGTTTCTTTCCCGTGAAGAAGACAGACTCAGACTATTAAAGGAGTCCGAAGAGCTGAGGAATAAAAGAAATACCGTTTCTCAGGAGATAGGCAGCTTCAAGAAGCAGGGTCAGCGTGCGGACCATTTGGTACAAGAGATGAAAGGTGTTTCTGACCGGATCAAAGAGATAGACGACATCCTTCTGACCATTGAAGAACAGACCACTATTTTTCTTCTTAATATCCCGAATATTCCCCATGATACTGTCCCCGTAGGAAAAGACGAGACAGAGAATGTCGAACTTAGGAAGTGGGGAGAACCGGCGAAATTTGACTTTCATCCGTTGAACCACTGGGATATAGCGGAACTTCTTGATATAATTGACTTTGAAAGAGGTGCAAAGATAGCGGGAGCCCGATTCTCCTTAATGAAGGGATTCGGTGCGAGACTTGAAAGGGCCTTGATGAATTTTATGCTCGATCTTAATACATCAAAAGGGTACAAAGAAGTCTTCCCCCCGATCCTTGTCAACCGGGCAAGCATGATTGGCACAGGTCAGCTCCCAAAGTTTGAGATGGAACTCTTCAGGACTGCAGACCCGGAATTCTATTTGATCCCTACGGCGGAGGTGCCGGTAACGAACATCCATAGGGGTGAGATTTTAAGTGAAAGTGAGCTCCCTCTTTATTTCACCGCCTATACGCCTTGCTTCAGGCGAGAAGCTGGCTCATATGGGAAGGATGTAAGAGGACTCATAAGGCAACACCAGTTCAACAAAGTGGAACTGGTAAAACTTACCAGACCGGAAGATTCTTATGCCGAACTTGAGAGACTGACGGCTGATGCAGAAGATATTCTCCAGAAACTCTTCTTGCCTTACAGGGTCATCGTCCTCTGTACTGGAGACATGGGTTTTTCTTCCTCGAAAACCTATGACATCGAAGTGTGGCTTCCTGGACAAGACAGGTACAGGGAAATTTCCTCATGTTCCAATTTTGAGGATTTTCAGTCAAGAAGGGCCTCCATCAGATTTAAGAGAGAAGGGAAAAAGGGAACTGAGTTTGTCCATACCCTCAATGGCTCTGGGCTTGCTATAGGGAGAACACTCGTTGCCATACTTGAGAATTATCAGCAAAAAGATGGCTCGGTAGTGGTGCCCGAGGCTCTAAGACCTTATATGGGAGTTGATGTCATAAAATAAAATTTACGATAAAGAGGACGGTTTCATCCGTTACTCTGACGACTATTGTCGAAATCATAGCCGAGACTGACATCTGCCAGAATCGCTGACGCAACCATCAAGACATAGCCAATGTTCCATTTATGCCTTACCAGAATAAGTATTGCCGTAAAGACTATGATTAGTTTCGGCATACCTAGCATCGAAAATTAAACCACGTAGGGGAAGCTTGTCATGATGTCCTTTGCTTTAATCCCTGGTGGTTTCAGAATGGTTGACACATGAATAGCCTTGTCCCTATACTGAAGACTGAACCGAAGGGCCAAGGAAGAATTGACGGTCAATAAAGGGGCTCTCTCGGAACATGTCCTAGTCTGGCATCGGGCGGTCTGTCACATGAGCAAGACCTCAAATATAACTGTAGCTATCATGTAATCCTGTCGAAAAAGTTCCTAAAAATTTTGAATACTGATCGGCTGCGTAAGGGGGCCAACGATGTGTGAGTCAAACGTATATATATACAAAAACGGCAAGGAGGAATTGTATCTCGAGAGCCTAGATATCCTCATCCCGGACGGCAACACGATATTTCTAAAGAACCTATTTGGCGAAGAGAAGACGTTTGAGGGACGTCTAAAATAAATATCCCTTCTCAAGCACAAAATCCTGCTAGAAGGAATTTAATCTTGTATCTAAGAATTATCTTGCAGAATGATATCATGCGCTATAGTAAGTCACACTTGTCTAATTTTCCCACCTGTTGACACAGAATGAGTGATCATGGATTTCTTGACATTGCTATTGCGGCATCACGGCTCGCCGGCGAGGTCATCCTCAATAATCTCGGCAAACTATCATCACAAGATATTCATCTGAAAGAGACCTCTGATTTTGTCACTTATGTTGACAGGGCCTCAGAACAGAGTATCATAAAAACAATAAAGGGACACTATCCCCATCATAAGCTCCTGGCTGAGGAATCGATCAAAGAAGCCGGAACGCAAGATTACCTTTGGATTATAGACCCTCTGGATGGAACCACGAATTACATCCACGGGTACCCCGTGTTTTCTGTCTCGATAGCACTGCACTTCGATAACAACGCAATTCTAGGAGTTGTCTTTGATCCTTTAAGGAATGACCTCTTTAGTGCCGAAAAGGGCAAAGGAGCCTATTTGAACGGAAATTCATTAGCCGTATCTTCAGTAGATGCAATGCAGGACAGTCTGATCGCGACGGGATTTCCTTTCCGTAATAAGCATCTGACCGATCAGTACCTCCGCCTTTTTAAGCAAGTTTTCCACAAAGTGAGTGATCTGAGACGGTCTGGTTCCGCTGCCCTGGACCTCGCTTATGTTGCCTGCGGAAAATGCGACGGCTTTTTTGAAATCGGTTTGAGTCCCTGGGATATGGCCGCGGGGTGTCTCATTGTAAAAGAGGCAGGTGGCGTTGTAACTGACTTTGGGGGTGGCCCCAATTTCTTGACAACGGGCAACATCGTTGCAGGAAACACTGCCATCCATAATGAACTGCTAAAAGACGTAGTGAGCATATTCACTGGGCTTTTGAATGGCTGAGGTGAGGAGCTATGTTAAAATTGATTCTATGACCGCGTCTCCTTTTACAGAAAAACTTAAAAGTGCTAAGGAGATCGTAATTTGCGACAGTGAACCTGGTCACCAGGCACACAAAGAGCTGTTCCGGTTTAATGATGATGTCTATATGACTTTTTCACAGGGAAGTCTCTCTTCCCCTCCCCTCATCGACGACGTTTTTACTGCCATCATGTCAACAGTCATCGCTTGCATCGAATATCCACATCCTTCGCTATCCAAATTTCATATGGTACTTCGCTGGGAAAATCTTCTACGTATTTCGTTATGGCAAGAGACCAAACCCGGTATTTCCGATATCCTATTACTATTGAAGAGTGCAGGGGTTACTCTTCAGGAGCTGCAGCCCTTCAGAAAATCAGATATAAATGATATTTTCCCTTGGCTTTATTACGGCCAGAGATTCGATGTCCTGCGAAAAATCTGTCAAAAAGCAAAAAAACAGATCGAAACTAGAGTTAAGAATCATCCTCTGCTGGTCAGCTGCCACATAATCGCTGAGGACTCAAAAAAAATAGTGGCGAGCAGCCTTTGAAGATGCTAACTGTCTCCGTGAGAGGCTATTTTTTCAGCGAGGCTGAAACTGTTGCTTATGCAGTCATTCACTGATACGCCGCGATAGGCATTTCCGTGAAGATAAAGACCGTTGTGGTTTGCAACCGCTTCATCCAGCCTCCTCAGTTTTCCATGATGTCCTACCAGATATTGGGGGATTGCTCTTTCCCATCTATATGTCCAGACAAGATCTGGCTCAGCTTTTATCCCAAGAATATCCGCTAATTCTTCCCGCACGATACTAACCATATTCTCATCATCCAGGAGGGCTATCTCGGGAGCCCTCGCCCCGCCGACAAGCGTTCGCAGAAGCACGTGCCCTTCAGGTGCCCTGTTGGCATATATGCTGGAATCAAAGAGAGTGCCTAGTATCCTGCGCTTTTCCTTGCCCGGGATGAGAAAACCAAAGAGATTTAGGTCCCTTTGGATCTTATCCTTCTCGAAGCCCAGAGCTACGACCGAAACAGGGGGATAAGGAATCCCCCGGAGGATATCAGAAATGGGTCTGTCCATGTCCCTGATGATGTTTGCGCTGTCATGGGCAGGTGATGCAAGGACAACACAATCAGACTCATACCGCGATCCGTCAGTGCAATAAACCTCAAAACCGTTCCCTTTTTTATCTATGCTGCTCACACCCTTACCAGTCATGAGTCTATCGCCAATAAACTGCCTCAAAGTTTCCACAAGGCTATACATGCCATCTTTAAATGACATCAACGTCCCGCCGGGCCCTGCTTCGACCTTTTTGCCTGCCTTTTTAGATTCCCTCCCAAGAGCCATAAAGCCTTTTATGAGGCCCCCGTAATTTTTCTCCAGTTCATAAACTTTGGAAAAGCAACTTCTGATGCTCATCGCGGAGGGATCACCAGCATATACACCAGAAGCCATGGGATCCAGAAGTTTCTCAAAGAATTCCCTGCCAACTCGCCTCACGGCAAAGGATTCCATTGACTCATCTTCCATATGCCCTCTTGGAACGAATAACTCAGCCACCATCCGTAACCTTCCCCATAGACTGAGGAAATCTGATTTGAAGAAAGCGCCCGGCGATTCAGGTATCACCCGAAGTTGACTATCGGTGTAAATAGCTCTTTTTCGCGCGCTATCATTGCTTCTGATAGGAGTGAGTTTTATCCTTGAGGCAAGATCGAGGGTCGACGGTTTATTGTCTAGGAACCCATTTACGCCGGCTTCACAGACAAACCCCTGTGCCTTCACCGTCCAGATCTTCCCTCCGGGACGGTTTTCGGCCTCCAGGATTGTCACGTCCAATTCGGGGGTTCTTTCAAGGAGCGCGTAGGCAAGGGAAAGCCCAGAGATGCCGGCACCAACAATTATTGTTTTCATAGCCATTTGAGGTATATTATATTTTTTATCACTATGTCGGCAAGGGCTGAGATGAAGTCCGGTGATGTATTCAGGGACTCCATTCTCTTTAGGTTTATACCAAGTTGAAGCGCCAAATCCCGATAGAGAATGTCTATTTCGTAAAGCGTTTCAATGTGATCTGACACAAAACTGATAGGAACAACCAACAGGTTTTTGATCCCTTGCTTGCTAAGGTCATGGAGCATCGTCTCAGTGGATGGTTCAAGCCATTTCACCGGCCCGGTTTTAGATTGATAAGAGAGATACCATTCCATCTCAATCCTCTTTACAATCTCATTTATAGTACCCTTTATCTCGGCAACATAGGGATCCCCCTCATCGATAAACCGCTTAGGCAGACTGTGTGCGCTAAAAAGGACTGACGGCTTCGCGGCGAAACTCGCCATACCGTATTGAATCTTTTTCACAAGGGCGTCTATATAGATTGGATGATCAAACCATGAGTTTAAACAGAAATATTCCATAGCGTAGCCTGCCGCCGCGTCCTTCAATTTTTTAATTGAGGAACCTGAAGTCGCTAAAGAATATTGCGGATAAAGGCTAAGGGCAAAAATCCTTTTCACACCAGCCCGATGCATCTTATCAAGGACTTCTTCTATCAGAGGATGCCAGTACCTCATGCCGACATAAACTTTGAATCCTCCTGTCTCTCTCTTGCTCAGGATAGGATTATCGTCGTGGCCAGGGGATTGTTCCAAGACTTGAGAATTCAAGTATTCTTCCAAACACTTTGCTTGAGCATTGGTAATGGCAAGAAGGGGTGACATGCCTCCAATCTTGCCATATGCTCTCCTCGTCTTTTTTGCCCTGCTGCTTGCGATCAGATATGCAATGGTTTTTTGCAGGAAGGTCGGTCCCAGCCTAATGATGTCCCTGTCAGAAAAGAGATTTACAAGAAATGGCTTTACCGCATCGAGAGAATCCGGTCCCCCCAGGTTTAATAAAAGGATGCCAATCACTCTCTATTAGTCGCCCCATCTCTTGAACAGCTTATGTTCTATTCCAAGACTGTCAAGGAGTTTACCCACAACAAAATTCACCATGTCGTCAATGGTTTTTGGATTATGGTAAAAGGCTGGCACCGGCGGTGCGATTGTCACACCAAGGCGCGCCAATTTCAGCATATTCTCGAGATGGATGGCGCTGAAGGGCATTTCTCTGGGTGAGAGAAGCAGTACTCTTCCCTCCTTTAGAACGACATCCGCTGCCCGCTCAATAAGATTGTTTGCATAGCCGTTAGCTATGCCCGAAAGGGTCTTCATGGAGCATGGAACGACAAGCATCCCGTCTGTCTTAAAAGAGCCGCTCGCGATGGGCGCCTCCATGTGGCTGTCTTTGTAAAAGAAAAGCTTTTGAGTTCTCAACTCTTTTCTTATCACTTTCTCGGTCTCGGTTGCCCAATCTCTCCCTGTTTCGTCTTTGATTATCGGGAACGTATTTGTTGATATGGTCAAATGTACTTCGCCGTGTTTGAGAAGCTCCTCAAGTAAGCGCACACCAAAGATAGAACCACTTGCGCCGGTAATTGCGAGAATGTATCGTCTCATGATCATATTATACTGAAAGATGAAGCTTCTGTCATTGTAAGTACCTAGTATGTGAAGGAAATAATGCTCTCACATTCATTTCCACCTGACGAGTACTTAGTTTTTCCCGAATCGATCTTCGCCTACCTTTTGGCTTGGATCGCTCCTTGAAACTTGCGATCCTAATAAGTTATTCTTTTATATGCGTATAATGGAGCTTATACATTCTTTCAAGAACAAACGCATATTGATCATTGGTGACTTGATACTTGATCGGTATCTTTACGGAAAGGTCAGCCGGATCTCGCCGGAAGCACCTGTTCCTGTTGTCGAAGTAATGGATGAGTCCTTTTTTTTGGGTGGCGCCGCAAATGTAGCACACAACATAACTTCTCTCGGTGGACAGGCATCTATTGCTGGAGTTCTTGGAAAGGAGAGGGCCGGGAAGGTGCTGACTGAATTACTTCACCAGAACAATATAAACACCGATGGAATAATCGAAGATAAACGACCAACTACAGTAAAAACGAGAGTTATTGCCCAGAAACAGCAGATAGTAAGGTTTGATCGGGAAGACAGAAGAAGGCTTGAAGGAAAAAATCTCTCCAATCTCCTAACTTATATAAAGAAGGCGAGTCCGGATCATGATGCCATCATAATCTCAGACTACAAAAAGGGCGTGATATCTTCAGCCCTCGTGAAGGGAATCATCAAGTATACCAAGCACCTGGATACTTTTGTAGCAGTGGACCCGAAGGTTGGACACTTCCATTTTTACCGGAACGTTTCACTAATCACGCCGAACCTCCTCGAGGCCTCCCAGGGTTCCAGCGTCGAGATCAAAGATGATAAAAGCCTACTCAAAGCTGGTAACGTCTTGATGAATAGACTCTCTTGTAAATCCGTGCTTATCACGCGAGGAGAGGAAGGAATGAGTCTATTCGAGAGAGGCCTTCACTCGAAGGAAGTGATCCCAACTCATATCCCCACTGTTGCCCGAAAGGTCTTTGATGTCACCGGAGCGGGGGATACCGTGATAGCGAGCTTCACCCTTGCATACGCTGCCGGCGCAACGCTCGTGGAGGCAGCGACGATCGCCAACCACGCCGCTGGCATTGTAGTCGGTGAGATCGGCACCGCGGTCACCACGACCGATGACCTCTTATCATCTCTCAGTAAGCCAGTATAAAGAGGAATTATTTGGGTTCATTTTTATATTCATCACCTCAAACTTGCATGCTTTCTTGAATTAAATCATATGATGCCGAAGGCGATTGCACTTTATTCAGGCGGTCTTGACAGCATCCTTGCCATCCTCGTGGTTATGAAGCAGGGGATAGATGTGACTGCCGTGACCTTTCTCACTCAAATCGGGTGTGCTGTCTCAGATAAATCATCCTGCCACCAGAAGGTCTTATCTGCCGCCGATCTATTTGGATTTCACCTAATGCTCCATGACCTATCTGAGAAGTTTATCGGCGTGATCAAAAATCCAAGATTCGGCTATGGAAAAAATATGAACCCCTGCCTCGATTGCAAGATCCTCATGTTGAGGGAGGCTAAAAAGCTAATGATTGAGAGAGATGCAGACTTCATTGTAACGGGAGAGGTGATCTGGCAGAGACCGATGAGCCAACGGAGGGATACCTTTCCAAGGATCGACAGGGAGTCGGGGCTTGAGGGCTATGTCCTAAGGCCGTTGAGTGCCAAGCATTTAAGGCCGACAATCCCCGAGCAAAGAGAACTTGTATGCAGGGAGAGTCTCTATGATTTCTCTGGCAGATCAAGAAAGCCTCAAATAGCTCTCGCAGCAGAATTCGGCTTGGTTGATTATCCGCAGCCTGCCGGAGGCTGTTTACTAACAGACCCGGTATATGCGTGCCGCCTTAAGGAATTGTTAATGCATGATACTGATCCTTCATTGAAAGATTTGACGCTCCTAAGGACAGGACGTCACTTTAGAGTATCAGGTAACTGCAAGATCATTGTTGGAAGAAACGAAAAAGAAAACGAAACGATCCAGGCAACGGCTGAAGATACAGATTATCTGCTGACTGTTGAAGACTTTGGAAGCCCAGTTACACTCATTAAAGGAGACGTCCCCGCGGGAACTATCCAATTAGCTGCCTCCATTTGCGCAAGATATTCAGACGCAAGACATCTCTCGGCAGTTGAAGTCACCGTGCGCAAGAATGAAGAAGTCTTTACAATTCAGGCAACTCCGGCAACAGACAGTGTCACTGAGGTCTTAAGAATCCAAACCCGGTAAAGACTCGGCTCCTTAATGCAGGACGTCAGTGAGACTTCACACCACATTGGAAATTGAGCAAAGGGAGGTTAGTTGACCTATAGCCTCACTATCACTCCCCTATCCCTCAGGTATTGTTTTGCTTCTCTGATTGAATATTCCCTATAGTGAAATATCGACGCAGCAAGGACAGCGTCTGCCATCCCATACACTAATCCTTCGTAAAGGTGCTCCAGATTCCCCGCTCCCCCTGAAGCGATGACAGGAATTGACACCGCTTCTGAGATAGCCTTTGTAAGTTTCAAATCATACCCGTCCTTGGTCCCGTCCTTATCCATGCTGGTGAGGAGAATCTCACCTGCTCCGAGTTCCTCCATCTTTCTTGACCAGTTCACAGCGTTAATAAGTTTCATTTTCCTGCCACCGTGTGTCGAAATTGCCCATGATAATTCTGTGGCAGGGACTTCAATGCAGACGTCCCTAAGAGAAGGTTCGTCAGCCCAGGCTTCACCTGTCGCTTCAGACATATTATCTACAACCTGTTTCGCGTCAATCGCAACAACAATACATTGGCTTCCGAATTTCTCAGCTGCACGACTGATAAAGAACGGATCTTTCACCGCCGTCGTATTTATAGAGACTTTGTCGCAACCAGCATTGAGGAGATCTCTTATATCGGCGATAGTTTTTATTCCCCCTCCTACAGTCAGGGGCATAAAAACGTCATTTGCAGTTTTTTCGACAACGTTAAGTATAATTTTCCTTTTTTCATGGGAGGCCGTAATATCGAGGAAAACTAGTTCATCAGCTCCCTGCCTATCATAGAATATTGCGTTCTCAACAGGATCTCCCGCATCCCGCAAATTAATAAAGCTTATCCCCTTCACCACCCGCCCTTCCTTAACATCCAAGCACGGTATTATCCTTTTGGCAAGCATTTTATCACCTTTTTAAGCGTTCTATGTCCTGTTAATCTTATTGCCTCTTTCAAATCAAGGGCTCCTGAATAAAGGGCCTTTCCGGTAATCGCACCCCAAAGTCCATGTATCTTCAGGAGTCTCTCAATGTCGTCAAGGGAGGATATCCCCCCTGAGGCAATGACAGGGATATTCAAAAAGTTTACCAATTCCATTGTTGCTTCTATGTTCGGTCCGGTAAGCATCCCGTCTCTAGAAATGTCGGTGTACACAACGCCTGCAGCACCGTATTCCTGCATCTGCAGGGCAAACTCTCTTACCTTCACCCTAGTAACCTCAACCCAGCCCTTTACTGCTACGAGACCTTTTTTCGCGTCGATACCCACCAATACTCTCTCAGGATATTTCTTGCAGGCTATACTTACCAGTTTCGGATCTTCCATAGCTGCAGTACCCAGTATAACCCTGTTTATGCCGTATGATATAAGCTTGTCAATTCTTTCCAGAGTTCTGATCCCACCACCGACTTCAATGTCTATTCTCAATGCGTTCCTGATGTTCACAATGCTCTCAAGATTCTGCTGATTTCCCGTAAATGCTCCATCTAGGTCAACAATATGCAAAAGCTCTGCGCCAAGGGATTCCCATGTCAATGCGGTAGCAACTGGGTTGTCAGAATATATAGTCGCATCCTCCTTGTTCCCCTGAAGGAGTCGGACACAGAGACCATCCTTCAAATCTATTGCAGGAATAATTATCATAATAGTAATATAGCAAAAAGTGCCCATACCCTGCAGAAACTGCCAGAGGAGAGTTGAGAGGTAAAGATCCTGAAGTGAAGAAAATTATCATCATAGTCATCCTAGCATCGGTTTTCCTCTCTTCTTATGCGTTTGGACTCACTATCCTGGAGAGATTTCAATTTGACCTCACGTGGACGGGAATTAAGGCCGGAGAGGCGGTGCTCGAAGCAATAGATGATGGTCAATGCACTCACCTTATTTCAAAAACATACTCGGCAGAATGGGTCTCTCTCTTTTATCGTGTCGAAAACATGATAGAGAGCACTACTGTTAAAGCCGCTAATACCAACAGTCCTCAAGACGGCTTCGCATACCTGCCCTCTCATTATAGCGTAAAGATAAGAGAGGGCAGGCATAGGAGGGACAAAGAAGTTTTTTTTGATCAAACAGGGGGACAAGCGGCTTATATAAATCACATAGAAAAAGAAAAAGCGACCTTCCCTATTAATGATCCAACTTTTGACCCTCTTTCCGGCTTTTTTTATGTCAGAAGAATCCCTCTCGAAGTCGGCAAATCAGTTTTTGTTGATGTCTTTGATAGCAAAAAGCTCTATAAGCTGGAGGTAAAAGTCTTGAAAAGAGAGGCCATCAAAACCTCGCTGGGAACATTTCAAACCATAGTGATAAAACCAATTATGCAGTCGGAAGGAATCTTTTATCGAAAAGGTGATATCGTTATCTGGCTCACCGACGATGAAAAGAAAATACCTGTCCTCATTAAAATTAAGGCATCCTTAGGCTCTATCAATGCAACTCTTGTTGGAGGGCAGTACTGATGGACAGTCTCCTCATCGGGTGTATCTCTTTCAGGACATGTCTGACCACTTTAAATAAAAGTGGGGTTTAGAGTTTTTCTTTCAGAGAAGAGAGTATAACGGAAGTGTTATATGCGAATTTTGTGTTAGCCACTCCTCTTTCATTTCATGTCAACGACCGACCTCAATCTTCGGAAACCCTCTCGCGATAGCAGAACGGAGTCGTCTATCCTCGGGATGTGGTTTGGCATGAAACATCGTGCCACTCTTTGCATGTTAGCTATAAGACTTATCAGTTAATGATACTTGACAAGGATCGACTAAGATGTTATTCTAAGATTCAACAGAGGTGAAACAATGACCACTAAGATAAAAGATTACTATAAGATACTCGGAGTCGGGGAACATGCAACGCAGGATGATTTGAAAAAAGCCTTCAGGAAACTTGCGAGAAAATATCATCCTGATCTGAATCCTGGAGATAAATCTTCGGAAGAGAAGTTTAAGGAACTAAACGAGGCTTATGCAATCCTGAGCGACCCGAAGAAGCGTGAAGAATACGATAGAGGCGGAAGCTTTGAGTTCGATGGGTCTAAAGGCTTTGATTTCTCACAATCCCCTGATTTTAGCGATCTCTTCGGTGACCTTTTTGGTACAAGATCAAGCGCTGAACCACACTATGCGAGGGGTGAAGACCTAATTATGGGGATGGATCTCTCGTTGGAGGAGGCTTTTACAGGAGTAACAAGGACAATCTCCATTAAGAAAAGTATTCTTTGCGATTCATGCAAAGGCACTGGCTTTACAGCTTACCAGTCTTGCCAGAGGTGCAAGGGCGCCGGCCGCCTCCAGAGTTCAAAGGGCTTTTTTAAGATGTCCCAGACATGCGCTGAATGTGGAGGTACTGGTAAGAAGTTCACAACGGTGTGCAACAACTGTAAGGGTAAGGGAAGAGTAAATCAAACAGAAACGCTGAACGTAAAGATTCCCGAAGGTGTTGATACAGGGTCCGTCGTTAAACTGAAAGAGAAGGGTAACGCAGGGATAGGCGGTGGCCCTCCGGGGAACTTGCTTATAGAAATCGCTATCAAACCGCATCCCCTCTTTAAGAGAAAAGGGGATAATATTTATGTTCAGCTTCCTGTCACCTTTGGAGAGGCAGCCCTCGGTGCAAAAGTGGAGGTACCAACGATTGATGGTGTTTCAATGATGAAATTACCACCAGGAACTCAGGGAGGACAGCGATTCAAACTTTCCGGGAAAGGGTTCATAGCACGTCAATCGAAACAAAGGGGAGACGAATACGTTGAAATAAAGATAGTAGTTCCAAAGGAGATCCCTGAAAAGGCAAAAGAGGCAGTTGAAGTCATCGAATCATTATACAAGGCGAACCCACGAAAAGGGATGGTGAATCAATAATGGTCAGGAGAAAACAGGAGAAGGATAGACCCTTATATATGATAAGCGTCGTTTCAAGAATATTGGATGTCCACCCACAGACATTGAGGACATACGAACGGGAGGGGTTTATCAGTCCTCGTCGGATAAACAGACAGAGGCTTTATTCTGATGAAGACATAGAGCAGCTGAATTTGATAATAAATCTTACGAGGGAATTGGGGGTCAATAAAGCTGGCGTGGACATCATTCTAAGAATGCGACATCGTATGGATGCTCTCCAGAGCGAAGTACGAGAAATGATACGATTTCTCGATGAAGACATGAGACAGGAATTTGAACAGCGGTTGAAAGAGATATTTTCGCGATAGAGCCACATAAGATATTAACTCAATATTTCACTACTAGTTAAGAAAATGAACGGGGGCTATGACTATGAGATTAGATAGATTGACTGTAAAAGGACAAGAGGCTATTCAGAAGGCACAGAGTCTTGCTGAAAGCAAGGGAAATCAGCAAATTGATGTAGAACACCTGTTGTACGCCATTCTTGAGGACGAAGAAGGTATTGTTTACCAGATTCTCAAACGCATCAACGTAGACATAAATTTATTAAGAAAGGACATCGGTGCCGAGATCGATAAATTCCCAAAGGTCTCCGGTGCGACGCCGATGGGACAGATATATCTGGCTCCACGCTTGAAAACGGTATTAGAAAGGGCCTATGAGGAAGCGACTCACTTGACTGATGAATACATCAGTATGGAGCATCTACTTCTTGCGATATTACATGTCTACGGACCCGCGTCCGAGATTCTTAAGAAATACGGGGCAACATCAGATGCCGTGCTGTCTGCGATGCGTGAAATCCGCGGTGTTCACCGCGTTACTGATCCAAATCCAGAGGAAAAATATCGTTCCCTTGAACGTTATGGAAAAGACCTTACGGAACTTGCCAAGAAGGGGAAGCTTGACCCTGTGATCGGAAGAGATGAGGAAATCAGGAGGACAATCCAGGTGCTGTCGCGAAGAACAAAAAACAATCCGGTGCTTATTGGCGATCCCGGAGTGGGAAAAACAGCGATAGTGGAAGGCCTTGCCCAGAGAATCATAGCCGGAGATGTTCCAGAAACATTGCGAGACAAGCGCTTGATTGCCCTTGACATAGGAAGTCTCGTTGCTGGTTCAAAGTTTAGGGGAGAATTTGAAGAACGCCTCAAAGCAGTATTAAAGGAAATAGAGCAATCAGAGGGGAAGATCATCACCTTCATTGATGAGCTTCACACTTTAGTAGGTGCTGGGGCCGCGGAGGGTGCCGTCGATGCATCCAATATGCTCAAACCGGCTCTTGCAAGGGGGGAACTAAAATGTATTGGCGCTACAACTATCGGCGAATTCAGAAAACATATAGAAAAAGACCCTGCCTTTGAGAGACGCTTTCAACCTGTTCTTGTCAAAGAACCCTCGGTAGAGGACACGATATCCATCTTGAGGGGTTTAAAAGAGCGATACGAGGTCCACCATGGGGTGAAGATTAAAGATTCTGCGCTGATAGCGGCAGCAGTGCTTTCACATAGATATATAACGGAACGGTTTCTCCCTGACAAGGCTATCGACCTCATCGACGAGGCAGCTGCACGGCTAAGGATGGAGATTGACAGCATGCCAACAGAATTAGACGAAATAGAGCGCAAGCTGAGACAGCTAGAAATAGAAAGGCAGGCGTTAATCCGGGATGATGGCTCACAGGATGCAAGGAATAAGCTCAAAAAGTTGTCTTCTGAAATGGCTGAGCTTCAGTCAAAAAGAGATTCACTAAGGGCACAATGGCTGAATGAAAAAGAGGTGATCCAGAAGATTAGAGACACAAAAGAGCAGATCGAAGCAAACAAGATCGAATCTGAAAGAGCGGAACGGGAAGGAGACCTTACGAAGGCATCTGAACTGCGGTATGGACGTCTCCTCGAACTACGGAAAGCATTGGACAATGAAAACAGTCTGCTCGAACAAACTCAGTCAAAAAGAAAGATGCTTAAAGAAGAGGTCACTGAAGAAGATATTGCCGATGTAGTGTCAAAATGGACGAGCATCCCTGTTTCACGGATGCTCGAGGGCGAAGTCCAAAAACTCATCCGAATGGAGCAGAGGTTAAGGTTAAGAGTGGTAGGTCAGGATCAAGCAATCACGGCGGTATCCGATGCCATAAGGAGAGCCCGTGCCGGCCTTCAAGATCCTAACAGACCAATTGGTTCATTTATATTCCTAGGACCAACCGGCGTTGGCAAGACAGAATTAGCAAAGGCCCTTGCTGAGTTCTTATTCGATGACGAAGGCGCCATGACACGGATTGATATGTCCGAGTATCAGGAGCGCCATACTGTGTCCAGACTTATAGGGGCTCCTCCTGGATACGTTGGTTATGAGGAGGGTGGACAACTGACAGAGGCTGTGAGGAGAAAGCCATACGCTGTGATACTCTTTGATGAAGTGGAGAAGGCGCACCCTGAAGTGTTCAACCTCTTACTGCAACTTCTCGACGACGGACGTCTCACTGATGGGCACGGGAGAACCGTGGATTTTAAAAATACCGTTGTCATTATGACGTCAAACATTGGCAGTAGTCATATACAGGAACTTCTTGAGAAAAGAGCAAAAAAATCCCCCGTACACTGGGATGGCAGCAATGACAAAGAATTACAGCAAAAGGTAATGGAGGATCTAAGAGCATTTTTTAAGCCCGAATTTCTTAATAGGGTCGACGAAATAATCATCTTCAATCCTTTGACTCAGGAGCTTCTAAAGAAGATAGTGGATATTCAGGTGGAGAGGATGAAACAATATCTCCAGGACAAGAAGATAGATATATTCCTTACCGATGCCGCAAAAGAATTTATTGCACAGACTGGTTTTGATCCGGTCTTTGGTGCTCGACCTCTGAAGAGGGCAATCCAGCGTGAGATCCTAAACCCCCTCGCGCTGAAACTCCTCGACGGGACTTTCAAGGAAGGTGACAACGTAGAGGTCGATTTTTCGGGGAAGCAGATGGTTTTCAGCAAAACAGCACTTGCGAAGTTGGTATAAGTGAGAGCCCTTGGCTCTCTGACGTCAGCCAATTCTAGATTTATGAAAATCCCCTTTCAATTTTCAGGAAGAGGAGGTACACAATGTCAATTGTAAAGTGGAGTCCGTTAAAAGAACTTGAGGATATGAGAAGAGACATGGATAGACTCTTCGATGAATTCTTCTCCCCGGTGAGGAGAAGAAGATCTTGGGCTGCAAAGCCAGGGCAGGGTATTGTTGTGCCAAACATCGAGATGTTTGACCGAAAAAATGAGATCGTAGTAAGGGCAGAGCTTCCGGGCATAACCAGAGAAGATATAGACCTTACGATCACAAAAGATTCTCTCACCTTGAAGGGAGAAATAAAAAAAGAGGAAGAGGTGAAAGAGGAAGACTATTATGCCTGTGAGAGGAGCTTTGGCAATTTCACGAGAACCATTGCTTTGCCGGTTGAAGTCGACAGTAACAATGTAAAAGCGTCCTTCAAAGATGGTATTCTTGAGATAGTCCTTCCAAAGAAAGAGGAGGCACAGCCGAAGGAAATAAAGATCGAAGTAAAATAAGTTTCTATCTATACCCACCGGTATGCAGGGGCAGGTCATTCCTGCCCTTTTATTTGACAACCTGAAAGACTTTCTGATATAAAGATAAGATTCCTGGGTAGCTCAGTTGGCAGAGCGGGTGGCTGTTAACCACTTGGTCGGGGGTTCGAGTCCCTCCCCAGGAGTTTAACCTTTTCAGACCGCTCCAAAGTTGTTTCTCTATTCTTCTATCTTGCCTGCTGAACCGGTAGGGATGGCAAAGACTACACGGTGAAATGTTGAGTTCCCGCCTAATACAGAAATTCGCGCCTTTGGTTTATGACTAATCGTGCAATGTACTCACAGTACTACGGTGCGACAAGAAGTCGCATGTGTAATTGTTTCAAATCGCGGAGTATTGCGATTAGGGAAACGCTCTATTCCGTTAGGGCTAGCCTACTGTCCTGAATCAAGTGCGGGCAGGAAAAGGGTAACCTGACCTGAAGAGGTCTAATCATCGCCGTGAGGCTATGATTTATCTGCCAGCATCGGGCGGATAAGGTGCCGGGCTTGATGGCATGACCAACATATGTGAACTGCTGATAAACTTCGTGATGTGAAACAAGCCAAAGATGCTGAAAGGCTTGGACCAAAAGGTATATAGCCGGTTAATCTCTTCGGATTTGAGATTACACGGACAACACGGCTATCGGAGGAGAGGCAGGGTCTAACCCATCAGTGTTACTCATGCGGAACTTGGTAACCCCATATCTTTCCCGCAAGGGAAAGCAACCCGCAAGGGGAGTCAGTAGGGATGTGGGCAGAGGATTGTGGAAAAAGCGAATGCCGGCTCTGCAATAGGTCGGATAAGGATTGAGCGAGAGCGACATTATTCTATGCGAAAGCAGGCAGACTTCCACGTGGTCTTTCTTTACAAGATAGTTTACAGGACCTTCGAAGGAGGAAAAGCAAATGAATACAGGGGTTAATGTATGTGCATCCTCCTACGGAAATGTGCAATGGCCCGATATTGACTGGGCGCAGTGTATCGGAAACGTAAGGAGGCTGCAAATGTGTATTGTAAAGGCAACGCAGGAAAGCAGATGGAACAAGGTGAAAGTCTTGCAACGTCTACTAACTGGCTCTTTTTCCGGCAAGGCATTAGCCGTAAAACGGGTTACTGAAAACGAAGGCAAAAAGACGGCAGGAGTTGATAGGCAGTTATGGTCAACCCCTGAAAGCAAATCTCAGGCGGTACAAAACCTTAACAGACGAGGCTATAAGCCTCTTCCGTTAAGAAGAGTCTACATCCCAAAAAGCAGAACCAAGATGCGTCCGTTAGGGATTCCCACGATGAAAGACAGGGCTATGCATGCGGTGCATTTATCAGCCTTGGAACCCATCTCGGAAACCAAAGCGGACAGGAACTCTTATGGGTTCAGACCAGAGAGGGCCACGCAGGATGCGATCAAGCAATGTTTCATAATATTGTCAAAGAAGACATCTGCAAAGTGGATACTTGAAGGCGACATTAGAGGCTGCTTTGACAATATCAACCATGAATGGTTAATCAACAATATCCCTATGGATAAGAAGATTCTCCGTAAATGGTTAAAGACGGGGTACATTCACAAAAGAATCCTTTATCCAACAGAAGCAGGTACTCCACAGGGTGGGATTATCTCGCCAACGTTGGCTAATATGACGCTCGATGGATTGGAAGTGGAACTGAAGAAGTTTCGCAGACAAGACAAGGTGCATATGGTGAGGTATGCGGATGACTTTATCGTTACCGGAAACTCGGAAGAGTTGCTGGAAAATGAAGTCAAACCTTTAGTTGAAAAGTTCCTTTCAACAAGAGGACTGGAACTCTCTCCAGAGAAGACCAGGATTACGCATATCGATAAGGGTTTCGATTTTCTTGGTGTGAACATTCGCAAATACGGCGGCAAACTGCTCATCAAGCCGTCCAAGAAAAATGTGAAGACTTTTCTGGATAACGTCAGGAACGCTATAAAGGATAACAAAGCTGCGAAACAGATTAATTTGATAAATCTGCTCAACCCAATTATCAGGGGATGGGCGAATTATCATAAGTCTGTAGTTGCAAAGGAGACCTTTAAGCATGTAGATGATGAGATTTGGAAGTTGTTATGGCGATGGGCAAACCGCAGACATCCCGACAAAAGTCCTGTCTGGATTACAAAGAAGTACTTTAAGAAAGCAGGTGGTAGAAATTGGGCATTTGCGGTTGAAGACAGGGAGAAGTTCTATCCAAATGGGAAACCATTAGTTATATCACTCTTCCGAGCGTCAGATACGCCGATAAAACGGTATATCAAAATCAGGGGTGAGGCGAATCCTTTTGATCCGCAGTTTGAAACTTATTTTGAGGAACGATCGACTTCAAAAATAAGGGACAATCTGAAAGAGAATAAAAGATTTCTGAGCCTGTGGTCGAATCAGGGCGGTAATTGTTCCGTCTGCCATCAGAGGATTACGGATGATATGCAATGGAGTCTCCATCATATCACTCGTAAGGTCGAAGGCGGAAACAACAATGTATCGAATCTGAAACTGACGCATCACCATTGCCATAGAAAAGTTCATGGCCGTAAGTTGGAAGTTGTGGAACCGGCTACCGAAAGGCGGCTTATGAAAGGCTTGAGCCGTGTGTCGGGAAACTGACAAGCACGGTTCTTATGGGGCTGGGGTTCAGCAATGAACCCTGGCTACCAGACCGTCCGTCAAAATTTCTCCAGTCTAATGAGTACGGCCTGAATTGTGCGCGGTCTGGCCACGTTTGGATGGTGCCCTTGTTTTGGAGGGATGCAAGTCTCCAGATTCTCCTCTATGCGCAATGCTGTTAGAAACCTTCATCGGCAACCGATTTAATCGTGGTGAGGCATCTTCATCTAAGCTGGACGCGGACTCCACCGACAAAGTGTCAGTGTGGACATTCCGCCGCAGTAATAATTACCGTTTCTAACCCTGGTACCAAGGCTACTATTCAATCTGCGGTGTATATGTCGGACTCTGCATTTTTCCATGTTAGTTGTGCTACTTTAATAATTAAGAAATGTGTGACTATATTAAAGATGTATTAACTAATCCCTTGCAATGATTACTTGATAACTGCCGCGACATCGTGGATAGATATAGATGGTCAGAGAAGTATGGAATGAAAATAAGTTGCGCTACGGGAATTTTTCACTTTGGGCGACTTTTGAGGGGAGGATTAGATGGGCAGAGTTTGGCTTGTAACTGCGCTGCTCTTCCTCGCAGCGGCTCTTCCCCTTGGCATCGCTACGCCATCATTTGCTCAGGATGAAGCCGCGCCTTTGCAGGATACGACAGGATTTGCCGAAGATCCAACGGCAGTAGCTGACCGTACCATTCGCTGTCCAGCGACCGCTAACCCTCACAAACTTCATTTCACATGTGTAGGGAGGCCCTTTGACGCCATTAAAGAAACATTGACTCAAGACTTGGCAGGGTATCGAACTGAACTGATGAACCTTGGGATTACGTGGACACTTTCTTACACGGCCCAGTTCGTGGGCAATCCAAGCGGTGGCCAAAGTCAGGGATTCACGTATGCTGGAACGTTGGAAGCTATGATCGCGTGGGATCTCCACACGCTTTTGGGTATACCAGGCCTCTCCTTTATCATAGGATCCAGTTACTCATCGGGTCAGAACCTCTCGGAAAAGTATATCGGTAATGTGTTCACAGTCCAAAGCGCATTCACCGGAGGAGAAAACGTCAATCTTCAGGAGATTTATCTGCAGCAGCAGTTTTCTGATGGTGTGATAACCATTGCGCTCGGCCGTTTGGCCCCCGCCAGCACATTTGCAACACTGCCTGTGTTAAACAATTATATCAATGGGGGTATTAACGCTGTGCCCGGCTCTCTTGGTATCAACGACTCAATATTTACGTCTAGCCCTCCAGGCGTGGAGTGGGGTGCCCAGATGCTTTACGACTTGACCCCCACCATTCAAGTTGCGACAGGCATTTTCAATACGAATCCCTATGCCGCCTCGGGGAATAATAACGGGGTCAACTTCGCGTTCCAGCAAGGCAATTCTGGGGTGCTAACCGTTGCGCAGGTCAGTTATCTATACAATCAGGACAAGGGGGACGCTGGGTTGCCCGGTGAATACACGATCGGTGGTTTTTACGACAGCAATAAATTTAGCAGTCTGAGTTTTCCCGCCGACAAAGTGGGCGGGAACTATAATCTATACGCCATGTTTCAGCAGATGGTCTACCGGGACGGAGGTCCCAGAAGCCAGAAAGGCTTGACTGTCTGGGGAGAAGTTGCGACATCGCCTAAACCAAGCGTTAGCATTATGCCTTATTTTCTGGGTGGTGGGTTAAGTTACCAGGGACTAATCTCCAGTCGCGGGAAAGACATCGCCTCGATAGGAGCTATTCATGGAAATGTCAGTGGATACATACCTCAAAGATCGGGAGAGACAGTGATCGAGTCCAACTATTGTGTGACCTTGACCCCTTGGCTCTCCATAACTCCCGACCTTCAATACGTGATAATGCCGGGCGGCAGCAGCACTGTCAGGAATGCTTTTGTATTGGGTGCCCAACTTGCGGTTACGCTTTAGGCCCTTTTTTAGGTCACTGGGTCGCGGTTACTACACGTTATCTTCATTTATTAGATTCCCGTTGTCTATCTATTTTCAAAAGAATCTCTCACCTCTGGTAGAAAAGAAACGGTTTCAAGTTCAGGAAGAAAGGTTGCGATCTATATAATTTCCCTCTTTCGTGTTTATGTTGAAAGCTTAGGACTGAGCAGTCCACAATGCTGATGTATCTTGAGCAGAAAGTACGTGACGTCTCTGTAGCCGTAAGCCATG
>JBKQMP010000184.1:0-3880 GCA_052146665.1 Dissulfurispiraceae bacterium
GCCTGAAGCTGGCGCTGCCCAACAAACCGAAGGTTGTCGAAAATGTAGTGCCGACTTTGCCTGAACAAATAGGCCAACCCCTTGATCTGTAAAAACTTTAAATCGCAAACTGCGGAAGATGGGCTAGTAGATCCGACTCAGATTTTTCATCAGAGTTTATTCTTTCTCTTGCATAATTATAGGGACCTTTTGTGTTATACTAATAAAAATGTGGTTTCTGGACGTCACGTCTCAGATGCTCACACAGAAATTGCAAAAAGGAGGTGAATATAATGAAAGCTATAATCGCATTAATTCTCGCACTTGCCATGATCTTTTGTGTCGCTTCTTTTTCGATGGCGGCAGGATGGGATTCATGTAAGGGTTGCCACAAAGATACCAATAAGCCCGGTCCTTCCAAGGAGACTCTCTTGAAGAAATTCAAGACTGCTGATGAGTTTATGAAGGCGGCGAAGGCATCAAAGAACCCCATGATGAATAACTTCAAAAAAGATGATCAGCTCAAGGCTGCTGCAGCAGATCTCGGTCTGAAATAGTGTCTTCAAAGAGGGATGGACAGGCAAAAAGTCCATCCCTCTTTTGCTTAATAGAGACCTCATCCCTTATCTTGTGCCACTGCATCTATTAGATAAAACACCCTTGTAAGTATGTCTTTTGATGTTTTCTTAGTTTTTACTATAAACGCCCGCAACCATTGCAAATCAATAGAGTCCCCGTGAACTGAAAACGTGGTGGTGATAAGAGATAGGTACTGAGACAACACAAGCGCCTTCACTTTCAATAACCGCCGATTCAAGGTAGTGCGTTGTCCGTCAATATTTTGAGCAGTTCCTCGGGGAACCTGAATTGGGCTCCTTCAGGAACCCGAACTTTTTGATAAAAAAGGCATGCCTCACAGTACGGTTTTTTGCCGAGACACGCTCCCTGAACGCCCATACAGTGCGTACTGGATACAACCCAGCAGGCCAGCCCCCCCATTGATGTCGCCGTGCACACCATCCAGTTTCTCTTCGGTTCTTGTCGGATATTTCATTTTCGTGCAGTTCTTGAACTCCCAGCAGTTATTCCTCATACTGTTCTCCCGTTTTGGCTAGGGCCTCCTGACCCAAGTGATTGACCCTCAGTATGCAATACCAACCGCCCCTCGTTGTTGCACGCGTTCTATGCATCATATAACAGAGCAACATCTTATCCTGCCTCTCGTACCGTCACTTTCACAGAGTGGAGCCCGCTTGCGCCATCAGGGAATGATCGGAACAACTTTCCCAACAGAGACGCGGATTCTTGAATCTTACCCGCTTTGTCGATTCCTCGAACGGTTATCGTGTACTGGCCCTGCCGCGAGGGTTTCCAGTCATATCTCCAGAGAACCCATGACCATCTCGAGAGCGGTGGCTTAAGCTCGGCATCCTGCCAAGTCCTGTTGTTATCGAGAGAGACCTGGACCTTACTGATGCCGTATCTTCCCGCAAATGCCACTCCACCGATCACGTAATTGCCCAGCGGAATCGTCTTTCCGTCCATCGGCATCAGAATTTGCGACCTATCGGGAATAATTGCATCGTCAGACCACCCTTTTTTCTCCCAGTATCCTTTAAAATCGTAGTCAACCAGCTCTATCTTCGAAAGCCATTTGACGTTCTTCATGCCATAAATGCCTGGAACGATCACTCTCAGAGGATAGCCGTGCTGTTGGGGTAATTGCTCGCCGTTCATCCTCCAGGCCAGAAACACGTCCTCCGTCATCGACAGAGAATATGGGATGCTATCACTATAGCCGTCTTCAGCATAAAAAACAGTCTTGCCCACTCCATTGCGGGGAACAGCCTTCTCGATGATCTTTCTCAGTGTCACGCCCTCCCAGAGGGCATTACTGATGGCATCTCCACCGACAGGATTGCCGATACACTCCAGAGTAACAAATTCAATTTTGTCCATCATCCCCTCAAGTTCCGTCAGACTCAAGGCATAGGGCTTTTCGACAAGGCCCTCGATCCTTAATGTGAATTTCCCGGGATCAATGGACGGCACCATATCCGAGTAAGTCGTAATATAGAAGTCGGCATTCGGAGTGATCTCCTTTGCCATAAATCCCTTAAAAGTTGCAGAGCCTTTCATCAGAAGGGCATGTTTTTCCTCTTCCGTAAGCGCCTCGGCATATTGATAGATGCCGTCAAAGATGGAAACCCCGAACCCCAACCCGATGGTGCCTAACCCGATCCCCCTAAAGAAATCTCTTCTGCTTAATGAGTTTTTCATGGTCTACTGTCCTCCCCTCTTTCATTATGTCGTGTGCAGGCTTATGTTACTTAATAATTTTAGGCTGATTCTCTTCGGTTCGCGGCATTCTTGTCACACAGATGAGACCTTAATGAAAAAAATCGCCCCCATGACGATCCTGAGAATCTCCCCTCTGAAGATTATCTCTACCACCTCCCGATCGGCCTCGCTGATTCTCCACTTCTCACAGGAGTTTCTTATAACCTAACATAACTATGAGCTTGCGCTCGGCCCTCAGTTCAATGACACTCTCGTGTCCAGTTAATCCTCATTCTTTCGTTTCTGCGCGCCGCTGTCTTTAAGGAGCTGTTCAAGAACCGAGTACGATTGCGCCCCCACAAGCATATGACGGCGGACTACAAAGGTCGGGACAGCAGTGATTCCCATTGCGCGAGACATCGACCAGTCTGAATCCACAGCCTCTTTGAAAGTCCGGGCTTCAAGCACATTGATTGCCTCCGTCTCCGGAAGCCCGATCGATCTTCCCAGATCAACGAGTTCCTCAAGTTTTCCAATATTCTTGCCATCCACAAAATATGCCTTAAATACTGCTTCATGAAATTGATCCCCTTTCCCCTTCGATTCTGCCCATTTTGCGAGTTCCTGAGCCATTCGGCTGTTATAAGTCCCCTTGCGATCAGCCATGGGCAATCCCAGTTCGTCTGCTACTTGCTTTAAGCGTCGCATTGTGCTTATCACGTCTATTCGTCTACCTGCAAAGAGTTCCTCAAATGTGAGCCCATGCTCCGCTATTTCGGGATGGAGGGGAAACGCAACCCAGTAAACTTCAACTTCATAATTCTTTCTCAATTGTTCAATACGCCCGGTACTGAAGTAGCACCAAGGTCAAATATAATCTGAGAATACTTTGAGGATCGTAGGTACAGACATATGTCTCTCCCGATTCATCGCGCTGCATCAAACACTTTTTGCTTCTCGAAAAAGAGCTCACCTTCTTATTCTGACAAGGGCCGCGTGATCCGCATCAAGAAGTTAGCACTTGGAAACTCTATGGCACATTTGCCAAGTATCCGGTGATGTTACACTCTATTGCCACATCCACCGGAGTCACATCACTAAGGCTGGCGGTCGCAAAAACATTGCTCCCAGCCTCTCCATAGAGTCTCACCTGTCGTCCTGCACTGGTTTGGCTAGTCCTTGAGGAAGTTGCGGGTGCCGGCGGAGTCTGGGGCAGAGAGGTAGTCCCTGTTTGTGTGGAGACTGACAATCTGGCGGCCATCCCGGCCGGTAAAAAAGCAAAGCATGAAAAATCTTCGATTACGAGTCGTTTCCCCTTAGGAACGATGTAGTCCCGATCCTCACCTCTGTTGCCTCTGAAAACAGCATTGCCTTCAAAATGATGTATCCGTATCGGCAAAGTCGCATGCAGTTGAATAGGACTTGTCGCGGGGTTATCGACATTTCTCACCGGCAAAGACTGCGTGGGGGTATTGACAACCGTGACTGGTTCAGATTTTTTGTCTGCTGAAGCGATCCCATAATCAAGACAAACAATTGCCATCACGACCAGAATTATTACCTTTCTCATTTCTTTCGCCTCCTGACAAGATTTTACAACGCATTTTATTATAACCCCGCA
>JBKQMP010000185.1:0-35894 GCA_052146665.1 Dissulfurispiraceae bacterium
ATTGGTGCACCAGCTGTCACTCCTAATTCAGGCAGTGGCATGATAGTCGGGAAACTCGAGTTTACGACGGGCCCTATAGCTATTGACGGGGTGACCATTAACGGTGGAGTAAACAATCTGAACTGGCTCAGGAACAGTGAAAGCTATTCCAAGCAGATGTCCTACCACACTAAAGCAGGCTTGTGCCGCAACGCGTACCCATGCGGGGGCGGCGTCAACTGTATTCACAACGTGTCGACTCTTGGCAATAGCTATCACGGGCTGTTTGATCCAGAGGATCCTTATATCTGCGTGTTCGATACGACCGGTACCTGTTCGAGTGTTAAGGCTGGACCGGGAGTCAGTTGCTCAGGTTTCGAGAGTGAACACACAACTTTCGTAATAGAGCAGCCATAGAAGCGAAATTGGCAGTCAACAAGACAGTATCAAAGAGAGAGGGGAGAGAGCATATCTCCCCTCTCCTTTTTAGTGATCATTGGGTAGCGAAGTTTATGCTGCCCTCGATGGGGGAAGAGAAAACCAAGGGTTCTTATAAAAGACAAATATCAATAGGTCACTATTCATGCTGAGGAGGAGGGAAAAGCCATCACCGGTTATAATACATGTCAAACTTGTAATATACCAGACGAACATTTTATAATTCCAATCTAGGATTAATCACGGTGAAGGTGTTCTCAATAATTTGATTTGGAGTAATCAATTCAATTGTAATCCCCTTTGGGCATTTCTAATCTCACTGGGATACAGCATGGAGGTAATATGAAAAAGCATAGGAATCTAGGTCTATCCCTTTGCGGGATATTCTTTTTCTGCGTATGCATTGTGCCTGTGATTGCCAATGGCGGAGGAAATTTATCGACAAAAACATCCTTTTCCCAATCTGACTTGCAAGGCTCCTGGAATCTTGCCGGCTTTGGTAAGTATTATCTGAATCCCGGTTTTTTCACTATTTACTCTTCTTTCTCCCTGGACCCCTCAGGTAATGTGACTGAAGGCAAATGGAGCGAGATGGGGGTTGATGTGGATGACAAAGTTACCGGCGGTTCTTTGTCCATCACAGAAAAGGGTAGTGTTGAAGGGTTCATTAATAGCAATATTGGGGGCAGGCACACGCTTTACGGCGGGCAGATGTCACACGAGAAAGATGTCATTGTATACGCAGGCCAATACCCCTACTTAGATAAGGGGTTTGGTCTTCTCATTAAAAAAAGCGGTCCTTTTTCAGTTGCTGATCTGGAGGGAACATGGGTATTTCCATTTGAGGGATCCGAACAGATAGGCCCATCCTTGCTCGCCTTCCAAGGGGTATGTTCCATGACAATTGACAATACGGGGACTATAAAAGATTGCACGCTTTCACGTGAGGACAAAGTAGGGTCGACTTGTGATGGGGCATTGTCTGTGAGTCCTCAGGGAGCGATAACGGGTAAAATGCATTTCACAGGGGCTAGGACTCTCGACGTCCAGGTCAAGTATGGTCTTATAAATGCCGGTAAAACTCTTATGATTTTTTCAGGATGGGTTACACATAATTTTGAGGGTATCTCAACCTTTGCGATTAAGAAAGGCGGGACTTTCTCGTCACACGACACAGAGGGGACCTGGAAGATTTCAATGAATGATTACATGAATGCCATTTATGGAGAAGTATCGGTTGATGGATCAGGAACGGTCGTAGGAGGTAACTGGAAGCAGATTGGATCCGCTTCCGGCGCGTTTACGGGCGGTCATTTTGCGATTACCGATCAGGGCGAGATATCGGGTTTTATCAACACCTCAACAGGAATTACATATAAATTTTTCAAGGGTCAAATGAGCGAGAAAAAAGATTTCATGGGGATCATACAGGAAGAGAATGCCGGCCATTCCGGAGCAGTAATTTTGCTGAAATCTCCGTAAGCAGAATTTTAAGTGCTGCCATTACAAAAATGCCTGCTAAGAGAGATCGAGTTGCCTCAGCCGCACAACATGATGGCTCTAGTAAAAATAGACTCAGGGCGCATGGAATTTTAGAGATGGTGCTTTATTAAGAAAGATGGTGATGAAATAGTGGCGATGGAAAACAGGACGAAAATGGAAGACCCCCAGGCAGAACAGCTTCAGCATGAGAGGAGTGAAAGAACAGCCAGCTCCCTTTTAGGGAGCTTAAGGACATGGATGGTGGCCTTCTTGGTTGCGTTAATAACGGGATTACTCTATCTTCCGACACTCAAAAACGGCTTTGTCAATTGGGATGACGAGAGATATGTTTTTGAGAATGATCATATCCGTTCTCTAGATTTCACTTTTCTAAAATGGAGTTTCACCTCCTTTTATGCTTCAAATTGGCATCCTCTTACGTGGATGTCACATGCCTTTGACTATGCGCTGTGGGGCCTCAATCCAACAGGCCATCACCTGAGCAGTGTCGTTCTGCACTGCATTAACACTTTTTTGGTGTGTGTGGTCATTATTAATTTAATGCGCGCCGACAAGTCGGCTGAACCATCACTTCCCGCGGCAGGTGGAAAACTTCTCACAAGATCTCTCATTGTAGGGGGACTAACCGGCCTATTATTCGGAATACATCCCATTCACGTTGAATCTGTGGCTTGGGTGGCAGAGAGAAAGGATGTCCTTTCTGCGTGTTTTGAGCTTCTAAGCGTCATTTGTTACATCGGCTATGTGGGCAGACAGCGGGATGGCAAACCACTGATTTACTATTTTGCTAGCCTCTGCTGTTTTGTGCTCGCGTTGATGAGCAAGCCCATGGCGATAACACTCCCTATTATCTTAGTCATAATGGACGTTTATCCTTTCAGGAGGCTCGACTGTGACAGGGGGAGCAAGGGGCGGAAGAAGGTGATTCTGGAAAAGATCCCATTTTTTATTTTCAGTCTGTTGGGTGCGATCCTGACATTAATGGCGCAGCAAGCAGGCGGAGCAATGCGATCACTTGAAGTGCTTCCCCTACTAGTGCGTATCGGCATAGCGGTGAGAGGAGTTTGCTTTTACCTGCTCAAAATAATTTTTCCGACTGAACTGTATCCCTTGTACCTTATTACAAGAAAAATGTTTTCTTTCTCCATTGAGTATGCCATTTCTATATTATTGGTGATAGCTATCACTGCTTGCAGTTTCTGGGCGTGGCGCAAGGGGAAGAAGATTTTTCTAGCTGTGTGGGTCTTTTATATGGTGACTCTGCTGCCTGTCTTAGGAATCGTGCAAGTGGGCTTGCAGGCCGCGGCCGACAGATACGCCTATCTTCCAAGTATTGGGGTCTTTCTTTTAATCGGGGTTGGAATCGCTCAGGCATGGGAGAACAACACTCTGAATAAATATACCCATTTCCTGAACAGAAAATTTGTTGTTGCGATTGCCCTCCTGATGATTGCCTTATTAAGTGCACTGACAATAAAACAGATTAGGGTGTGGCATGACCCTGTAACATTATGGACCTATGAAGTGAAAGGATATCCCAATGCTGCCTTCTCTTATATCAATCGGGCCGATGCATACGCGAGACGGGGAGACTACGGAGAGGCGCTGAAAGATTTCGACAATGCAATAAAGGTAGACAGTCAATACCCGCTTATCTATGTAGCTCGTGCCGATGTCTACGTAAAACTTGGAGACCGCCCACGGGCGTTTGATGATTTGAATAGGGTAATTGCCATGAAGCCGAATGTTTTACTGGCATATTTGAACAGGGCATACCTCTATGTTTCTTCAGGAGATTACCAAAGGGCATTGGGAGATCTTGACAGGGCAGTCAAACTGAAGCCTGACTATGACAAGGCTTACAACAATCGGGGGATAGTTTATAAAGAGATGGGGAATTATGCGCTGGCTCTCAGGGAGTTTACGAAATCTATCGAATTAAATCCATACTCACTGGAAGCTTATAACAATCGCGCGGGTGTTTATTCCCTTCTCAAAGATTATAATAATGCATTAAAAGATTTGGATACAGCTGTCGCTCTCAAACCAGAGGATGTGGGAGCATATATTAGCCGGTGCAGTGTGGAGAAAATGCTCTCGCATTATCAAAATGCCATTAACGATTGCTCCAAAGCAATAGCCATGGACCCTAAGAATGCCATGGCCTTCAAATATCGGGCGGTATCCTATGATGCCATCGGTAAGTATTCAGAGGCGGTTTCAGATCTGTCCAAAGCAATTGCCCTTGAGCCCGGCAATTCTGAGCAATACTATGATCGGGGAATTTCCTATAGAAATCTGGGAGAGAACCCGAGAGCTCTTCAGGATTTCAATAAAGCTATTGAATTGAATCCCCAGTATTTGGATGCATACAACAATCGAGGGGTAACATATGGTGAATTGGGCAGGTTCAGTGATGCAATCGGAGATTTTAATAAAACGATAATCTTAAAACCGGAATATGCGGCCGCCTACTACAACCGAGGAGCGGCTTACTACAGGCAGGGTAAGGAAAAAGAAGCGATTAGGGACTTTCAGAAGGCAGCCCGCTTAGGAGATAAAGAAGTGCAAAAAATACTGGAGGCGCGGGGCATTACGTGGTAGAAGAAGCAAAATGGTCAGTATCATTGGCAGATTAAGGAAGCTGTATAAACTACTCCCGCCTCTGTTGTTGAGAGATGTCAAAGAGAGATATGCAGGTTCCATCATTGGGATTTTCTGGACCCTTTTGCAGCCCTTGCTGTTTGTGATCCTCTATTGGGTGGTCTTTTCGCAGATTCTGAAAATCAGGATAAAGACAGACACGGGAGATATCCCTTTTATTGCTTTTTTACTTTCGGGTCTCCTGCCATGGCTTGCGCTCCAGGAAGGCGTATTAAGGGGAGCAACGTCAATTGTGGAGAAAAGACATATTATAAAAAAAGTTCTTTTCCCTGCAGAACTTTTCCCTTTGACTTCGGTTATGTCTGCATTCGTGCAGCAAGGGATTAGTATCGTCGCTTTCCTTGTCGGTTTTTTTATCTGGAAAGGTCATGTCTCACTGCTGCAGGTGGTTGGCATTGGTGCCTTGTTGTTCTTACAGATTATTATGACGGCGGGGCTCTCAATGATCTTTTCATCATTGGCTGTTTACCTTCGCGATATTATCCAGGTCCTCACAGTAGGTTTTCAGTTGGTCTTTTACTTGTCGACGATCCTCTACCCGATGACGTCTGTTCCTAAGAATCTTAGGCTGCTCATTCTTATAAATCCGGTGACCACCCTGACAGAGGCTTACCACAGTGCGATACTCTATGGTCAATGTCCTGAGGTCACCATATTGATATACCTGATCACCCTGACGACCGCCGTATTTTTTGCTGGCATGTACCTCTTTAGAAAGTTAAAGAGAGGATTTGCTGATGTACTGTAGAGGTCAACATGTATTTTAGTGTTTGTCAACAAATCACCCAAAATCAATATAGCGATGAGTGAAGAAATTATTAGGTTACAGGAACTCTCAAAGAGTTATCGGCTCTATAGCAAGAGTACAGACAGATTAATGGAGTTTTTTGTAAAGGACAACAGGCACAAGGATTTTTTTGCCCTTGATCGGGTAAGTTTCTCTATTGCTAGGGGAGAAACGCTTGGCGTTGTTGGTGAGAACGGCGCTGGCAAGAGCACGCTTCTACAGCTTATTGCGGGGACTCTTACCCCAACCTCCGGAGATATAGCCGTTTATGGGAGGGTGCTGGCGCTCCTGGAGCTTGGAGTGGGTTTTCACCCGGATTTTACCGGTAGAGAGAATATCTTTTTTTACAGCGACATGCTGGGTTTTTCGAGAAAATTTGTACAATCAAAGTTCGAGGATATTATAGAGTTCTCTGAGCTCAAAGAGTTTATGGAGAGACCTTTAAAAACTTATTCAACGGGTATGCAAATGCGGCTCGCTTTCGCCCTCGTGTCATCTCTAGAGCCGGATATCCTGATCATAGATGAAGCAC
Organism: Dissulfurispiraceae bacterium; assembly: GCA_052146665.1. Lineage (GTDB taxonomy): Bacteria > Nitrospirota > Thermodesulfovibrionia > Thermodesulfovibrionales > Dissulfurispiraceae > JBKQMP01. Next base: position 5,904 of record JBKQMP010000185.1, read on the forward strand.
TAGCTGTTGGTGATATTCATTTTCAGAAAAAATGCGCCGATCGTATCATGCGTTTTAAGCATTCAGGGAAAACGATAATTTTTTGTTCTCACAGCGCTTATCTTGTAAACATGTTTTGTGATAAGGTTGTCTGGTTGAAAAACGGGCGGATAGAGATGTATGGCAATCCAGAAAAAGTACTCCCCGCATACGAATATTATCAGCTCGAAAAAGACAACCAAATGAACCTTACCGAAAGCAAGAAAGAGACTCTTCCTGTGATTATAAGGGAATTGCAACTCCTTAACGAATTACCCATAAGAAGGGGAGAGGATTTAACACTGATCATATATGTGGAAAGCAAGACTGAACAGATACCTTATCATGTAGGCATTACTTTAAAAATTGATCCGAGTTGGGGGATATACTTTACCGGTACGCACGTCACGGGCAAGGAGCCTATTCGTGGTAGGCGAAAAAAGATAATGATCAAAATTCCTCGGCTACCCCTGTTAGGAGGCTTCTACTATATCCATGCCCGGGTATTTGACGAAAGCGGGCTGATTGTATTGCATGAAAAGATCCTCCCTCCTTTTGAAGTGGTTAAAGACTCGCTCGAAAGAGGGGTGTGTTATCTGGAGAATCACTGGGACATTCAGGACATGTAGAAAGTGAACAGCGCGGTTTAAATTACTCTGACATGAGGGAAGCCAAATAAAGACATCAAGTCTCGCTGTCTTTATTTGGGCAACGCGCCTGTCCTCACGAATAAATTGATTCTATTGGTTGACCAGAGGGTTGGAGTCCCACTCTAGCTATTTGTTTGGGTGAGAATGGAATGGCGAAGAAAGCGGCTATTATAACTGATTATGATCCGTATAAATTCAGAGGTGGTATTGAGACGTATACGCTTCATCTCCTGTCATTCTTGCGCTCACGCGGAATAAAGGTTGCACTCTATCATACGGGACTCGCCAGAGACAATAGTGACTCCGTCGATATCAATTTAAAGAATAAGTTTATAGAAAAGGTTTTTAACATTGGCAGGAGATTGCTAGACGAGCAGAGCAGGTATGATTTCATCATCGCAAATTCATTTTATGGTATGGGTTACTTCCCTCCCAGTGTGAAGACATTTACTGTTTACCACTCGCTCTACGGTGGTTTTATAGAAAAAAACAAGGATATATATAGTTGTGACCCGGGTTTCTATTTCCAGTTTATCTGCGAAGAAATCGGCGAATATGTGTCCGGCTATAACCGGATAAAAATTGCAGTCAGCGAGGAAATCAAAAGTGACCTCGAAATGATTTATGGATTCAGAGACGTTACGGTCATTCACCATGGTATTGATACGGCACTTTTTAAGAAAAACGAAAATAGGCAAAACCTGAGACAAGCTCTGGGGATACCTGAAGAGGCCTTTGTCGGGCTATTTGTGGGAAGGTGGGAAAACCTGAAAAAGGGTTACACATTTATGAACGCACTTATATCCGAGTGTCCGGATGTCTATTGGCTTCTTGTGCTGGGCACCGGAGGCGAGGAATGCGACCTCGGCCACACTCCACATGTCATGATCAAGAGAGACATATCTTATGAAGACATGCCTTTGATGTATTCCGCGTCAGATTTCATGGTATTCCCGTCACACTACGAGGGGTTTGGACTTGCCATCATCGAAGCAATGTCATGTGGGCTACCCGTGATAACGACAAATGTCGGCATAGCTGTATCAATTTACAAGGAGAGGCCTTTCAATACCTTGCTCTTAGCGACTCCCCATGAAGGAAGTCAGAAGGATGTCATGCAGGTCATAGAGAGGATAGCTTTGTTGAGGGATGAACCCAAACTGCGAAAAGAGATAACCGAGTCTGGCATCGCTCTGATAAGAGAAAACTTTTCCCTTGAACAATGGGAGAAAGATATGGAAGCGGTGCTGAAGGATTAGAAACTGGTGGCCGATCAAAAGAGAATAAGACTGCTGTATTTCCATCCGACCATTGTTTTCGGGGGTGCTGAAAGAACGACTGCCTTGATTTTAGAGAATCTCGACAAAACGATCTTTGATGTAGTATTTGTTACCAAAAAAAAGGTATTTCCATCACTTTCCGTGGGCAAAACTGTCTATATAGACGATTTGGGCGTCAATGATGGATTTGCCGGCTTTTCCACCTTAGTCAAAGATGCAAGAACTATAGGTCGGCTCATAAAAGATGAGGCTGACCTTGCCTTTGGAATGCTTCACTACGGATGTATTGTCCTTGCCGCGCTAAAATTTTTTTTGCGGAGCAAAGTCAGGATTATTGTGAGCCCGCGGACACCTTCGAAGGATGGTATCAAGTTTCATCTGAAAGACAAGGCGTTTGCGAGGATCCTCTGGAATTTAATGGTGAGGTTTTTTTGCAGATATTCAGATGGCATTATCGTGGCGAGTGAAGGCCTTAGAGAAGAGTGCATCGTGAAATATCAAGCAGAGAGGAAAAAAATAGCAACCGTGCATAATAGTGTGGATGTTGAATCAATAGAGAAACTCTCGGCAGAAGCATTCGACTGTGTAGATGGACGAGGCACCTATGTGATATCAACGGCTGGAAGGCTGGCAGCCGAAAAGAATATTGATGTCCTATTTAAAGCTTTTGCCATGTTAAGAAAGGATATGAAGGCAAAGCTCTGGGTCATTGGTGAGGGGCCGGAAAGGTTGCATTTAGAATCGCTTGCCGCAAGTCTCAGCATTGACAACGACGTGGTTTTTCTTGGATTTCAGGAAAACCCCTATAAATTTATAAAGAAGTCCGATGCATTCGTCCATACATCTCTTTTTGAAGGCTTCGGGAATGTCATATTGGAAGCGATGGCATGTGGCGTACCAGTGGTTGCAACAGATTGTCCGTTTGGTCCACGTGAGATGATTGACAACATGAAAAATGGGATCCTTGTGCCGATGTCGGATGACAATGCATTAGCAGAGGCTTTGAGAATAGTGTTGCAGAGCGATGAACTTAGAAGAAACCTTGTTGCGAGTGCATTTGAGGGACTTGAAAACTTTTCCGCAGCTAAAATGGTCACAGGATATGAGCATTTTTTCTTAGAGATTGCGAAGGTGGACAGCGCAAGAAAAGGTTGGTTCAGGTGAACAACGAATGTTCACGTCAAAGACGCACAATATAGGGCCTCTGCAGCGCTGTATGCCCTAGGTCGGATTGTTGCGCTTTGCGGTGTTTTGGAGGGCGCTGCATGAGGAGCATGGGGAAAGCACATTTGTTGAAGACGTGAATGATTAACGGGGCTGGTGCAAAGATGCACAGTACTTTTAAAAGTAGTAACCAGAAGTGGCTTGAAGAGGTTGATCTCTTGAGGGGCTTTGCGGTCCTAGCAGTTCTACTACAGCATACTTCAGTCAATTTTGCGTCGGTGAATAAGATGGACGGTGTGGTGATAATTAACGCTTTTACCTATATAGCTGCACAATTTGCGGTGCCTTTATTTATTGTCATTTCAGGTTTGGTATTGTCACGGAAATACAGTCACAATTTTTCACTGGTATTCTTTTACAAACAGAGAGCGCTGTCTGTCATTCCTCAATACTTGTTTTTTTCCGTGGCATATACTATTTTTTTTTCTATTAGGTATGGCAAGTCCCTTAATATGCATGATGTGGTGGTGAACATCTTAACCACAAAAGGATCTTCACACCTGTGGTTTTTTTCTATTCTGTTGCAGCTATATGCATTATACCCGCTCATAATTACACTCTACAATAAGGCTGACAGGAGCGGAAAAACAAAAAGGATGCTAGTGCTAGCCCTTGCGATTCAGATCATGTTCAACATTATTGCTCTGATCATGAAACAATATACGGGGATTTCGTCGTTGCACATGGTTTTTCTGTCTCATTGGGCCTATTTTGTCATTGGAATTCATCTGGGCAACAATCTTGAACGCTTTGAACAATTATTTTTGGGAATAAAGCTACCGAGGATTATTTGTCTGTCTGTTGTCATGACAATTGTTATAGAAGCATTTTACGTGGCTGGCCTATTAATGTATAAAGATATACTTGCGGTGAACAAGCTTTATTTTATTGGGCCTCGCATCATAGAACCCTTTTTATCTCTTTCTGTTATGGTTATCCTCTTAAGAATTTCTATTCATCTCCTACACAAGAAAGGCATATTATTTGAGAAAATGATGCATGAGGTTGGAAAGAAATCATTTGGAATATACTTGGTAAATGTATTTTTTATTGTTCTTCTTACCGACAAAATTAAATCTGCCATGAATATGACGACTGATGCGTTAATCTTTTACCCCGTTTTGTTCTTGGGAACTCTGCTTGGAAGTTACGCGGGCGTATCACTGATAAGGTACCTGCCTTATAGTAACATGATCATTGGAAGGTTGCCATCCAGACATGAATGATCTTCATAAATCTCTCTTTGAAGCTGAGCGGATACTCGTCTTGGCTCCGCATCCCGATGATGAAACTCTGGGATGTGGCGGCACAATCGCGAGGTTCACGCAGTCTGGCAAGAAAGTCCGCGTTTTGATCGTATCAAGAGGAGATGCCGTAAATATTGAAGTAGAAGAGCTTGTTGAGAAAAGGAAAGAAGAAGCTCGCAGGGCATGCGACATACTGGGAGTCGAGGAACTACTTTTTCATGATTTTCCTGATGGCAAACTCAATAGCTATCAGCATGAGATAAAGGACGCGATACGGAAGGTCATTTTATCCTACACCCCTGCTGTTATCTTCTCCCCCTCACCTATGGATTTTCATCCTGACCACCAATCTATTGCCAAAATCATAGTATCCTTGCTAAGGGAGTGCGGTACCTTTCAGGTAGCCTTCTATGAGGTGTATCAGCCCATACGTTATAATTGTGTTGTTGACATTGCTGACACCATGTCAACAAAGGAGCGGGCTGTGGGTTGTTACAATTACAGCCTCCTTTGCAAACCGGAAGCCATGCTCCACGCCGTTAAGGGCTTGAATGCATTCAGATCGTTCGCTTTTCTGACAAAAGGTTTTTTTGAAGCATTTTACGTGATTTCGCCGGCTGACAGCGAAGATTCGATCATAGACTGGTTAACTTACGGCTTAAGTAAAGAGGCATCCTCTTACATGCTTTTATTTCAGCTGAGGAAGGTTGATCAATTGCTGTCTTCTTATCACGAAAGTCTGAAAAGAATTGATGAATTGAATGCATCGCTGTTTGAGCGACAAGGCAAGGTTGAAGCTCTTCAGCACAAATTAACCTCGTTTGAGGAGAGCGTCCTGATAAAGGGCGTGGGGTCCTTTTATAAAGTAAGGGATGCCCTTCTGCCCTATGGCACGAAGAGAAGAGGCTTCTACGACAGAGTCTCACGAGTGATAAAGTCAACAATACAAAGGCTTAGTCAATAGGAGAGGAGCAAAGCGAGATTTCCCATGACTCCCGTGATCAACTCTGTAAGAGAGAGAAATGCAGGAGGTTGATAGCTTTCGAGGTCCAAGTATGGCGCGACGCTGTGACATTCTGATTACATATGGCTATTAGGGGGCGGGAAGCCATTTCAATGGCACTTTCTGCAGTGATGAGCGGGGCATGGGAAGTCAAAAGATATCGACGTCACCCATTGTGTAGTAAAAATTGTCTTTGACAACAGAGGCCTGAAGAGGTAATTTCCATACCACATTGGTGACAATCACACCACTTTCTTGAAAGCTATAGCCTTTGAGGGTATCTCTCCAGCTTGGAGGCAGCCAAAAACGAATCTTCTTCTCACCGATAGATATAAGATAATTGCAGAGCGATTTAAGGATATTCCCGCAGCGTTGTTGTTCGGTCAATAGATCTATCAAAAGCGTTTCGTCTGCTGATTTTTTGATTACAGCCCAGCCCTTAAGTTTACCGAAAAGAAAAAAACCGAGCAAGCCGTATGTAAAGAACGGGTTTGTGTCATACCTCCAGCAAAGGTACTCCTTGTCTCGAACAACGGCAAGCGAAATGTCTTTTGAAACCCCATCCCAAAGACTGTCCAACCTGTCATCATGCCAGTGCATTATGTGAACGGTGTAAGGGTTAAATAAGGAGCGCCTTAATTGTGTGGAAATGTCCAGGGCTTGTTCGACTTCATCATAAATTCCAAGCCTTTTCCCTATGAGGAAAGGACGGGTGCCGGAAAATCCATAACAGAATACGTTGGGGAATTCTCTTTCGATATCTTCAAAGGAACGTTTCATTATGACATCAAATATATTTTTCCTGCCAAGAAAGCCACGCACCTCTGGGTGGACCATTACATCGGTCATTTGAAAAAAATGCATTTTACTGCGCTGGAATATCCCTCTCAAAGGAATGCCGCCCACATGGGCTATAATTCTTTTAGACGCATCTTCAGCGACCTTTGTATACATCTTCCCCTTGCCCGATGCGCCATACTTCCAGTTCCACTGTGTTAGGGTCATGTCTTGCCCGAAAACCTGTCTGAAGAGAGACGTTATTCCCTCTTCATCACCTGTCTTATAATCACGTATTATGAAATCAGCGGAAGCCTGCATGGTCTTTTCATGTGGTAATTGGAATATGCTACAATTATACCATGTCGACTACTGAGGCTGACCGTTACCCCTATTTTGTGGCAGATTTTTCACATCTGGATGCCCTGATCATTGCGCCACACCCTGATGATGAGTCACTTGGATGCGGGGGGACTATAGTTAAGCACATCACTGCGGGGAGCAAGGTGAAGATAGTCTTTCTTACAAACGGTGACAAGGGGGATTTTGAGCGGAGATTTGGAGAGGAGTATGTTGCTATGCGCAGTCAGTCAGCGGACAGGGCGATGACAGTCCTCGGAGTTGTCGATTACGAGTTTTGGGGATACAAGGATAGAGAACTCGTCACGGTTGAAGGCGAGCTCGGGAAAAGATTGCTCGACACAGTTGAAGTATTTTCCCCCTCCATTATATATGCTCCTTCTTCGTTCGAGGCTCATCCTGATCATCGATGCTCTTTCAATGTGGTGTGGAAATTAAGAAACAGGGTGAATGCCACCCTCGCATTTTATGAGGTATTGATAGCCATTTATCCCAATATATTAATTGATATAACGAATGAAATAGTAAAGAAAATCAAGGCCATAGAATGTTACCAGACTGAACTTCATTATAATGATTACCTTGCAAAGGTGGTGGGACTCAATAGGTTCAGAACCGCCACTCTTCCCGGCGCCATAACATATGCGGAAGCATACACCTTTTTTGGGAGTGACTTACCGACACAAGAAGAGCTGGCAATCAAGCTTTTAGAAACTGCCTACCCCTGACGCCTCCTGATCCTTGAAAACTCTCTCGATTTAAGCTAATAAATATCATCATTTTAACGCGTATCTGCGCTCCGGAAAACTGAAACAAGAAAGCTGTTGCAGAAAGTCAAGAAAGAAGAAGGAAAACATTTTTATAGGCCGGCTTTTCCAGCACTGACAGTCGATTGCATTTTTTGTCTAAGAAGAAGAGGATAGGAAAGCGAGAAAATGCAAAAAAACTGAAGAAGTTACGATACATTTTCGACATTGAGGTTTGATGGATCATTACGCACGGGCATATTGTATCTTCAGCCGGATTCGGGGCATGAGGAGGCTACAGGATATGCTGGCAAGTCTGCAGCGGTTCGATAGGAGCGAAGTGGCCAAACAACGACATAAGATCATTCGGTTTTACGACCACTACGGTGAGGCCGCCACTAAGGAAGCCTTTGGGGCGGACCGCAAAGTGATCCACGTCTGGAAGAAAAAGCTCGCACAATCAGGGGGAAAACTGGAAGCCCTTGTGCCTGCCAGTACAAAACCCTACAACGTGAGGACCATGTCCGTTGACCCTCGCATCGTAGAGTTTATTCGCTCTTACAGACACAAGTACGGGAGAATCGGCAAGGAGAAACTCAAACCTCTGCTTGATCCATATTGCAAAGAACTTGGGATCCCCACGATCTCTGAATCCAAAATAGGGAAGCTCATCAAGAGACATAAGTTCTTTTGTCAGGGAAAGCCAGGCAGGGTGTACCACGACCCCGACAGGAAAGAGCCGGCTTACCGCAAACGACAACGAGTCAGGAACTCACCCAAGCCCGTTGAACCAGGCCATATCCAGACAGACAGCACAGTGATTCATGAGGTGGGCACTACACGATACCTGATCTCGGCAATAGATGTGATGACGAGGTTTGCCCTTACCGGTTGCTACAGTTCTCTTACAAGCCGATCGGCAACGGACTTCCTCAAACGCCTTCTGCTTGTCTGCCCGGTCCCGGTAGTGTCGGTGCAGAGTGATAATGGGTCAGAATTCCTGGGTGACTTTGATAAAGAACTCCAAAAACAGCACATACCTCATTACTTCAGTTATCCCCATTGCCCTAAGACCAATAGCTTCATTGAGCGTTACAACAGAACAATTAAGTCAGAGTTTGTCGCGCAGAATCTTGATGCGATACATAATAACAGCCTTTTTAGACTGCGCCTCGCTCAATACCTTATCTTCTACAACTGCATACGTCCACATAAAAGTCTTGATAAAAAATCCCCCTCTCAGGCACTCATACAAAATGGGGTAATGTCGAAAAAGATTGCAACTTCTACAAAAAATTGACAACGCAGTCATTATGTGCTAAGTAGTATATATGTACGGGAGAGTCTAAAAAGAGTATGAGATAATGATTGTGCGTTAACGGAGGTGTGCGATGCAAAGAAAAATGGCGATAGGTGTAGTGAGTATCTTACTAATAATGTGTGGTGCTTATTCAGGTGTGAATGCAGATACTGTCTTGTTCCCTGTACTTGCGATGAGCCCAGCCGGTGGTGTGGTCACGGTTGTCTCCGTGACGAATCAAGGGCCTAGCAGTGGTCATCTTCTTTACAGCTATAGTTATAAGTCTCCTAATTATGGTGGTGGTTGCTCTCTTGCCCCAGATATTGTAAGAAATGATTTTGTTCCTGACCTTGTAAGCTTTGACGCCTCAGGATTATTGGCCGGTGGCACTGCTCTCTTTAATGATGCCGATGCTTCTCTTTACGGTGGCCCCTTCAGCCTGCCGGTGGCAGGCGGCCCCTGGAGAGGCTATTTGTTAGTGAGCAACTCTGATGCCTCTGGAAACAGCGTCAGTGTGGGTTCGAATTACTCGTTGAGAGGTGAGGCTATTCTTATGGATATCATATCGGGTTCAGCTTGGGGATATAAAGCCATCAATGATCAGACACGCGAAGATTTCAGCTTTTACTCAACTTTATATGAAGCCGGTGGCCTGGTAAATGTTGGCGATCCTGGTGTAAGCTTTAGGTTCACCTTCTTTGATCTTGCTTCTTGGACCACGAGATTTTTCGTGACGCCTATAGGTTACGACCTTTATGACACCAATCGATCCACTACAATCAGCTTGCAAAACTACCTTCAAGCTCCGGGTATCAATGGCAGAGCAGGGGATGTGTATACTTTTGACGTGCCCGTATTTGTAAGCTGCACAGCAGCCGTTAATCTGACTGATCTCATGGATTCCACGACCATAGCAGACCTCTATTTTACGGGCGGTTGGGGTCGGATAGTCGTCACCTCTGGCGATTCTGCGGTCATATACAAACTTGAATATACTTTCAGTGAACCTTATGTGCCACCGGGTGCATCCAATAATAACGGGGTCCTAGTCACAAATATAGATTGAGCATAAAGAGCCACGTGGCTTAATATTGTCAGCCAAAGGTGTGGCTTGCACGGCAGTAGTCAAGTGTGCAAGCCATGCCTTGCGATCACAGCGCGATGGGATAGATTGGGACAATGACCACTCTTGCGATTGTCCCAGTTGCCGCCTCATTAATACAAATCAAGGTATTTTTGATTCCACGACGGAAAAAAGCTCAAAAAAAGCCTGCTCATTAGGTATAATGTTGCAGCAGCTGGTAATGATGAGTTTTCTAAATAATCAAGGTCAGGTTATCTCATATGTTGGAGGGATCTTATTTTCTTTTCAATGGTGAAGAGTATTAACAAGATAAGGCATCTTGCCATTTTGTGCCTGAGCTTCATTCTCTATGTGGGGTCAGCGTGGTGCAGTGATGAAGTTACCGTGGGACCTGTAGATATTGCGCTTGAGCCCATCCTCTCTCGTGATTGGATTTCCTATATTCAGAATGGGGATCTTTATCTAAAGACTATTGAAGCCGCTCCAATTATGATAAGAGGGGGCAAGGACGCGGCTGCCACAATTCATAGCCCAGACCTTGCGGTGTCAGATAATTCAGTCTTTATGACCTGGATTGAGAAGCGTCCGGATGGCAACAGAGCGATGTTTTTTGTATCTCGCGACCGGGGCAAAACTCCGGGAGAGTTTATTGAATTAGCGGCAAAGACAAAGGCCACACGCGTGATGCTGCTTGTCTCGGCAAAAGGAAAAGTGTTTGTCTTAGAAGTCTCCTCAGGAAAAGAGCCGGAGGTTTTTATCAACATATCTCTTGATAATGCCCATACCTTTAAGAGAATACCTTTGGAAACAAAGGGCATAGAGACTCTTTACCATCCGTCAGCTTTAGTGATAAAGGATCTTCTTTACATTTTTTTTGTCGGGGTAAAAGGGGACAGGAAATTTATTTGCATGAACTCATATGAAGTCCCAGCGATGAACATGAAAGACTCTTCAATGATCCAAGAGACTGGCAGTACCTCTTTTATAGAATCATTCAGTTTGAAGGACGCTCCGGTAGTCGTCTTTAAGACCATGAGAGAAGGTAAGTTTGTTCTTCAGGGGGTAAAAAAGCGAGAATCGACTTGGGAGCCTTTTTCACTGAAGGGAGCCGAAGGGCTTGATGTTGCAAGGATGGATTATCACGTTTGGGACGATGGAAGGGTCTTAGTGGTTTTTAGCGGAGAGGAGAGAGGAAGATTCAAGCAGCGCATTTATGCTGCTGTGAGCGATGACGGAGCCGGACACTGGGACATAAAAAGGATTGATCACAAGGAGTTTGACAATACGAGGTCATGGCTCCCAAGAATGGCAGTTGATGGTGAGAGGATTGCAATTGTGTGGGAAGACGCCAGGAACATACGCTCAGGAATAAGACTGAAACTGTCCCCTGACAGGGGCAACACGTGGACGGAGAGGGATGTCCCGGTCTCAAATAGCGCGTTTTATGCATTTCGACCCCGGATAAGCTTCGCAAACAATGTCTTTTACATCGCTTGGCAGAGGTTCAGGAGTGATGAAAGAAGGGTTACTGATTTGGCTGCGTTGAAGCTGGGGTGGGGTGAAGCAGAAAAAATGACCACGGAACAAGAGAAGGGCCTGAGTCTCGCCGAAAAGGAAGCCTTGTTGAGGGAAAGGGTCAATGCTTACTGGAAAGGGATGCTGGACAAGGATTTAAGAGCCACCTACGAGCTCCATGACCCTTTTTACAGGGCAAGAATTCCCTTTAATTCGTACGCTTCTCAGCGTGGTCCCATGGTTTATCAGGCATACACGCTAGAAAATATGACAATTGAGGGAAATGTGGCTGAGGTAAAAATCAAGGTGACGTATGACGTGCCAAAGCTACAAATGCTCGGTAAAGAGACCTCTATTGCTTCCAAAGAGGTTGTAGCTGAAGATACATATCTTTTCTTGGACGGCACGTGGTATAGACGATTTGTCGATGCCATGAGTGGTGGAAGCTCCATAGATTATTGAAAGAGAGAAGGGCCCCTTTTTAAGAGACATAGAGGAGCTGTCAGTTTGTAGTCAAGCCCGTGAGCCAAGATTCAATGTTGCCTTACATCACAGATAGTCATCACCTCTTGTGATGAGCCTGTTCACGTCCGGAAGTGGACGTCTGTAAAAAGTCCATTGTGCGGCTCCTTTTTTGCTCTGCCGAGATGGCCAGCTGTTTTGGCCGGTATCGGACACTCACTGGGCGTCATCCTGGTTGACCGCCGGCTTGCCCGCTTGTGGCGGTGCGCCTGATGGTTTAGCTGCACCCCTTGCAGCTCGCCGATTTTGCCCTCGAGCAGCCACCGATTTTTTTGAAACAGCGGTAGGCTGGGCTCCGGCAACGGCAGCCTTAGCTCCCCTGTCTTTTGCGGCATTGGGGTCCATGACATATACAGTCAGGCTTTGTTCTCCCCGTGACAGGACGACTTTGTCTGGATCCACCTCGTTAAGCTTAAAACCGCTCATTATTTCACCGACCTTTAAGACTGTCTGTCTCTTGCCCCTTCCGGGTGAATTAACGGGCGCTTTCTGGTCCTCTAGATACGCTAGCTTCATGCCGTCTGAGATCAATGTCCCGTAAAGCACAAATTCAGGGATCGGGAGGGCTTTTTCTTCTTTTTTCTCTGGAGGGATGCGCCTTTCCGAGTGAAAAAGGTTTTGGTCTGCAATCACTGTATATTCAAAAGGAGAAAGTATTTTAGGCTCTTCGGCCTGCTGTCCCTTATCGTTCTGACCTAATTTTGCAATTGTTGGAGGGTGAATTTTAGTGCTTACATTAGACAGCGGTAAAAGAGTATAATTGAAGAACAGAAAGCCGGCCGTAATTAAGATGAGATTCAACACGTTAATATTTTTCATGAAGGCATTCAGTCGCATCTCATTTTCCTCCGTACAAGGCTGTTACATCTATTTTGACCATGAGTTCCCTCGGGTCGCGATAATTCCTCACCCTGGTATCGACCTCTTTTACGACCAGATAGGGCGTTCGAGTTTCTATGGAATAGAGGACGTCTGCAAGCACCCTGGAGTCGGCCAAAACTGTGTCTAAACTCACGGTGATTGTTTTAAATTTGCCGAAGTCTTCAATTTTCCCAACTCTTTCACTTGAGATGGTTCCGCCCCTTCCCGTAACGATATTTTTCACGGTATCTTGAAGTCTTGCTGCCGCCAACGATGGCGTGTCACCTTCTATGAATTTTGACTCGTCAGCCTTACGCTCATCCTTTAATGACGCAAGTTTTTTTTCCAGATAAGGTTTCTCTGCTATCAAAGAGATATACTTCTCAAGTGTCTTTTTCTTTATCGTTTGCTGCTCTCTGATGTCCGCCGTCTCTGCCATGATACTTAAATAGCCATACTGATAGGAGATAAAGCCGATAAGAATCACGATAACAGGAATTGAGATTAGCAGTGTCCTATTTCTTGTCATGTTTGACCTTTTCCACCTCCTCCTTTTTAAGGCCTTCGATAGCCATTTTTATATTAAATCTGTCGGCATTCATTCGCACATCTCTAAAGGTGGGAGATGAAAACTCAACCTTTTCAAAGTATTTTGATGCTTCCAGTAGTGGCACAAGTTGTGTTGCTGAACTTCCAAATCCCTCAATTTCGACTGTAGACTCGCCAATCCGCACCCTCGTCAGCCAGGTGTTCTTTGGCAGGATGATGGAGAGCTCTTTAAGCATATTAATTGCCAACGGCTTATTTTCCTTGAAATCATTTATAGTCTTAATTTCTGAGTTTACTGCATCAATCTCCTTATTGAGCGCCTCGATTTTTTTTATCTCATTTTTCCTTTGGTTTATCTGACGGTTGATTTCATTGAGTCTTTTCTCTTCTATCTGGAGTGGGGCAACGCTATAGATAACCAACATACCCAAAAGTGCGAGCGAGAGGATCATAGTTAATGCGAGAGGTGTTCGCGTCTTCTCACGATGTCCTTTGCTCAGTAGATTAAGGCCCTTCGCCTTGGGCCACAGTGATTCCACGAGTCCGCCGAGAGCTGCGTGAGAGACTTCCTTGCGATCTGACGGGAGTTTGATCTCCATGTCAGTGTCACCAAGCATCGTCAAGGGAAGAGGCGCCGTTTCCTGCAAGGCTTTCTTTAAAGAATCACTGTTTTCCTTTAAGGATACTACAATTTGAGGAGAACCCCCATGCTGCTGAAAGGTCGCTCTCACGCGCTCGATCTCGATCATGATGCTTTCTGCTTTCAACTTGTCATCATCTGCAGCGAAGGTACCTGAAAAGGCGGTAGTTAAATTTCCTTCCACGAGAAGAGCACCTTCATAGGAATTGTTGATGATGTCGACAAGAAGAATCGTATCTTTTGGATTGAGTTTGTGACAGAGAGTACCAATGCTGGAGAGATTTAGAGTCACTTTGCTGACATCAAGACCGTTGTCTCTAAGGGCGTCTGTATACTGGGTTATGAGGTCAGACCTTGCCGCTGCAATCAGCAAAATAAGTTTTTGGCCATCGTCATGCAAGATTCTAAAGTCATAATATGCGTCTTCCGACCTTAACGGGGTAACCCTGTCGAGCTCATATGAAATGACCTCCGCGATATTTTCTTTAATGGTGGATGGAAATTCAGCGCTCCTGATTACTGTCCACGCCTTCGGTACACTCAGGGTGATCTGTTTCTTGCTTGCGCCTTCTTTGCTAAGTGAGAGGGCTAAAGTTGAGGCAAAATTATCCGGCGTCGGATAAGCTTCCTTATCCACATGAAACTTTGTGCACGCGCGGATTCTGATTCGCGATAGAATTTGTGCACCACGGGCTATCGAAAAAGACCCTCTTTCAATGGCAACGCATATTTTTTTTTGAGGATATATTCTTTCATCAGCAAGGCTGAGACTAAGGATCTTCGATAAAATATTAAACAGCTCATTTATCCTCGTCGAAACCCTGGTTGCCGTAAATGTTATTTTCTGCAGAGCTAAAGAGCCGTTCATTGGTTTATCTCAGCCGGACTTTTATAATACACAAAGCTATATGTGCTATCTCGGTTGAGGAGGACCGTTGCCCTTATCGCGTACCCCTTTTTTCGGTCAGCTTGATAACCGATCGCATCAATGGTATAAGTGTTTGCCCCTGCCAAACTCACGTACTGAGCCATGGCTTGGTAACTCCCACCGATAGCTCCCTGAATATTTTGTGTGAGCGCTTGGCCTTGACCTTGTCTTGCACTGATTATCGAGTCTGCAATCTCGGAAGTCATTCCCGGAACAGCCATCAGGACCTCTTTTGGTGCTGCAGCGATGTTTATCTTATTGACAAATGAGTTGACAGTCAGAAAATCGATGATGCCCTTTTGCGTTTTATCTCCGTAAAGCAACGTTGGGGTTATACCTCTTACAAGCAGGAGCTCTTCGACGGTATCAAAATTAGCATTTTTCGAATGATAAGGCGTTGACAGAGACATATAGTATGCACTTTCTGCCCCATTAAGGCGGGTGTCTTCATCTGCATCTTTCCAGTCCATCACAGAATCCACTATAATATTGGCCTGTTCCTCCTGAACGCCGAAGTTAAGTAAAAAGCTCTTTAATACTACATCAGGTACCATATTGATGTCTATCTTGCCTGTTTCATCCATGATCCTTACCGCGTAATTACCGCTGCCAATCTGGCCGGTATAAAAGGTTCCATCAGTCTTCCATACCTCCATTCCCTCCAAAGGAACATTCATAGTTCTATTTGCATTCAAATAATAGAGTTCCATTATGCCCCTATGCAATCCGCCCTCCGCAAGGAATTTTTCTTGAGTCCTTTCTTTAAACGCCAAAGTCGAGAGTGTCTCTGTCCTGGTCGTGAAGGAAAAAGAGAGAACAACAACCATCAAGATTGTGAGTACCCACAATACCAAGAGAAGGACGATGCCTTTCTGTGATGACACAATTGGCATGCTATTGTCCACCCAAAGATATCGGCGCCCCCGGAGATATCGCTTTTGGCGAGTTCGTTGAACCATGTTTCTTGCCGGATGGGGATTGTTGTGATAAAACCTGAGTGATCGGTCCGCCTGTCCACATCGGAATAATCATTGAGAAGTGCTTGGTTCCGTCAATCAAATTTATTCTTACTTTCTCCGGGATACTGGTATCGTCAGTCCACTGTTCCACCCATTGCCCCACTTCTGAGGTTGGGTCCTTATAAAAATACTCAAAGTATATTGAATCAAGGGCATTCAAGAGCTGTGTTTGGCTTTTTTGTTCAACACGCACAAGATTCTCAGACGCATAAAGGGCCCTCTTCCCGTTGTCATCCTGGCCAACGGTATACAAAACGGTCACGTAGCCTCTTTCACCGCCCCAGATAGAATAATTTGTAGTGAACTGCAATGATTCTCTGGAGCCACTAAAGTATGGTTTCTGGACCCCTTCGTCGTCGTAAGTAAGGGGTATTTGCGATTGAATCTGTGAGTCGAGAATAGTAAGAGCTGTCCTCGTTCTCTCGAGGCTTTCTATTCTTTTCTCTCCTCCTTGCACGGAACGAAATCCAAGTCTCATTGCTCCCACAATGATCAGGACAATTATCCCTATCATTACCATTGAGATCAGCAATTCAAGAAGGGTGAAACCTTTATTAGATCGCTCGTGCATGATCGTAATCCCAAACGGTCTGTCTTAAACTTGTTTGGGCTTTGCTTTCATTGTCGTGAGGGTCAGGGACCTTGCTTTGCCCCCCTGTGTCCAGTGCATTGTGAGCGTTATTTCGAATAGACTCATTTGAAGATTTTGTGTCCGATCTTTCATCACCTCGACTATAGAGATATCGGCCCTATAGCCATCATTAGTCATCTCACTCCAGGAACGTTCTGAAAGCCTATCATCGTCTAGGAGTTCCCTCATCTTGGCTTCAGTTTTCGTTATAGCAGAGACATAGTTGCCGGATGATGATATCGCTCTCAAGTCGGATGAAAAAAGCTGCAACACGATAGATATCGCGATCCCTAGTATTGCGGTCGCGACTAGGACCTCGAGAAGAGTAAAACCGTTTTGCTGAGGTGCTGTTCTGAAGCTGTTCATTTTATGATGACTGCCCCAATCACCGGATCCATCTGTATTTGGAATGTTTTTCTGGAATTTGACAATACCACTGTACCACCCTCTGCAATTCCGTCTGCGTTTGCGATAATCTGGCATTGTCCCTTATATAATTCCCCCAGAAGAGGATCGACTACCTTAATAGAAATATCCGGTGAAATTGTTTTTTGACCTCTTCCTTCGATCCCGTACTGTTTCGAATCTAAGTCTATGGAAATTATCTGTCTTTCACCCCTGATTTGAGCAAGGGCCCTTGCTTCCCTTATGGTCGCACATAGCTGCCTTGCCGTCGCCTCGAGTCTGCTCGAAGGGAATGTGTTGGCAAAGAAAAGAGTCGAGAGGCCGAGTATAAGCAAAATAAGACAAATCACAATTACAACTTCAAGCAGGGTAAATCCAGCCTTTGCCGATGAACGATCACTGGTGTAGAAATCGTTCCTGTGCCGTTGTAGCATCACGCATCAATCACCATGTGTCACTAAAATGGGAGGTCCGTTATGCTAAAGATCGCCATGAGCATCGAAACGACTATAAAGCCAATAACGACCCCCATGATCAGAATCATGGCGGGCTCTAAAAAGCTAATAAACCTTTTGATAGCAATCCGCATTATCCTCTCATAGGTGACTGCAACTTTAATGAGCATGTCGTCAAGCTGGCCGGTTTCCTCTCCAACCTTTATCATAGACAGTGCGAGAGAGGGGAAGACATGAATCTGCGCAAGTGGAAATGAGATGCCTTTTCCTTCTTTTGCACCTTTCGAAACTTTGTCAATCAAAGAGGCTATCACCTGATTGCTGATAACGTCCTTCGCATTGCTCAATGCCTGCAGAAGCGGCACCCCACTTTTAAGAAGTGTGCCTAGTGTCCTACAGAAGCGCGCAGTCTCGAGCTTTATGATCACTTCTCCCATCAGCTTGAGTTTGAAGGCATCCCATTTGTATCTGCCCTTCTCAGTACTTATAACGCTTCTCATTATTAGCCACACTACAACGGTGACTAATAGAACTATCCACCAATACGATTTGAGGGCGTTACTCACCGTCAGGAGGATTTTTGTCGGAAGTGGCAGTGAACTTCCGAGTTCGGCAAAAATTACAGAGAACTTTGGAAGGACATAGGTAAGAAGGATCATTATTGAAACACCGCCGGTAATGATCAATATTGTTGGATAAATCATTGCTGAAAAGACATGATCCTTCAGCTCTTTGGATGTTTCAAGGAATTCATTGAGTTTGTCGAGCACTACATCTAGCACACCGCCAGCTTCTCCAGCCCTTACCATATTGACATAAATCCTTGGGAAGACCTTTGGGTGTTTTTGTAAGGCATCGGAAAAAGAACTTCCTTCTCGTATTGACTTGAGAATTGATTGTATTATGGATTTCATATACTTACTTTCAGTGATTTCTGAAAGTATATTGAGGCCTCTATCGAGGGGTAGTCCCGCGGCCAACAGCGCTGACAGCTCAGCTGTAAAGGTGAGGATGTCCGCTTTGGACGATCGTAATGCAAATTTCTGAGCAATGGAATCCCGTGGGGCGGTAAGTTTGAGGGGGATGATGCCAGTACTTTTCAGCCTTTCGATCGCAACTTTCTCATCTAAGGCATCTATTATACCTTCTATTATCGTTCCATCTCTTGAAGTCGCTCGATAAGAAAAGACAGCCATCTGAGTCTCCCTCGCTACCCTGAGGATGAATCGAATTCTCGAGAAACCGAAATACAACTGGGCATCACTGAAGTGATTGCGTGGGCCACGATATAACACATGTTTTATTATACCATAGAGAGATTTCTTACTATAGACTAGGATCAAATAAAAGTAGCTTTAAACTCCTTTTTTGCAATGCTCCCAATCTCTTTATCTGATATACTAAAGAAATTGCGCTGTTTTACATTCAGCTCTTGGCTGTCGAACTGAAGCGGATAATGAATCCTAAAAATAATGATATGAGGACGGGAACCGGACAGCATAGGTGTTTAGGAATAACGTCTGGATGTTAGATTAGTCTTAATGAATGTGGGCAAACGCAGCGGATTGGATGTCTTCTGAAAGCGCAGTCAGAGTTCGAGAAGATTAGAATCGCTATGAGAATATTACATGTCCTTTATGAGAGCAGGGATGATTATTTCGGCCTTGGTGGCGTAGGTGTCAGGGCTTATGAATTATATAAATACTTGAAGGACCGGCATGATATAACCCTCTTATGCAAAAAATACCCTGGAGAGGGGCTAAGTCCAATCGAAGGATTAAGGCATCTGTATGTTGGAACGGAGAGCAGAAACCTCACAAGAACACTATTGTCGTACGCTTGCCACGTTGCATTATTTGTCAAGAAACATGGGAATGACTTTGACATCATCGTTGAAGAATTTTCACCGGCGATCCCGACATTCTCACACGCATTTACAAAGAAGCCCATAATTCTCCAAATACAGGGATACACCGGTGGGCTTTACTTCAGAAAATATAACCCTCTCTACGCCCTGGCTCTCTATGTTATGGAGCGCATGAGAACCATGTTTTATAGCAATTTCATTTTTCTTAATGCGGAAACGGCGGGGCATTTCATGCTGAGGATGAAAAAGAAGGTGGGTATAATACCGAATGGGGTCTCACCCGAGTTGCTGAATACCCTGCCGGAAGAAGGAGATTTTATTTTGTATCTTGGCAGGATAGACATATACGGGAAAGGACTCGATCTTCTAGTGAGGGCCTACGAGGAGTTCCACGGGTCGTTTCCGGATGTGAGATTGGCTTTAGCGGGAGACGGACGAGATATGGCAAAGCTTAAATTGATGCTGAGGCAGCAGCCCGAGGAGGTATCCAGAAACATAGTGCTGCTGGGCTGGGTTTCAGGTGACAGAAAAGCGGATCTGCTAAGGAGGGCCTTGTTTGTCATATTCCCCTCAAGACACGAGGTGCAGCCTATTGCCGCACTCGAGGCAATGGCATGTGAGAAAGCATTGATTGTGAGTGATATCGCGGCATTTTCCTTCGTAACCAAACAGGGGGCTGGGCTGTCTTTTAGGAACGGGAGCAGCTCATCATTGTTTCATGCCATGAACGACCTTATGGAAAGCAACGGCAGATCACGGATAGGGGAAAAAGGTAGAAGTTTGGTAAGGCAATACACGTGGGACAAAATAGCGGTTAAATATGAAGACTTTTTGACTGAAGTGCACCACTGGCATCATGACACAAAAAAAAGATTGCCGGGAACGAGCGAGGATAGGTAGACTGTCCAATTTTTCCCAGTGAAGGGGGCTCTTCTCCCTGCAGACAATGACGAAGAAGTTACATCTGAAGAGAGCACATAAACCGCGACAAGGGAATGAAAATACTCCAACTTATCTATGAAAGTCTTGGAAGCCCCTTCGGTTTTGGTGGAGCTGGAGCGAGAGCATATGAGATATACAAAAGATTGAGCAGAAGGCATGAGATTACATTGCTCTGCATGAAATATCCCGAGGCGAGAAACGGAGAAAAAGAAGGGCTAAAACACATCTTTGTTGGCTGTGAAAGTAAAAGTCTTGTGAGGAGTGTGTTGACATATACATTAGAGGCAGCGAATTTCGTGAGAAAACACGAAAATGAGTTCGACGTGATCATTGAAAATTTTCTCCCATCGACCCCTTTCTTCTCAAAGCTCTTCACAAAGACTCCCGTTGTATTGCAAATACAAGGCATAATGGAAGAACACTCCTTGAAAAAATTTAGCCGCGTATATTCCATCCCCATGTATATATCAGAACGATTTTATCCGAGTCTATATGATCAGTTCATTTTCGTTTCTGATATAACGAAGATAAAGGTCATGGCTCGGATCAAGCGGAAGGCCAACCTGTGCTGTGTAATTCCTAACGGAATAAATAGAGAACTGTTAAGCATTACTGCCGAGGAGAGAGGATACATCCTTTTTCTTAGTAGAATAGACACTTATACAAAGGGACTTGATATTTTGATAACGGCATTCGAACAGATTAGCACGAGATATCCCGGAGTGAACCTTGTCCTTGCCGGATATGAATTCAGCCGTTTTGATGACCTCGTATCGAACTGTCCTATTCATTTGCGGGAGAGGATAAAGTATGCCGGGTTTGTTAAGGGTGATGAAAAAGTCAACTTGTTATCACAGGCAACGATGTTCGTTTTACCCTCTCGACACGAATCTTCACCCATAAGTATCCTGGAGGCTGCTGCATGTGGAAAGCCGGTCATTGTGAGCGACATACCGGAGCTGCGATTTGTAGAGGACCACAATTTTGGGGTCTGCTTTCCCTCCGGCTCTGCTGAAGGTCTTAAGGGCAAGATAGAGCTCTTATTGAACAACCGGGAGTTGAGAAGCAGCCTTGGAATGAGAGGGCGTGAGTTTTCGGGGCGCTTCCTGTGGGACACCATTGCAGTACAATTCGAAGCTGCGCTGTTAGCGGTTGCGGGCGAGACCAAGAGCGTTCAAGAAAAGACGTAAAGTGAAAAAAGCCACTAAGCCTCCTCTTCGCGCTCCTTTTTGCAATAATCTGCCAGTTCTGTGTCCATCAATGCGATCTTCTGGCTAAGTTCTTTCACTTTACTCTTAAGATCAGAAATTACTACCGAAAAATAGAGAAGGGCTAGAAGTAGAAAAAAAATCACCCAGACGAACACAAGAGAGGGAGGGTATCCTATCCTGAGTTTCTTGGCGATGGGGTCTATAATTAAATCTCCTACTGAACTTGCCATTATAGCCATCCCAACGATAAACCACATTAATGAGAGCTCTTCCCTGAACTTTCGCTTTCTAACAAGTTCGAAGATCAGCACCGAGAGAGCCAGTCCCAAGACAAATATTATGAGCCGGATTCCAAAGGACACGTTATTTCCCGCTCCCCCTCACCCATACCATGATTATGGCGAGAAACATTCTTATGACATAAAGCAAGGGCTTCAGTCCGCTATGCATAGATTTACCGCTTTTGCTCTCCATCATCATCACAGGTGCTTCAACTATCTTAAATTGTCTCTTGTGTAAGGACATGATAATATTCACATCAGGATAATCAAAGGGGTAGTTTTCGGCAATTGCAAGGTGTGAAAAAACTTTCCTGTTATACAGCTGAAATCCAGATGTGGGGTCAGTTACGCCTATTCCCGTATAGATTTTTGCGATAACTGAGAATAACCAGATGCCCATTCTTTTGGCAATGCCTACCCTATAAGTTCCCTCAAGAAAACGTGAACCTACTACTACATCTGCATTTCCTTCATTCATTGTCTCAATTAGCTTGTTCACAGATGAGGGGACATGCTGGCCATCGGCATCCATCGTGATAACAAAGGCATACCTTTTCATCGTCGCAAAGCGGAAACCAGTTTGCAGTGCAACTCCATAGCCCAAATTGAACGGATGGTTGATTACAAAGACCTTTTTCCCCTTTGCTATGAGTGAGGTTGCATCCATTGAGCCGTCATTCACAACTAAAATATCGGCGAAGGGAACATGCTGCCGTATCTTGTCAATGACGTCACCAATAGAGAATTCCTCATTAAAAGCCGGCACTATGATGAGATAATCCATATGATATTCCCCAACGTGTTTCAGAGCAAAAACATATATCACTCCGTCGACAAGCGCTTTTTTACTATACCCTTTCCTAAGTATAATTTCAAATAATCATATAGTTTCCAAGAAGAAGGGGGAGCCATCTTTTTTTGTTGATGAGATGCCACCGTGAGCAACTGCGGTTCTCTCTGTGATTTATCTGTTTTTGAGTTCATCGTAGACAACGGGCTTGCATCACTGCGCTTACAATCGCTGCTGTGACCAGCGACATGGAACATTATCCCATACAGTAGTGGTATAATACATAGTTTAAGAAAAAAATCTCTTATAGAATACATATATAGAGAATATAACTAAAAATGGCAATATTTTCTGAGTTTAAAGAGCTTTACAGATACCGGGAACTGTTGAGAAATCTAGTGGCTCGGGATATCAAAAAGCGGTATAAAAGGTCTGCACTGGGTTTCCTGTGGGTTATGCTCGATCCTCTTCTTACGCTTGTTATATATTACGTGGTATTTGCTGGAATCTTCGGGAAGTCAGGAAATTACAAGCTCTATATCATATCAGGGGTCATTATGTGGCAGCTTCTTGCCCAGGGAACAAGGCTTGCTGGATCATCCTTTACTTCGAACCGCCAACTCATCAACAAAATATATCTTCCGAAATCAATCTTTCCCATTGCTACCGCTATATCTTCGTTGATGCATTTCGGTTTTTCCCTTGTCCCGCTGCTCGGTATTCTCATCTTCTCAGGAATAAACCTGAACTACCATATGGTCATGATTCCTCTCGTTATTTTTCTTGCGTTTACATTTTCGCTCGGCATAGCCCTTCTTTTAGCAACACTCACCGTTTTCTTTCGTGACGTGAAGTTTATTTATGATGCCATATTGAGGGGATGGATGTTTCTGTCAGCGATATTTTACCCAATCTCGATCCTGCCGGAAAAATTTCAAGTCTTCATGTTGTTTAATCCCATGTATAACTACATAAGTATTTTTAGGGCCTTGCTTTATGATGTCAGCAAACTGAGAACTGAGCATGTTTACTTTGGAATAGCCTCCGCTTTTCTTTCTTTCTCGGTGGGATGGATCATTTATCAGAGAAACAAAGACAGGTTAATATTTTACCTTTAATATGGACAATGGGTTATGATCGGACTCCATAATGTATCTGTAAAATACAGATTGATTAAAGAAGTCAAAAAGCGGACATTCCAGGCATATATCATCGACTATTTGACAGGCAAGCGGCTAAGAGCTGACAAGCTGTGGGCGCTAAAAAAGATATCTTTGGATGTAAGTGAGGGCGAATCTCTGGGCATAATTGGTCTTAATGGTGCGGGGAAGAGTACACTGCTCAAGGTTATATCGGGTGTGATCAGGCCAACGGAGGGAAGGGTGTCCGTGAGCGGGAAGATAGCTCCGCTGATCGAACTTAGTGCGGGGTTCGACCACGAGCTCACCGGGAAGGAAAACATCTATTTGAATGCTTCGATCCTTGGTTTCTCGAGAAGGGAAATAGGAGAGAAATATGACAGAATTGTGGAATTTGCAGAATTAAAAGAATTTGTGAACACTCCACTAAGGAGTTATTCCTCTGGAATGATCGCCCGATTGGGCTTTTCTATTGCAACAGAGGTTGAGCCAGATATCTTGATAGTAGACGAAGTCCTTGCTGTTGGAGATGTTCACTTCAAGAAAAAGTGCCGTGAGAAGATATTGAACTTCAGGGCCAAGGGAGTCACCATACTATTCGTCTCTCACAACATGGAAGAAGTTAAAAATCTGTGCCAAAAAGTGTTGTGGCTCGATCATGGAAAAATCAAGATGATGGGTGATCCAGTCAAGGTCGTCTCGGAATATGTCGGCAACACAACCTTGATGGAGGATCGATTAGGCCATAGCCGTTGATCAAGATATTCTGTCCTTTTGGCGAAAAGTCATTTTAACAGCGTATTGCCTCTTCCCCCTTGTACGGAAAAATCGCCAGCAGCAAGAACTTTGACAAGAGAGTCGTTGGCCGACATGAGTGGCACCTTGAATCTCAATAGTAGGCTGGGGAGTTGGGCAAGAGCCGAGAAGTTGAGCCATATTTCTTTGAAATTACACGATTAAAATGTTAAAATGAAAAGCTAATGAATTCGTTAGCACAATGACAGATGCCTTTCAGCATGGTTTATTTACAGATACGATTTAGCGAGCATTTTATTAAAATCGTTCAGAGAGGTTGAATATGGAAATTACAGAAGATAAAAGTATAGCTTTTCAGAGTCTGGAAAAAAAAGTCCAAAAAAGCATCGATGTCATCCTGGAAACAGAAAGGCGGTTCGGGCAAGAGGACATTGCCTTGACTTGGACAGGGGGCAAGGATTCCACCACACTTTTATCGTTGGTAAGAACGATCCACAATGGAGAAATACCCTTTAGAGTCTTCAATATTGACACTTCAGTTAAATTCAAAGAGATTTACGATTTCAGGGACAGGCTATCAAAAGAATGGAATATGAATTTGGTCATCTTAAAACATCCTAACCCTCAAGAAGTGATCAGCAATGCCAAGGATTCCGCTGAGTGCTGCTATGTACTTAAGGCAAAAGTTTTGGACGATGCTATAAAACAATACGGAGTCAAGTCATTGATGACCGCAATACGGTGGGACGAGCATGTTGCGCGTGCCGACGAGAAATATTTTTCTGAGAGAGAAGACCATGTCAGGGTCAACCCAATATTGCATTTTATGGAAAAGGACATATGGAATTACATCAGAAGCAATAACATTCCATATTGTGAATTGTACGACAGGGGTTACAGAAGTCTTGGTTGTGCCCCGTGCACTGCCATTAACACCGGAACCGGTCCGGAACGAGGTGGCAGAGCGCCTGACAAAGAAAAGATCATGAAAAACCTAAGGGAACTCGGATACTTTTAGTCCTCTGGCTATGGCCCAACATATACTGTTATTTTCAATCGATAACCTCAGATACGACTGCATTGGCTACCAACCTGACAAGACGGAACTACTGAGACATGACGTGTTGAAGTTGCTCGAAACGCCGACCCTCGACCGGATTGCGGAGAAGAGCGCCTGCTTCACCAAATGTATCAGTACGAATACCTATACCACCGCAGCCCATTCGAGCGCTCTGACTGGCCTTTATCCGCCACGGCACGGCGTGAGGGCATTTTATGAGACGAAGCTTTCGAAAGAGGTCTACACGCTGGCTGAGATCCTGAAGATCTTCGGATTTCAAACAGTAATGATGACAGATATCCCTCACCTGTTCTGTCCCCTTGAACTCAACAGAGGATTTGACCATTTCTTTCACAGTAATGACAGTGGATTGTTAGAATTTCTTGAGAAAAACAGGGAAAAGAAACTCTTCATTTTTGTGCATTTTTTTGATGTCCATGAGCCTTTCCTGATGTGTGAAAATGACACCTATGACAACAGTGATTACTGGCGAGAGGTTACCCTTCTCTATGAAAGGTTTGATCTTATGAAATATCAGAGCCCAAAAGATTCTGAGAAAGGTGCATGGTTACGTCTTGTAGACCGCCTTGGAGGAAAAGATCACAAAACATTTCTTCCTCTTTATGTTCGGGGGGTTTCCAAGTTTGACAAGGGTAGGTTCAACGATTTCTTGTCAGGCCTAGCAAGGGTTGGCTTGCTTGAAGACTCGCTGCTTGTCATTTTTGCGGACCACGGGGAGGGTAGGTCTTCTTCTGAAGACCCTGAGGTCTTTGCTCATGGTGGAGAGCTCTTTGATAGCGTGGTAAGAGTGCCATTGATCATTTCTCACCGCGATTTTTCTCACAGAATGATCGATAAGGTAGTGTCAATAGTGGACATTTTCCCTACTATCCTGAGCCTCACGTTACCCAAGGATACCCATGACCTCTTGTCATATCAACTGGATGGAATTGACCTGCAGAGTGAGACGGGGTCTGACAATAGGGCTGTCTATTCAGAAACGTGGCAAAAAGACAACGAGAAGCACGTCATCCCTTTGACCTTCATCTCATCGCTACTAGAGCAAAGGTGTCTGAGAGTTAGCGATAAAAAATATGTGATCAATGGCACTCCAGAGCTATTTTTAAGGAAAGAAGCGATTGATGCCATGACTGATGAGACGTTTCTCCACAATATATATAGAGGGCTTCTTTGCCGATTTGAAGAATTCGGAGATTATTCAAGAGAATTATCAAATCTGAAGACTAAGAAGGTAACAAAAAGCCAAATATTGGAGAGTGTGCGCCAGTCCTCTGAATATATTTCAAAACCATCACATGTAATGTATGACTTAAAAGAAGATCCCTTTGAGCTGAAACCTATTGTGCTGACAAATAATGATAAAGAGTCTATGCGACAAATTCAAACGATGCTCAATTTGAGTAAAGATTCCGCAAAGACAGAGGAAGTTTTCGATGACAAGGATATCTTGTCCGTGATTGAGGGAAACCTCGCTAGATTATTGACAAAAGATGTTTCTCAAGTCCTCATGGACAAGCATCTTCTTTCACAGTGCATAGATGATTACATAAACATATATCAGATTGATAGCTATGAAAGGACGGAGATTGAACAGCTCATTACAGTATCTGAAGAATTCACTAAATTTCTTTTACAACAGGTAACATATTTTCAGAGGGCTGAATCTTCTATTATGGCTGAAAGTGATGTGGCAAAAGAACTCCAGATGATAAGAAACAGTTTAACATGGAAGATCATGAGCAAGATAACGAACTTCATGGATTCAAAGCTTTTTCCCTCTGGTACTCACAGACAGAGGCTGTTTGTAAAACTTATGAATATAATCAGACGGGCAGGAGTAGAAAAAATAGACCGACGCTTTATTGAGAGACTCAGAAATGAAACACGTCAAAAAAAGATTCTTGTCATCACCTATGAAGTACCTCGATTTGACAAATATTCAGGGGCCCACCGATTCTTTAATCTTCTACACATCCTCAAAGAACTGGGCTTCATGGTAACCGTTTTTTCAGACAGCTCCATGGTTCAATCAAGATATGTTAGACCGCTACAAGAGCTTGGAGTTTATATCATGCATGGCCGGGAGAGTTTTCATTATCTCAAAGAATTAGGTGACCACTTTGATTATGTAATACTCCATACACCTAGTACAGCCGATTACATTTACATGGTAAGAAGATACTTCCAGAGGGCCTTTATCATATTCGACACCTCTGACCTCCACTATGTGAGAGTTCAGCGTGAATGGGAAATTACCGGGAATGTGGAATCAGCGAGAAAGGCGAAAGAGTTTAAGCGGAAAGAGTTGTCCCTTGCGAAAAAGAGCGATCTAGTGTTTGTCGTATCAAATAAAGAAAAGGAGATCCTTCTGCACGATATGCCCTACGGACGTGTGGAAGTGATCCCCAACATCCACCGGATTGAGTCCACCGGCACATCTTTTGAGAAGAGAAGGGACATCATGTTCATCGGTGCCTTTTCCCACAATCCGAATAGCGACGCGGTCCTTTTCTTTCTGAAAGAGATATTCCCGCGTCTACTTGAAGATCTGGATATAAATTTTTATATCATTGGTGACAATCCACCAAAAGAGGGACTAACCTACCAGAATCCGAATGTGATCTTTACGGGTTATGTGCCTGACGTCATCCCTTACTTTGAAAAGTGTCGAGTAATGGTTGCCCCTCTGAGATACGGAGCAGGCGTTAAGGGAAAGCTGACACAGAGTATGAGTCTGGGATTGCCTTTTGTCACTTCATCCATCGGTGCAGAGGGTATGGATTTAATTGACGGTCACCACTGTTTCATTGTTGATGACCCGAAACTTTTCGCAGAAAAGATTTTCTGTCTGTATACAGAGCAATATTTGTGGGAGCAATTCCGTGAAAATTCTCTCAGACTGGCTCAGGAACATTATTCCTATGAAGCAGTAAAGGACAAAATCAGGGGGATTTTTTCTGCGGAGATATGAAGCATATTATTCTCATTTCAATAGATAATCTTAGGTTCGATTGCACTGGTTATCAACCTGCCAAGCAAGAGCTCATGAAGTATGACGTGTTAAAGTACCTTCAGACTCCGACGCTCGACAGGATTGCTGAAAAAGCCCTCTGCTTTACCCAGTGCATCAGCACCAATACCTATACTACTGCTGCACACGCAAGTGCTTTTACCGGACTCTATCCGCCGAGACATGGCGCAAGAGCCTTCTATGAGACAAAGATCTCGAAAGATGTTCATACATTGGCGGAGGTTTTGAAGATCTTTGGTTATGAGACAGTGATGATGACAGATACAGCAAACCTTTTTAGACCACTGGAATTGAATAGAGGTTTCGACCACTTTTTCCATAAGGATGACCCCGGTCTGCTTGAGTTCCTCGAGAAAAACAAAGCAAGAAAGCTCTTTGTTTTTGCGCATTTCTTTGACGTCCATGAACCTTTTCTGTTATGTGAGAATAACACATACGATAATAGCG
Source organism: Dissulfurispiraceae bacterium (assembly GCA_052146665.1). Classification (GTDB taxonomy): domain Bacteria; phylum Nitrospirota; class Thermodesulfovibrionia; order Thermodesulfovibrionales; family Dissulfurispiraceae; genus JBKQMP01. The sequence continues at coordinate 34,663 of JBKQMP010000185.1, forward strand.
ACTATAGAAAAGAGATAGACCTTCTCTATGAAAAGCTTGATTTGAAAAAATATCAAAGCATAAAAGACTCGGATAAAGGGGCGTGGCGGCGATTAGTAGATCATCTTGACGGCAAGGACCATGAACAGTTCTTCCCTCTTTATGTACGTGGTGTATCAAAGTTTGACAGGGGAAGGTTTAGTGATTTCATGTCAGGCTTGGAAAAAATGGCTTTCCTTGAGGACTCTCTGCTCGTTATTTTTTCAGACCATGGGGAAGGCAAATCGAATACTGATCGACCCGAAGATTTTGCCCACGGTGGAATGCTGTTTGATAGTGTGATAAGAGTGCCGCTCATTTTATTCAAAAGCGACATCGGTCATAAGATAATCGATGACACGGTGTCGATTGTTGACATCTTCCCTACTATCCTGAAACTGTCTATTAACGCGGATATTGATGAACTCTTGCCATATGATCTCGATGGTGTTAGTTTGAGTTCTTTAACATATGGCAAAGACAGAACTGTCTATAGTGAAACTTGGCAAAGAGATAATAAGAAGCTTTTGATCCCCATGGTTTTTATTTCGTCAGCTCTTCGGCAGAGGGCTGTTAGGTCGGAAACCGTTAAGTATCTGGTCAATGGCACCCCTGATCTATTCTCTGCAGCCGATGCAGTTGGGAAAATGACCTCCGAAGTTTTTCTGCAGAACGTATATAGAGGATTGCTCCGAAGGTTTGAGGAATATGATGAGTATTATGCAGTTCTCAGTAGGCTAAATGAAAAGAGACTAACCAAAGAGGGGTTTTTAAAACATATTGTCAGTTCATCAGAGTTTCACTCAAAGCCACCTTATGCTCTCTACGATTTGGGGAAAGATCCTTTTGAAGAAAACCCCGTCAGCATACTCAACTTATCTGACAGAGACAGCGAGACAGTCAAACACTTTGATTCTATAAAATTCATATCAGACGATCCTGTAAAATCTGATGAAATCTTTCCTGGAGATAAGTCAATGATCACAGATATTGTCAGGACGGCAGGCAAGGAGGACTGGCAGGATAAGGCGAATGTACTTAGCAACAACAAACATCTCCTCAGTTGCATCATAGACGATTTCATCGTGCAACATAGAAATAAGGACCTCGTTTATAACAGGAAAAACTTTGAACAGGTCGTGTTACGCTCCAGAGAATTCAGCCTTTTTTTGAATGAGCGCATGTCAAAAATACCCAGTAGATCAATTATTAAG
>JBKQMP010000186.1:0-4984 GCA_052146665.1 Dissulfurispiraceae bacterium
CACTGATTATTGTGTCGCGAAATAGAAATGCTGTTTGGAAGCTCGTACGGTCGGTGAGCTATAAACTTGAGCTCGCCAATCATGAATTTCTCAGTGCCGATTATCAGTCTATACTCCTTCACAAGACCGTCCTTGGCCTTTGTTGTTTTGCCTGTCGGCATGAACTGAAAGAGTTCCCTAGTGAGCAACACGGTCTGTCTGCCGTGTCTTTTTTTTCGGGAAGGTCTCTGAGATAGCCCTTTAAAGAACCGCGCATATGCCTGCATGAACCGGTACGCCCCATTACGCAGGATCTGCGACGGCACCTCAAACAGCCATGGGGTTAAATCTTCGTCCTTAAACTGACTGTACTGCTGGTCCACAGGAGTCTGAACGCCGGTCAGGCCAAGAGCACGGTTACGGAACGTGCGGAAGTAGCGGTCCTCTTCCACTTTTGAGTTGTATACAAACCGTTGGCAGCCAATCCAACACGTTAATAGTGCCGACTGCTCCTTATTTGGGTATGTCCTGAATTTAACTCCGCTTGCCATGTTGTATATTCCTATGATTCATTTAACTGCATCAAAAAGCAAGCCATTAAATCCAGTTTATATGCTCAGGCTGCAAGCTGCTTAACCCCCTCCTGACCTGCGGCCTAGCAGGGGGAATGCGCAGCCATTAGTTCAATGTCGTCGTGATGTCCAGTTTCCTTGGTGGGACGAAGATTTAGCGTGCTACTGGGCGCGCCGCACTGGTCTGAGAAGTCGAAAGCCTCCTCCTGTGAGACATCACGGTAACCAGCGCTTTTTGCGAAATGGCAAGCAGGCAGCAAACTGTGGGCCGGACAATAAGAGCAGGATGATGGGAGATTGTCATATTCGGATCTGTGAGAGTGTGGGGTGAATCCCCTGCAGCTACTCGACACTATAGGGGCTTTGTTTTCGTCCTAACGCGGTGGCGTGGCACGTGTTGCTCGCACAGCATGATCTGTAGTGCAAAGTTAAGCTGCTGGTCAGCCGCAATGTTTCCTTATCAGGCTAATGCTATTAGCGGCTTGATTGCTATGCCCACTACTTTGGCTTAATTGCCGGAACTTCTGGTCCTTCCCTTATAGGGGATGGTATTTGCCGCAGGGCGTGGTGGACATGACCATTGAGTTAGCAGGTCTGGCCACCGGAATGTAATCCTGTATTGCTGTCTTGATTGCAGGGACGATTAGTCCCGCAAGCAGTCTGCCTATCTCCCCACTAGAGCTGCCTGACGTGTTGCCCTCGTAACTCTTTAGTAGCTCCATAAGTCAGCGCTGGTGGTTGTCGATTTGAAGTCCAGGAGGCATGCCGGAACCCTATGTGCTCTCAAACTTGTTGAGACTAGGTTTGCTGATCGTCATGCAACCACCATGGCGTCAGTGGCCAAATTTTGACAATTATAATCATCCTGAGCCCTCATTAACGGAAGATCTTCCGGGTAGTCGTGAATATAACACTCGGCTGTCTCCATGCTCCTGTGTCCCATGACCTCTTTGATTTCGGTCAAGAGCCTGCGCATCTGTAGCAGCTTGGGTACCCTTGACAAGCACTGAGTCTTTAGGGTATGTTAGGTCAAATTGAAAATAGACTTTTATCTTAATTATTTCTTCTTTATTACATAACGAGGTATCGTGAAGAGGCGTAAATTCTTGCAATCGGTGCTGACTATTCTGAGTTCTACCGCCCTTGTTTCTTTCGCTTACCCCCTGCTTAGATTTCTTGCGCCGCCAAGCAGTGAGGCAAGAACAAAGAAGCTTATAATAGAGAAAGTGGAAGTGCCTATAGGTGGCTTTAAGAATATTGTCTTTAATGATATGCCTGCGATTGTCATAAACAGACCGGACAGGGGGCTTATTGCTTTCTCAAGAGTCTGTACTCACCTGGGATGCCTCCTTGAGTACGAGAAGGACAAAAGACAATTGCTTTGTCCCTGCCATGCTGGGACATTCGATCTTGAAGGCAATGTCGTCTCGGGACCACCGCCTATGCCTTTGCCAAGATTGCCGCTTAAGGTAGAGGGCGAAAATATAGTTTTAGGGTAGGTAGAGATGGCGAGTAGATTAAAGGACTGGCTCGAAGTAAGAATAGGACTCGATGATCTGATCAAAACTCAATTAACAGAATACAGGGTACCGACAAATATCAACCTCCTTTATACCCTCGGATTTGTTGCCTTGGCGGGGTATATTATCCAAGTAGTCTCGGGCATCTTCCTCCTTATCTATTACGTTCCGCATCCAGAGCATGCGTTCAGGAGTGTTCAGAATATCATGAGCAGGGTGCCCTACGGCTGGTTGTTCAGGCAGATACATGTCGTTGGAAGCAATCTTCTGATTGCATCCCTCATCCTCCATATGATTACCGTCTTCCTGATGGGGAACTATAAAAGGCCGAGGGAAATGACGTGGATCAGCGGAGGATTGATGCTCCTTCTGGCCCTTCTATTCGGTCTAAGCGGGTACCTGCTCCCTTGGAGTCAGCTTAGCTATTGGGCTACGACTGTTGCGACCTCATTCCCGACAGCCTTTCCCTTTTTCGGTGATTTTGTAACGAGGGTTTTACGAGGTGGCGAAAATGTTTCAGGCATAACCCTTGGGAGATTCTTTGCACTCCATGTATCGATCCTACCCCCTCTTTTCTTGTTTCTTATGGCCTTTCATGTATTCCTGGTCAGGCGCATTGGTATCTCGGCAACACCATTCGGCGAAACGGATGAAGAGAGGAGACCACTGACAGAATACATAAAGAAAATCCATCCCAATGGGTATCCCTTTTATCCGCGCTTTTTCCAGAAAGAGATGCTCATGGTCATGGTATATTGCACCGTCATGTTCTTTATCATCACGTTTATGCCAACGCTATTCTTACCTGAGGCAGCTAATACCCCTGCTGACCCCTTCAAGACGCCGTTTTATATAAGGCCGGAATGGTATTTCCTTGCGCCATATCAGATGCTCAAGCTTATACCGAATAAGTTTCTTGGTATCAGCCTGCAGATAATCCTTGTTGGACTGTTTCTTTCGTGGCCATTCTTGGACACCTACAAAGAGAAAAACTTAAGGAAAAGACCAATTTTACGGGGTATATTTGTCCTGTTGCTCGCCATCTGGGTTGTCTTGATGTTCTGGGGGAGACAATAATGAGGAACCTGTTCCTTTTACTCATGATGCTCTTCGCTCTTCCCTCGGTCGCCAACGGAGGGTGGAGAGAGGAATTCGAACAGGCATTCATGACTGCACCCTGGGCAGGTGAACAGATCGAAGGCGATGTCTGTATCGAGTGCCACAGCTCTGAACAGATGAAGCCGGAATTTCTCACTGTTGTAGAAGAGTGGAAAAAGAGCTGGCATTCCGAGAACAATATATCCTGTCACGACTGTCACGGTGGAGATTCAAAGGATGCAGCCATTGCAATGTCTCCCCAGAGGGGATTCATCGGGACTCCTAAGTATCTGCAGGTGCCGGAATTCTGCGGGAAGTGTCATATCGGTATACTCAAGAATTACCTTGATAGTGGTCATGGAAAGGCTCTTAGGGCGTCGGGAAAAGGACCCAATTGCGTGACTTGCCACGGCTCTCACAATATACAAAAGGCGAATATTGATATAATCAATGAACAGCGCTGCGCAAAATGCCATTCGTATGAGAGAGCCAGGATAATGAAGCAGGCTCTCTTCCTCACTGAAAAGAAAATAGGTGAATTAGAGAGTAGTTTTAGGAGGTTAAAGCAAGAGGGAGTCTTTACTGAGGAGGGAGAGAGAACCCTTTTTAGCACTCAGGCAGAATTTCGCACTCTTTTCCATACTGTTGATGTTTCTCTTGTTAAGGAGCGGTCTAACGATTTCACGAGGAAGTTGAATCTCATCGAGAAAGAGATACAGGATACTTTCCTCGAACTTAGGTTCAGAAGAAACTTCTCCACCTTCATGATGTTGCTATTTGCCGGAATGAGTGTAGTGATATTGCTCCTCTCGAAGACGCCGAGGGATTAGGCCCTCCATCGATTTAAGGAGCTCTCTTGGTTACTTCATTTGCCTGCCCTCAGTACGTGCATTCCCTGGATTCTCCTATCGGCAATATGCCATGTACTATCTGTTGCCGGTACTGAATCAAAGTCAATTTCATATCGCTAACCGCATCCCTTCTTGAACTCAGCCCGGAGTACTCGCACGCTTTGCCGACTGCGTATGAGAGTCTACAGCCCAGACCGCCAAACATTAAGGTTGTTTGGATTTAATGACTTGATTTTCGATGCAGTTCACTACATCATAGGTTATAGATCATGGCAAGCGGAGTCAAAATCAGGGCATACCCAAATAAGGAGCAATCAGCACTTTTAACGCGCTGGATTGGCTGCCAGCGGTTCGTATACAACTCAAAGGTAGAGGAAGACCGGTACTTCCGCACGTTCCGTAACCATGCACTTGCGTTGACGGGCGTGCAAACCCCAGTTGACCAGCAGTACAGCCAGTTCAAGGACGACGAGCTGACCCCATGGCTGTTTGAGGTGCCGTCGCAGATCCTGCGTAATGGGGCGTATCGCTTCATGCACGCATACGCGCGGTTCTTTAAAGGGCTATCTCAGAGACCTTCCCGAAAGAAAAGACATGGCAGACAGACAGTGTTACTCACTAAGGAACTTTTTCAGTTTATGCCGACAGGCAAAACAACAGAGGTCAACGAAGGTCTTGTAAAGGAGCATAGACTGATAATAGGCACTGAGAGGTTCATGGTTGGGGAGCTCAAGTTTACAGCTCACCGAGCGTACGAGCTGCCAAACAGCATTTGTATTAGCCGACACAATAGCCAGTGGCATATGTCGTTCAGTTATGGGGATGCCGAACTTCCCGAGGATACGTTACCGCTTATGAGTGAGGACAAGTTGATCGAGTATTTCTCAGGGTTGACTGAGGAAGAACTGGATTCAATAGCGAACGGTGGTGACAGAGGGGTGGTGATCCCTGTTGCCATGAGTAA
>JBKQMP010000187.1:0-3061 GCA_052146665.1 Dissulfurispiraceae bacterium
GTGTCCGATGTAACCGGATTCAGCCCTTCTACTATTCGGCGCTATCTAAACAAGTATCCGCATTTCTTCAGCGCTCAGAGGGTGCGGGTAGGTGACAAAGATTACCGTGTGTTCACTTGGAGGGAAGTGGAGATGCTTATCTATTTGCGTCAAAAAATGAGCGACGGGTCTTCTCCTACTGAAGCCTGGGAGTCAGCCTTCAACTTCTTTGCCAACATAGATGTTGCTGCGGAGATGATAAACGAACAGGTTGAGCCGCTTGTCCAGCAGGGCATTGAATTCTGGGATGCCAAAACGCCAAACGACATGCTCCCCTAAACGTATGACCTCATTTCTGCGCTGCACAATCTAATTCTGGGGTGTGTGGCGCAGACTTCTCCCGCTCTTCGGGACTGCAATCAAGCGTTTCAAAGTTCATTGTATTTAATTGGTGCTGTCTTTTGCAGTCGGCAAAGAGAAACGAGGCGGCATTCGTCATACCGCCGCTCACTGCCAATCCACTTCCAACGGAACTGACAGCTTGACCGCCGTAGTCATAAGGTGCTTCATAAGGAATTGAGCGAAGTCTTTTTCCTCTTCCGGAGCCTCTAACCAAGCAGAATCGTGTATCATCATTACTATGCGTGTATTCATAGAGTGGCGTTTCAAATTCCAAACAATCTTCACCATAGCAATCTTGACGATGTCCGCCTCCACTTGCTGTAATAGCGTGACACGCATCTTGCGCTTTTCCTCAGCATCCAGCCTGCCCGGAAACTTCCTGATTCTCCCGAATGGAGAACGGATCACACGTTCACCTCTTTGCCGCTTCAACTTCTCCCATTGCTGCTCAAAAAATGCTTTCGCACCGGAATATGTCTCGAAAAACTGGTCTATGACTGCTTGCCCCTCTACCTCGGAGGTTCCGATTTTCCTTGAGAGGCTTTTTGCTCCCATTCCAAAACCAATGCCGAAGTTCACGGCTTTTGCTTTGTCCCTGCTAATGCCGAGCTTAGCCGCAGTTTCCTGATGAACGTCCTTTCCCGTGAGGAAGGCTTCACACAAAGCCGGATCACCGGACAGATGCGCCAATATCCGCAGCTGCATCTGTGAATAATCGGCCTTAAACAAGACACACTCCGGCGCAGGCCGCAACAACTTCCTCATTGCCCGTGGTATTCCTTGGAGCGGAGGGTTCCGGCAAGATACGCGCCCCGTAGCCACGGCAGTCTGATGCCACGAGGGGTACAAGCGCTCCTTTTCCAAGCCCATCCGCAAGAATCTTTCCATCCGATCCAACCTTCTCCACTGACGGATTTTCCTTGCCAACGGATAACCCGGAGCTAGTTCATCCAAAGTCTCATCATCCACGGTTTGAGTTTCGGATATGGAAGTATCCGCAAACTGAACGCCTCGGGTCGTCAGCAGTTTGAAAACGTCATGACCTGACCTCAGGTTACATCCCTCTCCCGGAGCAATTTGCCGTCCTGCAAAACTCAAGACTTTGCCCACAACTCCCAGCTGCTCTGCGCACTCGACTCCGTCAACACCGATTCCGTCGCGGTGCATTTGAGCCATTACCATAGCAAGAGGAACTTCCACGTACCGGTAGAGCCACTTAACCTCTTCGTCCATCTCCACCTTGAGCCTCTCTGCCACTCGATAAATGAGATAAGCATCGTATGAGAGGGACAAAGCGATTGCTTCCTCTTCTCCTCTGCGGCAAAATTCAATAATCCTGTAGGGGTAATCCATACCCAAGTATTCCTCTGTCAATACACTCAAATAGTAATGATGTTCCTCTTGACCAGGGTTCAGCAGGTACGCGATCAATTTCGTGTCTGTAATCGCGTCTGAGCTAATTTCTATTTTGCCCAGGGGTAACCCATCCAAGATTCTTTTAAATCCGTGTACGGCGATTTGGTGGCGTTTAGGGGCATACAATAATTTACTTATAACTTTATATTCATCTAACAATAAATATAAACAACAAGCGCCTAATTCACAAGCATACAAACCTAACCATATCTCATTATTTTCATTATTCTTATTATTAATATCATTATATGTATTCGTATTCCCAAATCTGTTCACCTGGAAAGGATCAGTTATAGAAACCAACTGACCAGAGGCAACCTTCTCCATCAAATCAAGACATACCTTTAAGCCTTTATATATAGTGTAATTCATGATACTGATCTTGATTTCAGTCTTCGTCCAAACTTTTATTCCTCAAACAAACATATATATTTCTATTTCCCAATCTGTTAAACTTTCAGTCCTCCTTGATGTCCCCCCCCTCTACATAACCGATAAGCGTGATCCATACTGAGCTCTGTATCCTACCCTGAGAGATATAGAAGTACGAAGTGATGGAGTAACATGTTGAGTTACATTTTATATACTATAAGTGTTTTATTAGGTACGGTTTTATGTAACATCTGAATATTGTAATATAAAGATATGGTCATGTGTCCACCACTTTTAGCTTATTGTAGTGCACCGTCCAGACGCCTTCTCGGATGGTCAGGTACCCGAGCGAACGTAAATGCTTTCGGTACCGGATCAGCGTCGGCCTGGGTATGCCCGAATCCTTGGAAAGCTGTGCGGCGGATCTCTTGATACCGCTGCGATTGTGGCTCGCCTCTTCCTCTTGACGAATCAGTAGGAACAGGAACAGCCTGATTGCCGCCCCCATTTCATCAATGGTGTCGTGAAATAACAGGGACCGGCTCACGTGAACGTGTTCATGAGAGAAAAGCCTCCCGTGGTGGAGCACCAGGGGTGAATAACGGATTAGGTTCCGAACGTCATCTAACAATCGAGGGACGTCCTTGCGGTGCAGCTCTCCGTAGCGAGCTATCAGCTTGTATATGTCCTTCTTCAGGACCTTGAACCGGTACTGCTTTTTTCTTCTGACCCCCAAGGACTTGAACTTGCCCAGGTCCTCTCCGAAATGCCGAGCCACTATGTTCTTGGCCGTCTCCGCTCTCGTCAGTGCCTCGAATACCTGCACCCCTCGGCCCCCGTGGCCGCCAAGGCCACCGCGGACTTCGACCAGGCCCGCGACGCCTTCAAGCAG
>JBKQMP010000188.1:0-19310 GCA_052146665.1 Dissulfurispiraceae bacterium
AGATTGTAATGAGATTCGGCTTTCACAACAAGTGTGACAGGAGGCTATTTGGGCTGGGAAATACGTTGATCTTATTCAAACAACATGTGGCAGACGGAGGTCTACCGCGCTAGCGGTTTAGTCCTACACCGACAAACACTCACCGGCTAGTCTTTAGCAAACACAAGATTTCTCATTCAAACATGCACGTCTATGCTAAGACATCATTTGAGGTGTTCATCTAGAAAGCGAGATTATTTGACGCGCGAAATGATTCAGTATCTCACCTTATACAATGTCGGCTTTCTCGAGAACGGGTTTGCCCAGTCGACGAATATCCCGCTCAAGAAGCCTAAGGCGGACACCCTTACTCCCAAGGAGCCTCTGCTTCAGCCTGCGTTCAAGATAATTCACTGGTCCGACTAAAAGGACGTTCCTCCTGTGGTTGTCCTAAGTGTTGCATAACACAGGATCATTGACCCGCCTTAACTGCCGCCGGCATGACAGTCGCTGCAGTTCATCTCTTTATAAGAATCCGCTATATCGACTGGGTGAGGATATGCAGCAAAGGTAAACACCGCCTGCCCCTTTGACTGGTCAACATTATGAGCTAACAGGAGATGGCATGTGCTGCAGTCCTTTGATAATACCTTGCCGTCCTCGCTTACATGTTTGCCGTCATGGCAGCGGAAACAACCCAAAGAGTACATGTGGCCCGCGTTGTCCGGGAAATTCTTCCAATTCACCTTCATCAAGGGATCATAGTTGCGCTCATAGACATTCTGCAGCGTCGTAATGGCCTCCTCAATTCTGTCCTTCTTTGAAGAGGCAACTTCCGGATAGGTCTTCTGATAGAACTCCATGATCATCTGTTTAATGCCGTCGCGCGCTGCCTCTCTGGAAGTATACGTATTGTCTAGCGCCTTGACGGCAATGCTCTTGACTCCCGGGAGAGACCGATCGATCAATTTTTCCTGGAGATAAACATCTACTAGTGTGGCTGGATGACGGTAGGGATGCCCTGCCCTATTGTGACAATCGATGCAGTCCATTAGGCGTTTCTCGGCACCGTTGAATTCTTTGTCAGTGATCTTACTTTCCGTGCTGCGATAGGTGCGAAGCTTCCCGTCAAACCCTCTCACCTGGACCCAGGGAATCACCATCCTTTTCGGGTCTGTGGCAGCATACCTGATTTCTTTGGCAACAGTGGAGTGCCAGTGAATCTTCGGAGCCTTGCCTGTCTCAATGCGGCCTGTTCCCATTTTGAGCAAGAGGTCGATTGTCCATTTGGTATTCTCTTTATCGGGGAGAAAGTGAGTCCTGAACAACAATTTCTCTCCGGGCTGGTATTTCGGTCCATGGCACGTTTCACAGACATCCTGTGAAGGCCTTAAGGCTTCCACCGGCACAGGGATAGGTCTCTGATATTTGTTGAACACGAGTGCATAAAGCTGGCGCGTCCCGTTCAGCTTTGAGAAAAGAAAATACTTCGCACCGGATCCAACGTGGCACTCGACGCAAGCGACCTCAGCGTGGTATGAGAAGGAGTGGGCAGTGCTTTCTGGCCCCATGACCCTGTGACAGAGCATGCCGCAGAAGGTGTTGGACTCCACATACTCATAAGCCTTGAAGCTTGCAAATGCGTATAGCAAGGAGAGCAGTACAAAGCCTCCACCAAGGACTGCAATCAGCGTGCGGTGCCTGGGCTGATTGAAATCAACGATGGGGAAGCGCCCTTCAGCGGGTTCCCCTGCCCTTAGCCTGCGCCGTTCGCGAACAATCCCGATAATCACAAGAGCCAAACCGCAGATCACGATGATCGGCAGAATGATGAAAATAACGACGTCGGCATACGGCTTGGGATGCTTCGTAAGCATCTCAACAACGATGAGAAAGGCGATGAGTCCCGCATTGAACAGGGCAATCACCGCTCCAATAAGAGAGAGCGGGTTGTAGAATACCTTTGGCAAAATCCTCTTCATGTTCCTCCTTCGCGTTGTTGCCGCAGTGTGGAGGAGTTCCCAATTGCGAGAAACACCTCCGGCAGTTCGGATGGCTTCTGTGGCCTCAGCAGCTCCACTGTGGTAGCATCTCTCTTGATTTGATTAGCATGGTATGCTCCGATCTGCTCCGCATAAACCTTCAGCATATAGAATCCTAAGCTAAGGTTTTTTGTCAATGTCCATAATAGAAGGGATCGGATAAGGCTTGCAGAAGCTCTATCTTCCTCGAAACGCAAGGGTGGACTGAGCTCTAAATAATTCACACAATAAACACACATTATCGTAAGTCTAAGCAAAAGTATCGCCTTCTTTAAGACATCGCCGCAACTGAATCATTTTGATTATCTTTGCAATAGGGTGAGCACATCGCATTCGGGCGCTCTCAATGGATGTTTCTTTTCGGGAGAAATCTTGTGCCTGTGGCGAGAACGCTACAGGCTTAAGTTCGGGAAGAAAGGTTGCGACGCTCACTGGATTCTCTTGAAGGAGTGCTTTATCCCGTAACATAGTCGAAGAATATACTCAAGAAGTCTCGAAATAATTTTTCAGATCCTTCCTGTACCTGTCACCAATTATGATTTTCTGAAATTGCGTCTTTCCACTTGTACACAACGTTTTTCAGACAAATGGTGTCACACTTTATCCCAGAATGTCCATTAGGGAGTATTTTCTAATGGACATTCTGGGTTTAATCTTTACTTTTCTTTTTTGGCCGGGAATACCGGTTCCACAAGCCTGATCGGCAGTTTAAAGGTTCTCTCTATTATGCCTAATGTTCCCGATTCTATTGCTGACAGCGATAGGAATGTTATCTGCGGGTCTTTAATATTGCCTGATATCTTCACCGGGATGGATACCAAATTGCCTCCCATGAGGTATCCCAGAATCGGTATACTTCTCACAACCCTGTCGATCGTCTTCAGGGGGGATACAAAGGCGTTGAGATCGACAGTCTCATTGCTGAGATCGAGATAACCGCGCACTATTATTCCCATGACAGGCGCGTCAAGCAGCCCTTCCTCAATCTGAATCCTGTGCCCCCGGATAACACCGCGTATTTTCAAAGAGTTATAGCTGATAGCCTCCCTGTCGAGATCTGGAAATTGCCCCTTGAAGTTCTCCGATTCATTCAGGAGACGGACGGTCTTATGGAGTGGCTTTGTTTTTAATATCTTTCCGTCTTTTGCGGAAAGAGTAAAGGTACCGTCGAGCCTGTCCGCAATCTCCCCGATCTTTCCCTCACCCTTAAGGCGTGCTTCCATCTGAAATGTGCCGGTGAAATCGTCGTTTTTCTCTGTAATACAGAGAACCGTTGGCTGAAAAGCGAGGTCCGTGGCGGAAAGAGAAACATCTATCTTTAAACCCTGCTCTGTTATGCCGACAGACCCGGTGGTGGAGACGGTGCAGAGTGCAGCCTTCTTTGCCGTTATCAGTAACGTTTTGCCGTCGAAAGAAACATCAGCATGAAAGGGATCCCATCTGAACTTCTGGTACTGGAAGAAATCAGAGCGGAGTTTCAGGGTTCCTCTTACCGGGAAATCTTTCAAAAGTCCAGCCTTCTCTCCGGGGACTACTGGCTCTCTATTTCGCAGTATATTTTCTAAAGTTTCCCACTCAATTCCGTTCGAGGATATGTCCATGTCAACATCAAACCATTCCGGAAGGCTGGAGATCGTTCCTTTGGCCTTGAATATCATGTCTCCTGCCGCGAGTTCTGCAGTGTCGATAACAACACCCTGCTCATTTGCTTTGAGTGCGATATGCCGCATAACCAAAGAGGTGTCACGATTCCAGGGGATCGGGATATTTTCCCCTTTCAGCATTCCTTCGGCAGTGGATTGCCGTGGATGCCGAACAACGATATGAGCCCTGAACGCGCCTTCGAGTGAGGCATAAGAATAGATGTTGTCTGCAAAAATAGCATTGAGGGTCTCTGAGGCCAACGTGCCCTTAAAGGAGGCATCAATACTTTCCTTGGTAAGTAGGATACTCGCGTCAAGATCGTGGTTTCGGTCTTTTACTGCCAAATCACGTATGCTCGTTGAATCTGGAGTTTTTGTTATGACGAGGGATACCTGTGTCCCCTGGCCGAACAAGAGCCTGCCGCTGAATGCTGTTTTTTTGTCCTTTTCGATGGAGAGGAATGCATCAGTTACTGAAAAGGGAGCGCGAATCTTCATCCCAAGCGGAAGTTTGAGCTGTGCGGTGATCCATGAGGTAACTTCCGGCCCTATCTCTCCATGCAGGGCAAGGTCAATGCTCCTGACATCAGAAGGGAATTCCCTGACATTTCCTGTAACCGTGATCAGACTGTCGATGATCTTCGACCGCATGTTCTTCAGGGATAGTTCGTTCTGCGTTATCGCGAACGCCCCGCTCATCTCTTCTGCCTTGCCCGGCAGGAATGCTGCATCAAGAGTGAGCTTTTTTGCCTCGCCGTTTGCGTGGAACTCCCATTCCTTTGGCTGATAAAGAGGTCCCCGGAGGTTCACAGATGATACATAGACCACACCTTTCGCAGACCGCACATCCTTGAGTACCGGCCTGATCTCTTCGAATGACGTAATCCACGGGTAGATTTCGTCAGAAGAGATCGACAGCTGTCCGCCGGCGATTTCAAGATCATAGGGGCTTGTGAGACTGAGTCGGGCCGTCAAACCGGAGAAAGAAGACCCTCCGATGCTGCCTGCTGAATCTGCCAGCCCCACAGCTTTTTCATCGAAGAAAAACTGACCTCCAGTCACTGCAATCGGAAATGGCAAGGGTTCATAGCGTGCCATGATATTCATGTCATCAACAGCAATCTTCACGTGGATCGAATCAAGCCTGTCACCGAGTATCAGCCTGCCCTCAACGCTGCCACGGAGGTCGTGGATGCGGTCCATTTCATGAAGAACTGCTTCGTTTTTCAGCAGGTTCTTATGTTTCAGGAGGGAGGGCAATTGCTCCGCATCAGCTTTTACCTGCATGTCAATATGGAAAGGTGCGTCTTCTCCTTTCAGACCGATCCGCAACTTCCCTCCGCTGCCCCGGTGATTTCCCAGGGAAGCCGCGACATTGTTGCTCTCGAGGATGCCGCGTGAGATGACCACGTCACCGGCGACGTTCCGAAACGTGAGATCTCTCTCCTCTATATAGATAATCCCGGCGCGCATTTTTCCGGCTATGTGGATATTCTCCGTCCTACCCAGGTCGGCAAGGGATTTTCCCTCAGTATAGAACTTGATAGCAGGAATCTCACCGCCCCGTACTATAGTAAAGATGGATCTGACGAGAGGTATGTCACCCCAGAGGTTAAGCGCAAATTCACGAACCGGCTGCACAGCAATGGATGTACTCTCCAGGTTGACTTTAATAATTCCGGAATTGCGATTAAGGGTATATTCCCCTGCCAAATTCAGGGCCGGCCAGGTGATCTTTGCCTGTTTGATACGAACGGATGCCGCGTCTGGTTTGATTTCTATGTCGCCTTTTATTATCGTGTCTCCTATCGTTATCCGTTTTTTTCCTCTGGAGACTGTCAGTCCCGATACCAAACTTTCCATCGATGCATTCACCACTCTTAAGCCCGATGTCTCAAATTTCACTGACAGATCAACATTAGAAACTCCTATTCGTCGGGCTGTTTCCCTCGAGAGACGCGCGATAAGGATGTCGGGACGGAGATGAGTGAGCCGGATGATCCCTTTGCTTTTCAGGTCATCTGCCTTTATTGAAGACGAGATTAAAAAATAATCCCAGAGGTTCGACCTGCTGTTCAGTTCAATATCTAGTGTTTTTTTTGAGGCATTGAGCCGCGACTGAATCAGATCGAAGGAGAAAGCGATTTTGTCCTCCACTGTGAAATCAAGTTTGCCATCCTGTATAACAATACGAAGACCCGGTGTTGTTGATACGAGATAATGAACCACCGAACGGATATTCTCTTCCAGCTCTTCCAGAGAAGGCTTTCCCGTGTTTTCAGATATCTTAACGGTGAAGTGCGGCGTTTCAAGACTTACTCTTGCAATCAACACGTTGCCTTTCATGAATGACAAAAAGTCCGGATATACCCTGAGGGATGCAACGGAACCTTCCGTCTTATCGGGGATTGACATGTTCACATGATGAAAAATGACTTCGGGAAAGGGAAAGAGGTGAAATTCCGAGTTGCCGTATCTGATACTGGCGCCGGTCTTCTCGATGAGATAGACATGTATTTGTTCTCTTACGGATTCTGAATTGATGAGTTTCGCAGCTGAAAAATAGAGTACGACGGAAAAGACGAAGATCAGCCCCAGCGAACCCGCGAACAGAAGGAATATTTTACGCCGTGCACTCATGAGAAAGTATTGCACCTTTGAAACTCTCCGTAAAGTATCGCAACATGTTCTTGAGCGTTTTCCTGGTTATCATGAGTTTTTGTCAGCATAAAGACAGCTCATTCTGTTTTCGGTTCCCCGGGCATCTTCAAAGTTCTCAGAAACGTTTCTTTCATCTGGAAATCGTTGACAATTATACCACGCCTGACGTGCGACTTTGTGTACTTCTCGCCATCGGAGTTTTCTGAATGCGTTTTATTCTCATTGTAACCTTGATAGAGTTTCGGTTATGACTACCTATTGATAAGTCGGTGCAGTCCAGACTGTAGAACTGTTTTTCACGCCATTCGGAGCTGTGCGTACTTTGTGACATAACTGGTTTTTTCGCTTTCTGAGCCTTCTCCCGATCATTATCAAAAGTAACTAACACCGGCGTTTTTTTTAGCTGATGTTGAAACCCGCAAATTACGACCAGCCAAGCTTCAATGTTGACACGCAGGTTACGGGACAAAGTCTTTGTGTTTTGCAGATCTGTGAAATGCGGGTTATCAGGGTGTAAATACAATTTCAGATGATGCCGTATGCATCTCAATTATGGAAGAGGGAGGACTAAACGTCCCTTTCAAATGCTCGGAGCCCTTTGTTGAGAATTCCTCAGTCATTAAAACGACAAGCTGTTGCGGAAGGATATCTCCTCCCATGATTCGGGGAGAATCCGACTCACTCCCTTCCAGTAATGCTTTGGTCACTTCGGGCGTTGCATACTTGGGGGAATTCGAAAAGGAGCGGTGAACGGGACTTACAGGCAAGTAACAGCTGGATTTCCAACATGGCCCTCAAATTCAATCTTCTTCGAATTCGGGGACGGTAGTTCTTTACCTAATAGTTTCACAACTACTTGAATAATAAGAGAAATGCTGGCGGGGCGGTAGTGACGCTCAACAAAACTTTTTAGGGTATAAGTTCAGGTTCTTCATGCTTCCTTTGCAGCTCAATAATCCTAAAACAAGCTACTGTATCCTAAGGGAAAACAGCATTATAGCCATATATCATCCCCTGATATTTCTAAGATAGACGCTAAGCAGAGGTGGCTTCCAAAATTAGGACGATAGTGTACAGTGTTAAGGCAGAGCGAATTTATGACACTTTTTTGCACCGCATATCTTGCAATTCTTTATAACTCCTGAGTTCGTCCCGAACTTGGCGAAATCTGGCCACGCCGAGCTGACTGCCTCTCCGTATCAGTCTTTGGGTAGTTCAGTTTCTCTGGTATGAAATGGTGGCTGCAACATTTATCTGTGTGACCTCAAAAAGCGACAGAGCACTTTATCCGGGGGTTTTTGCTGTGTGCACCGACAATTCCTCGTGGTTCAGCATGTTGCAAGAGTTTAGATTTTTGGGAAAAGTCAGCGTAATGTTAGGCGCCATCCGGTTTCGCAGGCGATGCCGTGATCATCTTCTCCATTCCCGTCTTGCGGCAGCAGTCAGGCCGCTTGCTTGCGAGCGCTGAATGTCAAAATGGAGCCAGAGACTTCGGGCCGGAAGTCCTTAAAGCCGGAAGTGGTCAAATACCGCTCCATCTCAGAAAGGTCGAATACATGAAGGCCGTGATTTTTGATATGCCACTCACGCATGTGGCGATATTTTAAAATGCCCCCGTGACCTGAGGTGAATGTGAAAACAGAGAGGATGGCTCTAGGCTTCATGACGCGAGCCATCTCGCGCAGAGCAATCACGGTATCCGCAAAGAGATGAAGTGAGCCGCAACAGAGGGCGGCGTCGAAAAGGCTATCTTCGAATGGAAGGGCCTCCACTCTTGCACGGGCGAAATGCATGTTGGAAATGCCTTCCTTTACAGTATAAGCTGCGCCTTGCCGAAGCATTCGCCTAGATATGTCGATCCCGAACACCTCCTTAGATGGTGACGCAATCCGCCGGCCAAAGGTGCCGGGGCCGCAGGCGATATCTAGTACGCGGCCTTGGGTCGATTTGACTTTCTGAGACACTGTACTGACCAGCTGTGCCAGAGATGGGCTGTGAAATCCACCGTAGAGATTTAGGACGAGCGGATACCACAATCTCGTCTCGTAAATGCGCGCCATCTGATCGATGAAGGCCATTCTCCTTAGTACGGGGTCCATACTTCGGGATAGTTCTTCAAGAATGAAGTCGGGGATACCGTCCCTGATTGGGTAGGTATGGGAACAGGTGGGACAGCGGAGCAGACCCTCTCCTTGGCGCAAGAGACGCTTGCAAGCGGGGCACGCGTAGATTCCGAGTTCGCTGGCTACGGATGTGTCAGTAGTCGTGTTCAGCCTCCTAAGTGCTGTGGATGGCGCCTAACCGGTAATTAGACTGTTAATGGTACTACCAACGGGAATCCGGTGTCAGCAAACCAGATATTCGACGGAAACAGCGCCGATAATCTCGGAATTTGCATATCAGTCAGACAATGATCGATGCTACCCATAGTTAATGACTGATTATAACTTATACTATTTTGAACCTTTTGAAAATTGTGGATTGCAGACTCGCACGATAGGTGTTGTGGGTAGGGACGGCTCATTACTGTCCTCACCCGATTCGAAGTTTGTTTGTTTTGCTTTGCTATAACCTTTCTGGGTAATAATCGTTGTGTCCATCAAATCGCGCGAAGGTACTCCTGAACTCTCCACCGCTGGGACAACGTTCTGAACATTCATCATATACAGTTAGTAAACCTGTTCTTGTATAAAAATCAACTCAGTGTGATAATATTTCCGGAGATGAACAGAAACTGGATAATCACTTGTTACGTCTGTGGAAGTGAAGGAGATTAGATCATTGCAAACCATACTAGGATCAGGCGGGGCTATAGGAGTTGAGTTAGCCAAAGCACTCAAAAAATACACCAACAACATACGTTTGGTTAGTCGAAATCCCGAAGCAGTCAACCCCGACGATCAGGTGCTTTCCGCTGATCTGACCACATCAGAAGATGTGTTAAAGGCAGTAGATGGTTCAGAAATTGTTTATCTAACCGTGGGTTTGCCTTATAAGACAAAGATATGGCAAACGACCTGGCCACTTTTGATGCAAAATGTGATTGATGCGTGTAAAACCCATCATTCCAAATTGGTGTTTTTCGATAACATTTACATGTATGATCCGAATTATTTATCTCGGATGACCGAAGATACACCGATCGGTCCAGTCAGCAAAAAGGGAGCAGTAAGAGCAAAAATCGCCAAGATGATTATAGATGAAGTTGAAAAGGGAAATTTACAGGCTCTTATTGCTCGTTCAGCAGATTTTTATGGCCCCTCTATTAAGAATGCCAGTATCCTTACAGAAATGGTATTTAAGAAGTTTATAAATATCAAAAAAGCAAATTGGTTGGGATCTGTGAAATACAAACATTCATTCACATATACTCCAGATGCTGGGAAGGCTGCTGCTTTAATGGGTAATACACCAGATGCTTACAACCAGGTTTGGCATTTACCAACGGCAGGAAATCCCTTCACTGGAAAAGAATGGATTGAGGCAATTGCAAAAGAGATGGGTGTTGAGCCGAAGCATCAAGTTGCGACCAAATTTCTGGTGTCTATCCTTGGCTTATTTGTTCCCATCATGAAAGAAATGGTCGAAATGATGTATCAATATGATCGGGATTATGTTTTCGATAGCAGCAAATTTGAAAGACGGTTTGATTTTAAACCTACTGTGTACCTTGAGGGGATAAAAGAAATTGTGAAAGAAGATTATAGAGATCAACTCCCGATAAAGAAGGAACGGCTCAATTGAAGTTGACTGTAATAAAACTTGAAAAAATATTACGGTCTCTAACGCTTTGCTTCACGGTTACCTAAAGAATCAGAACGTTTGAACGTAATCTTATTGCGTAGGAGGAAGAAGTCAAAGGTATATCATTTGAGTCCGATTTTTTGCCAAAATATAAGCCCAGGGCAAAATCCTGTTATTCCTGAAAAAGTCAATACAATAACAGGAACGTAAAGGAACCAATGAACCTTATCAAAACCTGTTAACCATATCCCTATAAGTATTATTAAAGCGACGAATATAAATTGTACTCTTAAAGCTGATGACACAGTAATCCTCCTTTGTCAATTACCTCTTGTGCTAAATAGAATTATATCAGATTTCAGAGATGATGAGTTCAGGGAAAAAATCTCGCGTCTTCGTCCCTTTATGCATTCGCTTCGATTTTCGTCCCGTACCATGCATAGCCGTTTTATCGAGTCCCCCCTGCTACACAACACGTTTCAAGAAGATGCAACAGTGAAGATTTCCGAGGGAAAGGCACGGTATACACCCCCGTATAATTATTCTGTAAGTTATGTCGCATGCGTTCGCAAGCCATGCACCTTTTCATTGACACCCCTATTCTTTGCCCCTATAATTCACAAAAAGACGCATGCGACATAAAAAATGAGGTGAGATGTAATGGCGAGCGATAGAGTCAAGTGGGTGGGGTGGCCGGTTGTTGTGCACTCCACACGGACGGCAGTGGCGGCTGTGGCTTCGTTGCTGGTAGCACGGTTATTGCAGCTGCCGGAAGCATACTGGGCGCCGATTACGACTCTCGTGATCACGCAGTCATCGCTGGGTACAGCGTTCACCGTTTCCTGGCAGCGATTCGTCGGAACGGCGCTTGGAGCGTTAGTTGGTGCGATTGTTGCGAGTCACTTCGGGCCGCACGTGCTTGTATTCGGTACTTGCGTGTTCATCCTGGGGCTGCTTTGCGCCGTGGCGCGTTCGGATCGAAGCGCATATCGCTTCGGGGGCGTTACGCTGGCCATTGTGCTGTTGGTGCCACGAACGGGTTCTGCATGGCGAATCGCCTTTCATCGGTTCGCTGAAGTGACCGTCGGACTTGGGGTGGCGCTGATATTAGCGTGGGTGTGGCCGGAGAGGGAAGACTCACTATCGGGGAAAAGTTGAAGTAACACCACAACCATCACAGCTTTAACAGAAAATATCATGAAAAGTCTTGACTATTTCCAGAAGAGGAGGTACCTCTCCGTCCATGTTTCGGGGAGAATCCGACTCATCCCCTTCCCGTAATGCTTTGGTCACTTCGAGCTTTGCATGCTTGACGGGATTCGAAAAGCAGCGGTGAATTGGAATTGCGGGCAAGTAACAGCCGGCTTTCTAATAGGTCCGCAAATTCAGTTCTTTTTCGAATTTGGGGACGGTACTTCTTTACATAATAGTTTGGCAACGAATTGAATAATAAGATAAATGCTGGCGGGGCGGTAGTGACGCTCTACAAAACTTTTTAGGGTACAAGTTCAGGTTCTTCATGCTTCCTCTCCAGCTCAATAACCCAAAGACAAGCTACTGTATCTTAAGGGAAAGCAGCATTCTAGCGGTATATCATCCCCTAATATTTCTAAGATAGAGACTAAACAGAGATGGCTTCCAAAGTTAGGACAATAGCGTAAAGTGTTAATGCAGAGCGAAGTTGTCACACCTTCTCACAGTAACAATCGTTGGGAGTCTCCTGAATATTCGACTGGGTACAATGGGAAATCCTCAGTTACAATATGATCAAGATGTTTTTAAATGCTAATTGGTTTCCTTAATCAAAAGAGGTACCATTTTAAATTAAACACGTCGGCGAAGGATGCGATACGCGTGAACGGTGTGAGCGGAGAGTCGATTAGCTCATAGTCACTCATATATGCATCAATTGTCCGACGTTCTTCAAACCACGCGGCGGCTCGACTGTTAGCCCGGACTTAGTCTAACGAGGAGGAACTGGTTAAATCGTTTTTCCGGCTGCAAAAAGCGACGATCATTTTTAACAATATGGAGTTCACAGATGACGAGGGCAAGGCATTCTGGCCGGTATACAACGAGTTCCAGCGGGCTAAGCAACAGCTCAATGATCGTACTGTCGAAATCCTCAATCACTACATGAATGTTTACGATACCCTCTCAAACGAAGAAGCGGATACGATACTAAAGGAGTACCTGGCCATAGAAAAATAAAGGGTAGACCTTAAGGTGGAGTATCTGCCGAAGTTTGGCAAGATACTGCCTGCAAAAAAAGTCGCACGGTATTACCAGATAACGAACAAGATCGAGGCGATCGTTGAGTTCCAACCGGCCAAGGAAGTGCCTCTTGTGAAGTAGTCCGGCAGGGACAGGCAGATATATATTAAAATATGCGGCATGAGAAATGCGCAGGCAACTAGCAGTGTACTATGACTTCAGTTTGTACGATTATGAATTCTATGGTACTATTCCCTATCTACATTCTGGATCATCCGTTCACAGGTTATAGCGCGATTTCTAATGTGCCATTCAGGGCAATTTTACGAATGTTTATTAGATCATAGGATATCCTTAAAGGTGTGTTAAGAATAAAGGAGAAGAATGATGGCAGCAACTGAGAAGAAAGTTGCAGATGAGTTGGTGTTCCGCGGCTACAAGGAAGATGGCACCATCACCACGCCCTTCGACATCACGGTGCTCAACGATCTGGACCGCTTCTACCTCGCGACGGACGCCAATCCCAAGGCTTTTCAGTGAAACAACTAACGATTTTGGGGTGGGGCCCTCTGCTTTCAGCGCCCCTGGTGTTGATCGCACTGTTTTGTGGATCTGGATGCTGCTCAGCGAGCTCTGCTGAGAGTCAGTTTGCAACTTCCATTACTACAGGTGCGAGTGCGATGGATCTCAGCTCCGAAGATCAAACCTGGCTGAGCACCGCCATTCGCCGTGGCAGTTTCTCCGATTTGCGTTGGCCAGATTTCAGCGATTACAGCAAGCACGTGAAGAAATTCTACGAGTTAAACGGTGATTCATTGTGGTGGGTCAAGGGAATGGAGCCGACAGCACAGGCGCGGCAGGTAATCGCGCTGTTGCTCAAGGCCGACCAAAAGGGGCTCTCCGCGGAAGACTATGACGGATCCCGGTGGAACGATCGCTTAGCAAAACTCAAACCTGCGACGCGGCAGCCGACCGAGGCGGATGCTGTGAAATTCGATCTCGCCCTCACGGTTTGCGTGATGAGGTATATCTCCGACCTCCACATTGGCAAGGTAAATCCGAAGCACCTTGCCTTCGCTCTTGATGATGAATCCAAGAAATACGATCTGGCCGAATTTCTCAAAGACCACGTTGTCGGTGCGGGCGACGTTGCCGGCGTCCTTGCGCAAGTGGAGCCGCCCTATCCCGGTTACCGGCGCACGATTCAAGCCCTGCAAACGTATCTCGAGCTTGCGAAGAAAGATGATGGGGAGCAACTCCCTGCCGTAAAGAAAGCGATTGTGCCGGGCGACACCTATCCCGGCGTGACACGGCTCACGCGACTGCTGCGGTTGCTCGGCGACCTTCCGGCTGATGCCAACGTTCCGGCTGATCAATCGATCTACGCAGGTGCGCTGGTGGACGCTGTGAAGAACTTTCAGCGTAGGCTTGGCCGGGATCCGAATGGACGACTTGACGCTCAAACCCTGGCTGATTTGAAAGTTCCTTTGAGCCGCCGAGTTCGGCAAATGCAGCTCACGCTTGAGCGATGGCGCTGGTTGCCTGACGTGTATCAAAAAGCACTCATCGTGGTGAACATCCCCGAGTTCCGTCTGCGTGCCGTTGATAAAGACTTCAAAAGCGAAGTGACGATGAAGATCGTGGTCGGAAAAGCCTACGGGCACCACAACACCCCGGTGTTTAGCGACATGATGAAGTATGTTGTCTTCCGTCCCTATTGGGAGGTGCCCCCTTCCATTACGAGGGCGGAGATGGTGCCGCACATTGTTCACGATCCCGATAACCTCGCGAATAAGGGATTCGAAGTTGTGGACAGCAAGCGGAACGTCGTCTCGACCGGGACGGTCACGCTCGAGACACTCGGACAAATCCGCGCCGGCAAGCTTTTTATCCGGCAAAAGCCGGGCCCAAAGAACGCGCTTGGACTGGTAAAATTTGTTTTCCCAAACAGCTACAACGTGTATATGCACGATACTCCGGCCACAGAATTCTTCGAGAAGTCCCGGCGTGATTTCAGCCACGGCTGTATCCGGCTGGAAAAGCCCGCCGATCTGGCAGCATGGGTCTTGCGCGACAATCCCGACTGGACCCCGGACCGTATTCGCGCGGCCATGAATGGCACCGCGACTCAGCAGGTGAATCTCGCGCACCCGATTCCGGTCTTTATCGTCTATGCCACCGTGATAGTGCTGGAAGACGGCGTCGTTCACTTCTACGACGACATATACGGGCACGACGACGCCTTGGAGAAGGTTCTTGCGAAGGGCTACCCGTATCCTTGGTGAGGGAGAGGTGGACCCCGGAATTCGGACAGTCGTATAAGGTGTAAAATATACGATGAACGAAAGGGGAGTCACCGAGATGAGCAAGACGAAGAGGAAACGGTATGCAGCAGAGTTCAAGGCAAAAGTGGCGCGTGAAGCGCTCAAGGAAGAGGCGACCATCGCGGAGATCGCTGCACGGTTTAACATCCATCCAGATCAGGTAAGCGAGTGGAAGAAAAAGGCGATCGAGGGGCTTACGAATGTATTTGCGGGCAAGGCGGATCGCAAAGATGCCGCGCATGAGTCGGAGATAAAAGAGCTGCATGCCAAGATTGGACAATCCCAAAACCGATACTATTTTCATTCTCAGCTTTTTGCGCAGTAGTGGCTGGACTCCTCGTCATCAGGTTTTATTGATGGTGTTTTATTCGGATCGTACTCTTGACAGAATAGCGGTTTCACAAAAGTGTCGATAAGTCGGTGAACCCTTGATTCATCGAGATTCTCGCTGAGTTCTTAGTTCACCCTGCTACTCCGCAAAGCCTGCGGCTCTGCAAATTGATAAGTGCCCAAAGAAACAGTTAAATTCGCCTTTTCTGATGCTCACAGGAGTCGACATATCCTGCAATCATTCAGAACGGCGTAGTTCGTCCCGAAGTGCGCGACGTCCAGAGACGCCAAGTTGACTCCCTCTTGGTATGGGTTCTTAGGTAATTCCATTTCTCTGGTGTGAAATGCCGGTTGTAACATTTATCCGCGAGACCTTAAAAAGCAGCAGAGCATTTTATCGAGAGATTTTTGCCATGTGCACCCGACGCACTCTCACCGAACCCCTTTTGCCATGATGATGTCAAGGTTGGAGTCACACCGTGGTGGAGTCACACCGGACATGGATTTTCTGAGAATCGTTTCTTTCATCTGCAAATCGTGAAGCATTCCGCTACTTCTGAGACGTGACTTTGTGGCTGAAAGAGATATTTTGAGTCGTTCCGGGAAAATCTCACCTGCTCCCTACACTGAGCACCGAGAACTTTCTCGCCAAAAATGAAACATTCCACCAGCAATAAAGAGTCTCTTCTTCAAGAGCATCCAGAAGTCCGCTCTCAGGAGATTTCGGAAAACGCCGCCATCTTCTCAACGGCGGTTATCGTTTGCACCGGTTCTGATTTTCTGAGCGGCTTTCACGAGGACATTCTCAGGAAATCTTGGGGACAATCCCCCCTATCTGAAAACGAGCATAGTCGATGTCTGGTTGACGTGTCCAATGAAGTCCTCTCCGTATGTGCTGAAACCCACAGTCGGAATTTCGCTGAAAATCTTTCCATATTCCTCAGTCTGATTCTTTTGTTCGAGTTCGAGCGTCCTCAGAATACACTGAAAGTTTATAATGCCGGAAATCGTACCGAGCTCCTTGGCCTTTTTTTCAACAGCTTGTCTGGTATCCCGGACTATATCTGTTGATTCAAGTACTGACAGCTCCATTCCTTCTTTGATATTGCAGTAAAATACCATTTTTCCGTTGTCTATCCGCTGCGGGCTGCGGACGTACGGTTCATTCTCCATCATTAAGCCGACAGGATTGTGCATGAAGCGTTTCGTTGCATCGGCTACAGAAGAGCCTATCGCTTCTGCGTAAGCAGTGGCGGCAGGTTTATTATTAAACTCTATGACAGTTCTTTCCGCCTCATTCACTTTTGTAGCTACTAGCTTTTTAGGCAGGGTGCAAAAGCTTTGAGTCTTAATGAAATCAAAAGCAACTCCGGGTTTTGCAAGAGCCAGCACTGCGGCATTTGAATAAGCCTTTCCATTTGCGAATACATGAGTCGCTGAGAATTTAAGGTCATCACTTGCCGAGCCGCCGATAAAAATGACGTTTGTAAGATTACCCACTTTATCCATTAATTTTTCCTCGGAAAAGCTAAGCCCGTCAATCAGGATGATGCCTACATACTTCCTGATACTCATGGCTGACAGCGGCTCCTTAAAATGAGCTTCAAAAGAAGCGGCAGCTTTCTTAACATCAATTCCCTGTTTAAGATTTTCGATCACTTCAACCGCGACATCACTAATTACCTTTTGATTGAATGCCATCGCAACAACAGAGTTCTTCAGCATCAGTCCATTCACAATCTCGCCTGCCGTGGTACAACCGAACTGATGGTCTGAAGGCAGCGCCTGTTTCATTTTCAGGCTTAGTGTCTTAGGCTCAAAATTTGAAGAGGCAAAGTAAAGCAGCATTCTCAGCTGAAAATCAGCTAATTGATTTTTTATATCCTGAACAACTTCTTCAACAGTTCCCTTTGTGGAATAGGCGGTTACAATATTCAATTAATTAATCTCCCTGCAACTTTTTTTTAAAGTCAAACCTCGAAATCAGCTACTGCCTGATTAAGTTTATCGATGATGGTGGGATCATCGGCGGAATCACCGGAAAACTTGCTAGGATCAATCCCTTTCAAAAGCAACTTAACTTTAATGAGTTTCTCTACTGCGGGATCCCCTTTTGCCCTCTGGTCTATAATGCTATTAATCAACGTCTCTATTGTTCCATGCATAAAGGCAGGGTCGACCGGCCAACAGGTTCAAATCGAGCAGGCTGTATTCAACTTCGCGCCGCTTCAGCAGGGAACGCATCCGGTCGATCACCGCGCCTGCACGCTGATCGTCCTTGCGGATATCCGCCAGAATAGCGCGCACTTCCTCCAGGTCCGGTGAGGATGCCTCCAGAAAAAGCTCCGCCGCCTCGGCATTGCGGAGGATGGCGCCCAACGGCTGGTTCAATTCGTGCGCGAGCGTGGCGGCCAGTTCTCCCATCGTGGAGACGCGGGTAACGTGAGTTAGCTCGTTGCGCTTTTGCTGGAGTTCCATTTCCATTTGTCTGCGCTCGGTGATATCGATCGACACGCCCGTCATCCCCTCCGGCGCACCAGTAGGCATTAAGAACGTTTTGGCCAGAACCCTCATCCATCGGATGCTTCCATCACACAGCATAATACGGTAGTCATAACGGAAATCAGCTCCTTCTTGGATGCACTTCTGTGAGGCTTGGACAACCCAATCCTGATCGTCGGGGTGCAGCCTAGAAAGAAATTTCTCAAAGGGTATCAGTTCGTCCAACAAAAAACCGTACAACAAACGGGCTCTTTCTGTAGCCCAGATGACGTTGGTTTTAAAATCCCATAACCATAGCCCCACCCCTGCTGAATCCGCCGCCAGATCCAACCACTCTTCCTTTTTGTAAAGCTCGTCAGACAACTGAGCGACCCGGAGCGTGTCACGGGTCAATTCGCTACCCATCACCGCCACGACGCCCAGAAAGAACAAGCTGGGAGTCAGCAGCGCGGGGCTAATTCCCCAGAACGCAAGCACAAACTGTCCCATGCTCGCCGCGATGAAGAACGCCATGCTGCTGCTCAGTATCAGTAGCGACGGCCGTTCGCGCCGCCGCCGCATCGTAATTGTAACATCCACGAGGAAGACCAGGAACAACAGCAGACTCGTCTGACCGACCAGCATCCAGGGATTGGGTATGCCCTCAACGACAGAGACGGATTCGCCGAGGAGCCGGACGTGCCGCAGAGCGGTAATCTCCCGGTAATTGATATTCGGCGTAAAGACGAAATTGAGGATGAGCGACAGCGTGCGAAACCCACAGATCGTCCATGCAAGCCACAATCGCCCTGCCCGCATGTAAATCAGTGTAAACCCAACCAGCGAGATGAGCAACACCCAAAACGGCACATGGCCCCACCGAAGGATCATGCCGAACTCACCGGCTGTCTTCGCCCGCATGATCCACAACTCACAGCCCGCCAAGGCGGCCGTCGCCGTCGCTGACAAGGAAAAGAGCAGGCTGGCCCATGCCGTGCGCTTATTGCACCAGACCAGCAAATGCACCGCCGCCAGCGTCAGACAGGCGGAGGCAACCATGGACCAGATGACAGTGACCCAACTCATGTTTCAATTTTCTCCAGGATAGGCTCCTGATAGGGAAGAATTTGTTGTTCCGCCTGCTTGCGCTCAGGAATGTCGATTTGTAATCCCCAGAACTGAACTCGTCCGAGCCGGGTGCCCCTTCTCCTGGCTGTAGAGAATGAGGACCCGTTTGGTTTCTTTAGCTGCCAAGGATGGTATGACCACTCCCAATACGAATAGCAGGGCCACTAACAAGATAAAAGAATTGTTAAAAAACCGTGTCATACAATACGTTAATTTTGACACAGCTTAATTCTCTTTGCAATCAGAAATAATGAGGAGGATTTACGCTATCGGTTAACATACAAGTGTAATCTGAAGAATTTCTTTATTGATGGAACTGATGCAGGAAGGATTTAAGATGACCTCTTGCATGTGTCCGAACGCAATCTATCTGTTCACGGTGAAGACATTTCCGTCGACTATGGGGAGGAATGAGCGTTAGCTCTCATCTTCCTAACGTGCGCAGTACAAACGGAAAGAGACAGGTTCAGGAAACCCTAATTGGTGCGGAGTCCAGGAAGAAAACTCTCAATAGGATATATCTTGATCAGAATCGTGTATACTTTATCGACATATTATTCTCAGGAGGGAAGACATCATGGCAATTGAAGTAAAAATCGAAGGGAGCAAGCTCATTATTACCTGCGATCTCGAAGATCCTGTGCCGAGTTCATCAGGGAAGACTCTTGTGGTTGCCAGCACCAGAGGCAATATGAGAACCGCTCTGACAGTAAATGGAAAACCTCTTACGATAGGATTAAATGCCTATATCCCGAAATAGAGGA
>JBKQMP010000189.1:0-72896 GCA_052146665.1 Dissulfurispiraceae bacterium
TCCTTCAGGGCGGGGAGGAGGAGCGCCACGTTTTGTTTATAGTTGAATCCGTCTGCCCTGTGAAGCACAGAGCAATGTTTGTAGCTGACATCAGTGATGACACCGGCGCCGGTTGCGATATTGAACAAACCTCTGCTTCTCACCGCGACCCTGCCAGTATAACTGCCTTGCCTGACGCCGGCAGGAACCACGGCTTTTACGATATCCCCGGAGCGGAAGCCTTTGACAACACGGTCGCCCTTGGGGGATGTGCGGGGAAAGCCGTGCTTGTCGACCCTGCACATTTGTCTGGAGCCATGACCGCAGGATTTGACCAACAGCACCGGCATAGTGGGATCAAGTTGTACTTGAGTTCCCGACTCACCTGCGCAAGCGGCGTCTATCCAGTGGGCCTTTGGATAGCCTTGCTGAGCACGGTTGAACTTGGTCCTGCCGCCCGTGCAAAATGACACAGGCAACCCCAGTGTCTTGAGAGCATTCCCAGTAGCGTGGCGGGTAGCATTGAGAGCCGCAGCGTCTTTGAGCGGCCTCTGTGCTTGCGCCTGCAGTTCGGGATGTCCAAACTCAGCAGCGGTCCGAGTTCCTTTCTTGACATTGCACGGATTGCAGGACAGCGTAAGATTCGATATGCGGTTACTGCCGCTGCGAGTGCGTGCAACGATGTGCTCGATTTCCAGAGGTACACCCTCTTTGCCGCAGTAAGCGCACTTACGGCCCCACTTCTCAAGCAGATATTCACGTATTTCGTATCCAGTGAGGGTGCCTTGCTGGTACTCGATGCCGGAAATTTCTGGATTGGCCATAAGCTGTGTGTCGAAGCGGACTGTTTCGACTGCAACCTGGGACAAAGGAGCGAACCGCTGGAGCCTTTTAGCCCAGGCGGTGACATTGTGAACGCGGGACATAAGAGACGGTGGCAGCCATCCCTGAGGTCTTGTGCGGTTGTTAAATCGCGACGGGCGATATCTTGTATTGCGATTACGCCTGCCTCTGCGTATAGCGCGTCTTGAATCCAACGCATCCTTAATACGCTGTCCTCTGTGTTGAAGTTCTACGGCAAAAACGACTGTCCTGCCGCGTTTTGCATAATCGGCGATGAGGGCAATGCCTGTCGTTTTGCTGCCGGGGTCAGTCTTGAATTCAACTGGTTGGAGGTCACCTTCGGCGCGTTCTTTCAGTATGATCGTAAAAGGATACATCCTGAGTACGGCAGCCTTCTTGTCTTTCAACAGCAAACGCGCCCTTGCAGGGGTACATGGCATGAGCTGTTGTCTTGCGGTGCTTACAACTAAGACACGTTGTTCAGTCATCGAACTACTCCTTTAATCTCCGCTTGCGCGGGTAATGTGTGCCTTGGCAATGTTATCCGGCGGTTTGTGTGCAGACAGCACTGGCTTTATACCCTTACGCCTGTTTAACTGTCCGCCGCAGAGCCCGGGACTGGCGAGCATCCCGGGGTGCCTATGTATTCGCCAGTAACGTAGTGGTTCATACTAACCTCACTGAGCCTGGTCAACCGAGCTCTCACAAGCTCCGCCCTTTAGGGCGGGGTAGTTGACTAATCGAATACTCATGCATGTCCCACTTTCTCTGAGGGCCATGCGGTGACCTCCTCAGCTCGACTATGCCTGCTGCTCAGCGGTGGAGGATGTCACAACAATCATTGTTCAGGTATCTTCGTCTTTTTACCGTGGGCATCTAGACAAACAAAGGTTATATTTGTGCAAAATACATTCTTTGCGTCGCCTGTTTTAATGTTCTGTTCAAAAACGTTGACCGTATATTGCGCCGAGGTATTGCCAGTTTTTAACTTTTTTACTGAGAACTTTAGGATAGCGCCCTCTTTTACGCTTCTTCTAAATTCCACCTTATCCATTCCAATAGTAACAAATTCGCATCCTGGAAAATCTAAGCTCGCAGCAATCCATGCTACCTCATCAACCCATTTGAGAAGATTTCCACCGAATAAATACCCAAAATGATTAAGATGTTCGGGACGAACGAGTTTGTAATTTTCCATGTTCTCAGTCATCGATATCTTACGACTCCACTTTATCATAATAGGGGCCGACTTGCAAATCAATCTATCTGCGGCATTCAGGCAATTAACTGTGCCGCCACAATCTCAACCTAAGGGTCTTGGCACTGACTTTTTTTGGATCGTCAGCTTAAAGAATGGGCCCAAAATGTGTTATATTTTTTTATAAGGTTTATTTGGCGGGACAGGGAAACGATGTCAGAGAAAAAAAGATCCCCGGCGTCTTAAAAGTTTCTAAACGGCAAGACAGCGCAAAGAAGACGACGCCTGAGAGGCGGATGGACTCAAGAAGGGTAGCGGTTGAAAAATGCTCTATTTACGGTCTTGTCACATCAATCGATCAAGTTTGCAGCTGCGTTGATTTCTGTGATATTATTTGTTGTGGAGAGCAGATTAAGCGATCCAAATAAACTTCTTTGGCGCTGCAGTGACTTATCTCCACAGGCAGTGCCCCTTGTTGTGGTATAAGTAACGCAGGGGCAATCCATCGATGGAAGACGCGCTTCCATATTCAATCGGAAACTCCGAGAGGTTTACTTTTTCATGGGACTAATATTTTCGGGAGGCTATTTTTAATGTCAGACTTTCTAAGCGGGGAGGATGTAACTACGGTCATCACAATTGTGTCAGGACTGCCTCGTTCAGGCACTTCATTGATGATGAGGATATTGGAAGCGGGTGGGATGTCCGTAATTGTTGATAACATTAGGGAGGCAGATGAGGACAATCCCGGAGGATATTATGAATATGAGAAAGTGAAAGAGCTCGAACAAGATAATTCTTGGATGGGTGCTGCGCGAGGCAAGGCAATTAAAATAGTTTCACCATTATTGTATTATGTCCCGCAGAATGAAGGCTATAATTATAAGATAGTTTTTATGAGGAGAGATCTGGATGAAATAGTAGCCTCTCAAAGAAAGATGGCGGAAAGGCTCCAGCAACAGAACTCCTTTTTGGATAGTGAATTAAAGGCCACTTATATTGAGCATCTTAGAGCGTTGGAGAAATGGCTTTGTCAGAAGGATTGCCTCGAGACACTGCACGTTGATTATACTGAGGTAGTATTCAATACTCGGGCAACTGTCAGCCACATAAAAAATTTTCTGAAGCAGGATTTGAACATTGCAAGGATGGCAGAAACAGTCGACGATTCGCTCTATAGACAACAAAGAGAGAGGTCAGTGGACGATTTTTCGCTGGAAACAGCCGCTGATAATAATATCATAGAGATGCAATTGAAACAATTGGGCTACTTATAAAATCTGCCCGATTTTTTCGCTAAGGAGGATGTGTAAGAATGTCTATTGAGCCTACTCACAGGAAAATCTACTGGCAGGAGTCGAAAATATTAAAGGAGGACAGGAGAAAAATTAAGGGTCATAGTTCAACTATAATCTGGTTGACGGGACTTTCGGCTTCCGGCAAGACGACTGTTTCAAGAGAACTTGATAAGCGTCTGAATGAATTAAGAATCCATACATATATGCTTGATGGCGACAATCTGCGACATGGACTTAATAAGGATCTGGATTTTTCAAGGGACGGGAGGGAGGAAAATATACGACGGATCGCTGAAGTAGCAAAGCTGTTTATGGATGCAGGCATCATCGTTATCTGTTCCTTCATATCTCCTTACAAGGTTGATCGTCTGATGGCCAGAAAAATAGTAGAGGAGTCTGAATTCATAGAAGTCTATTTGAAGTGTCCATTGGATGTGTGTGTTCAGAGAGATCCCAAGGGCCTATACAAAAAAGCTCTCTCGGGTGAACTAAGGGGGTTCACAGGCATTGACGATCCATATGAGGTGCCCGAAGACCCTGAGATTGTGATCGAAACAGATACATTGACTGTCGCCGAGAGCGCAGACCATATAATGAAATATCTGATCCGCGAGGGGTTGATGAGCGGGGAATTATAGATTCTGAACATGCCGCATTCCATTGCGGAACTGGCGGGTTCTCTCGTTATTGGAAAAAGATGCTCATCCTTAATCATTATTTGAACATTCATCGCATAGTCTTATTTCAAGAAAATACTGGACAAGGTAAACGATGGCGGATAAATTGTCTTCTCACGGCATGAAAAAGGCCATAGTCCTTGGCCTTGACGGTGTCCCCTATTCTTTGCTCCAGCGATTCATTCTGGATGGAATAATGCCCAATCTTGCAAGGCTCGGAGAAGAGGGAACGCTTTGCAGTATGACATCATCCCTGCCGGAAGTATCTTCTACCGCGTGGAGCACTTTTATGACCGGCGTAAATCCCGGAAGACACTCAATCTTCGGATTCACGGAGATCAATAAAGACACCTATTCCTGGAAATTCCCCAACTTTAATGACCTTAGAAGCAAAACTATCTGGGAATTAGCCGGAGAGAACGGGAAAAGAAGTATAGTTCTAAACGTACCTTCTACATACCCGGCCCGCCCGCTTTATGGCATGATGGTTTCGGGATTCGTAGCTCTCGATCTTAAGAAAGCTTCATATCCCGGAGAATTATTCCAATATCTGAGTAATATTGATTACGTGATTGATGTTGACGCCGGCAAAGCGACAAAGTCATTGGACGACTTCACCGATGACCTGCTTCATACTTTCAGAAAAAGAAAAAAAGCGATCCTTCACTTATTTGATTCGGAACACTGGGATCTCTTTATTGCTGTGGTGACAGAAACGGACAGACTGCATCATTATCTCTGGGATGCCATGGAAGACGATTCTCATTCAAAACATGACTTTTTCTTGAACTTTTACGCAGAACTGGATAGATTCATAGGCAGCATTCACGAAAGAATGCGTCAAAACATGTCTCTTATAATCTTGTCTGATCACGGCTTCACCTCTATAAAGAAGGAGGTTCACCTCAACGTCTTTTTACAAGAAAAGGGATATTTGAGATTCATCAAATCCAAGCCTGAATCCTTTCAGGACATGGCCAGCGGATCTCTCGCTTTTGCGTTAAGTCCGGCAAGAATTTATATACATCTTAAGGATAAATATGCTCATGGCAGCGTGCAACAGGATAGGTATGAAGAGATCGTAAATGCTGTTGCCAGGGACCTGGTCTCCCTGGAGCTGGAGGGAAATAAAGTCATCCGGAGCATCTTCTACAAAAAGGACCTCTACCGAGGAGCATACTTTGACGATGCTCCCGATCTCGTCATATTGCCGCACGAAGGTTACGACTTAAAAAGCTCTCTATCTGCTGATAAAATCAGCGGCAGAAGTCCATTGACCGGAGGACATACATGGGAAAACGCCGCGTTCTTCATCAATGAGAAGATCCAGTGCAAGAGTCCAAATATCATCGATGTTGGCGGCACTGTACTGAAATCCCTTGGTATTTTGCCTAACGGTCTGGAGGGAAGCTACTTGATCTAAGGTAATGAGAACAATTGGCCGTGTCAAGTCGTGTCGCAAACGCGAATGACGCTGATGTCAGTCCATCCCTCTGCTTTCTAAATCCGTGAATTATTTCTTGATCGTACCATCAATATACAGTATTTCCATCAAAGACAGACACCCCCTCAGCTAGTAGCTTGAGGCAAGTCTTTCGGTCAGTTTCGCCTTTTATCGTGTTATAGAATATAATTAAAAAAAGATTTCATTCTCTGAATGAACATATTGAAGGTCCCGAGCAAAGAACCTTTTTTAAAGAAAAGCTGCGGAGGTGAACAGTGCGCATGAATCTCACCAAGAAAATCCTTGCCGCTCATCTTTTAGAGGGCGAGCTTAGCTCCGGCAAGGAGATCGGTATTAGGATAGATCATACACTGCTGCAAGATGCAACCGGCACCTTGGCAATGCTGGAATTCGAAGCGCTAGGGATTGAAAAGGTGAAAGTGGAACTTGCTGCACAGTATGTTGACCACAACCTTCTACAGACGGATTTTAGAAATGCCGATGACCACAAATACCTTCAGACTGCCTGCGCTCACTACGGCCTGCATTTCAGTCGCCCTGGCAACGGAGTATCACACCAGATCCATCTGGAGCGTTTTGGCGTTCCAGGGAAGACATTGTTGGGCGCAGATAGCCATACGCCAGGAGCCGGAGGCGTCTCGATGCTCGGCATAGGGGCGGGAGGCCTTGATGTAGCTCTTGCCATGGCCGGACTACCCTATTATCTTCCTTGCCCAGAAGTTCTCGGGATCAGACTTACGGGAAGGCTGCCGGATTGGGTAAGTGCCAAAGATGTCATACTCGAGATGCTCCGCCGTTATGATGTGAAGGGGTGTGTCGGGAAGGTTGTTGAATACTACGGACCAGGGGTCAAGAACCTCTCTGCTACAGACAGGGAAACCATCGGCAACATGGGCACTGAACTGGGAGCCACCAGTTCAATCTTTCCTTCCGATGAAAAAACCCGTGAGTACCTTATGGCACAGGGCCGCGGCCGTGCCTGGGCAGAACTCATAGCCGACGAAGACGCAGAGTATGACCACTACGATGAAATCGATCTCTCCAGTCTTGAACCGCTCATCGCACTGCCCTCTTCTCCTGGCAATGTGGTGCCGGTGCGACAAGTAGCAGGGATTAAGGTAGATCAGGTCATCCTCGGAAGCAGCGTGAACTCGTCATTCAGAGATCTGATGGTGGTAGCCAAGATCGTGCAAGGACGCCATTGCCATGCTGAGACCGAATTCAACGTAAATCCCGGCAGCAGAGAGGTGATAGAAAATATCGCTGCTCAGGGCGGTCTCATTTCTCTGCTCCAGGCAGGAGCGCGCATTCATGAACCTGGCTGTCTGGGCTGCATCGGTATGGGTCAGGCACCCGGAACAGGACAAGTGAGCCTCCGTACAATGCCACGCAATTTTCCGGGCCGGTCAGGAACAAAGGATGACAGGGTCTATCTCTGCTCCCCGGAAACTGTTGCAGCGGCGGCCCTTAAAGGGATCATCTCAGACCCAAGGGACCTATCCAAAGAGATGGACTATCCACGGGTCAAGGAGCCCGAGAGATATCTTACCGATGAATCTTCCATCATCCCGCCGTCAGACGAACTGCGGAAGACAACAGTGGTTCGGGGACCCAACATTAAACCGCTGCAGGAACTTGCGGCGCTTCCAGAAACGATGACCGCCGCAGTAGTGCTGATGGTGGGAGACAACATTTCCACAGATACAATTATGCCAGCAGGCAATAAAGTATTGCCCCTCCGTTCCAATATTGAGGCAATCAGCGAATACGTTTTTTATCAGGTCGACCCCGATTTTGCCAAGGAATGCAGAAAAAGCGGCACCGCAATAGTAATCGGGGGGGAGAATTACGGACAGGGTTCCAGTCGTGAACATGCCGCACTTGCTCCTCGTTACCTAGGCGTGTGCGCGAAGATTGTCAAGAGCTTTGCTCGGATACATAAGTCTAATCTCTGCAATTTCGGCATCCTCCCGCTGACTTTCAAAGACCCAACTGACTACGACCATTTTAGCAAAGGGTTGAAAGTCATATTCCCCAATGTGAGAAGGCATGTTGAAAGAGGTGACCTGGAGATCCCTGTTCAGGTGAACGGACGTATTATCATTACTTTACTGGACGTGTCCGGACGGCAACGCAACCACCTGTTAGCCGGTGGAACCCTGAATTTCGTAAGAACCGAGTTGTCACGTTCATAAGCAACAACACGTGCAGACCATGTCCATACGATCCCGGCCAAGACTTATGGTAGGTGAGACTATACAAACCCTTGAAGGAGGCATTTATGACTGAGACAGTGAGACTGAAGAATACGGGATTGCGTGGAGTAACCGTCGCAGATACCAAAATAGGCTATGTCGATGGGGAGAACGGTATTCTTGTCTACCGCGGGTACAGGATCGAGGAACTTGCGCTGAAGTCCACATTCGAGGAAACCGCCTACCTTCTTCTGCATGGCACCCTGCCCAATGAAGAACAGATTAAGGCCTTTAAAGTCCGACTTGTCGAGGCCAGACAGCTCCCGCCATTCATTTACGACAGCTTCAAAGCATGGCCAACGCATGCGCATCCCATGGATGTCATTCAGGCGTCCATACCCCTTCTCGCCATAGTCGACCCTGACTTGGCACAGGAGACAAGGGATGCGAACATCTCAATGGCTATCCGGCTCATTGCACGGATGCCCGCGTTGATAGCCTCGTGGCACAGGACGAGGACAGGACTTGACATCATTCCGCACGACGATTCATTGTCACATGCCGGCAACTTTCTACTGCAACTAACCGGCATGAGGCCTGACCCTGAGATCGAGCACGATTTTGACACCTGCCTGATATTGCATGCCGAGCACACATT
The DNA here is from genome assembly GCA_052146665.1 of Dissulfurispiraceae bacterium. Taxonomy (GTDB): domain Bacteria; phylum Nitrospirota; class Thermodesulfovibrionia; order Thermodesulfovibrionales; family Dissulfurispiraceae; genus JBKQMP01. The sequence goes on from JBKQMP010000189.1 coordinate 8,314, forward strand.
CAACGCCTCCACTTTCGCCTGCCGTGAGGTTGTTTCAACGAGGGCGCATATGTATGCTGGGACCGCTGCAGGCGTGGGCGCACTTTCTGGAAGTCTCCATGGAGGCGCCAATGCCCAGGTAATGAAGATGCTCTTGGAGCTGCAGGCAGAGAAAGATATCCCCGGTTGGGTGAAAAATCAGCTGGATCAGGGGAAAAGGATAATGGGCATGGGCCATGCGGTTTACAAAACAATGGATCCACGCGCAAGGTTTTTGAAGGACATATGTTGCCGGCTCGGGAAAAAACTCGGTAAGGAGCAGTGGTATCGATTGTCAAGTCAGATCGAAGATGCCGCCGTTAATGAATTCAACGTCAGGGGCAAAACCACAATTAGACCCAATTGTGATTTTTACAGTGCCCCTGTTTATCACATCATGGGGATCGGTGCCGACCTCATGACCCCTGTTTTTACGGCATCCAGAATAGCTGGATGGTGCGCACATATGATCGAGGAAAAATTTGCGGACGCTCAGGAAAAGCCGGCTCTCTACAGGCCTTCTTCTGAGTATGTTGGCCATTATTGCGGGCTGATGGGTTGTGTCTATGAACCCATTGAGCAGAGATAGGAGGAGGTGAGCACATGAAGATACAGTCGATCAACCCCTATACGAACCAGGTGATCAAAGAATTTGATAAGATGACAGAACAGGAGATTGAAGAGCAAATCGATAATTCTCGCAATGCCTTTTCAGTGTGGAGGAAATCTTCAGTTTCTGCAAGGTCCACCATCATCAAAAAACTATCGGATATTCTCAGGACAGAGAAACAAAGGTTGGCAGTAATAATAACCAGCGAAATGGGCAAGCCTGTGAGGGAATCACTTGCGGAAATTGAGAAATGTGCGTGGCTTTGTGACTACTATGCGGAGACGGCTACACGATTTCTCAGGCCCGAGAAGATCAAGACAGAGTCGAAAAAGAGCTATATCGTCTTTCAGCCCCTGGGTATTGTCCTGTCAATAATGCCCTGGAATTTCCCTTTTTGGCAGGTCTTCAGGTGCGCAATTCCAGCAATCATTGCGGGAAATTGCTGCTTGTTAAAACATGCCTCTAATGTTCCCATGTGCGCTGTGGCCATTGAAGAACTATTCAGGCAAGCAGGTTTCCCAGAAAATGTGTTTAAAGCCCTGCTTATCGATGCCTCCGCCGCAATGAAGATTATCGACATGGATAGAGTTGACGCCGTTTCATTGACCGGCAGCAACAAGGCTGGCGAACAGGTCGGAGCGCTCGCGGGCGGGAGGATTAAGAAAGTCGTTCTTGAGCTCGGCGGCTCAGACCCTTTCGTTGTGCTGGACGATGCGGATATCGAAAAAACAGCTGGGATGGCTGCACGGGCACGAGTGATCAATGCTGGCCAGAGTTGTATCGCAGCTAAGCGTTTCATTGTCATGGAAAAGATCCTGGATCAATTTAAGAACAGCTTTGTCGAGCAACTGAAGGCATTGAGAATAGGAGATCCCATGGATGAAAGCACCGACATCGGTCCATTGTCCAAGAGAGAAATCCTTGATTCCTTGAACGACCAACTCGAAGATGCCAAAGCAAAAGGTGCGGAAGTCCTGCGCCTTGGGGATGCCTTCCAGAGAGGTCTCTTTTTCCCGCCCTGTGTTGTTTTGAACGCCACTGAGGACATGCGAATACTTACTGAAGAGGTGTTCGGTCCAATAGCGCCCATTATCCCGGTAAAGAATGTTGCTGAGGCAATCAGAAGGGCCAATTCAACCAAGTTTGGGCTCGGCGCCTCTATCTGGAGCAGAAACCTCAAGAGAGCGGAGAAGATTGCCATGGAAATAGAAGCGGGATTCGTCTCCATAAATGACATGGTAAAATCAGACCCGCGTCTTCCTTTTGGAGGGATAAAGAAGTCTGGGTTGGGCAGAGAATTATCACATTATGGTCTCAAAGAGTTCGTGAACGTCAAAAGCGTGGTCGTAAGAGAGTGACTGTGATGAAGGCTTCCGATTTATTCATAAAACAACTGGAGGAGGAGGGTGTTGAGTATATATTCGGGTTGCCAGGAGAGGAAAACCTAGACCTTCTTGAATCCATTAGAAAGTCAACAATTAAATTCGTCCTTACGCGCCATGAGCAGGCTGCGGCATTCATGGCCGCGACTTATGGCAGGCTGACTGGGAAAGCCGGCGTATGTTTCTCTACTCTCGGCCCGGGAGCGACTAATCTTGTTACTGGCGTTGCACACGCTCAACTGATTGGAGCACCTATTGTTTCAATCTCCGGACAGAAGGCGATGAGGGGAAACTGGCAGGCGCGTTTTCAGCTCATTGATGTCGTGAGCCTGATGAGGCCAATCACCAAAATGTCCGTCTCAATTATCGATCCAAGTACAATCCCGACGATACTGAGAAATGCGTTCAAGCTTGCAGAGGCTGAAAGGCCCGGGGCAGTGCATATCGAACTTCCGGAAGACGTTGCCTCAAGCAAGACCAGTGTTTTGATACAAAAGAGAGGGTACACTCGCAGGCCAGCGCCCGACCCCAAAGCTGTCGACGGAGCTGCCGTATTGATCAACAGGGCGAAGTATCCCTTGATCATTCTTTCTTCGGGAGCAAACAGGAAGTTGATCTCGGGGCAGATTCTGGAATTCGTACAGAAGACAGGAATATACGCGGTACACACTCAGATGGGGAAAGGCGTCCTGAGTGACACATCAGAATACAGCCTTTTCGCAACAGGCATGCACAAGCGCGATTACATCAACTGCGCGATTGACCGGGCGGATTTGATCATAACAGTGGGGTATAACATCGTCGAATATCCGCCGTACATATGGAACGGACACCTCGACAAGAAGATAGTAAATATTGATTTTGCCGAAGCCGAAGTCGACAAGTACTATAACCCGGACATAGAGATCATTGGAGATGTCGCTAACTCCCTGGGGCAGCTTGGAGAAAAAATCATTAAGAAAAAAAGTAAGGTCTTCAAAACCTTCAGAGAGTTTCTCGACAAGAAGATTTCACAGGACTTCACGATGACATATCCCATGACCCCCAGAGAGATTATCTGGCATGTGCGTTCTGTCTTGTCCGAAGATGACATTATTGTGCTGGATAATGGCATCTATAAGTTGTGGTTTTCTCGGCTATATAAGACATATAAGCCTAACACTTTTTTGCTTGATAACGCGCTGGCGACAATGGGTGCTGGGCTGCCAGCAGGCATAGCCGCAAAGATGCTTAAGCCAGAGAGGCATGTGCTTGCCGTTGTCGGAGATGGCGGTTTCATGATGAACTCCCAAGAACTCGAGACCGCGGTTCGCTACAACGTCCCGATCGTAGTCCTGATACTCAATGACGACGCCTTCGGGTTCATCAAGTGGAAACAAAGGAGCATGGGGTTCAGGAGTTTTGGCCTGGATTACTCTAATCCTGATTTTGTTCGGTACGCGAAATCCTACGGAGCGGTTGGAATAAAAGTGAAGAGGGGAGATAGCCTCTCTGCGTTGCTGAGAAGAGCTTTGATGCTGAAAAGGCCCGTCCTTATTGAATGCCCGATTGACTATTCGGTGAACTATGAAACGTTTTCAAAAGAGATCGAGAATCTAGTCTGTGAGATTTAGTATCCCATTTAAAGCCCTGGAATGGTAGTGCTCTTATACCAACTACGCTGCGCACCCCGGATTCTAGTAGGAAAATATTGAACAGCCTTCCAGCGGGCAAAAATAATTGCTCAACTATTGTTGCCGCTTAAAAGAGAGACTCTTACTCTGATGGGAAAGCTGGGGGTTTGTTGTATGATTTGGTTAAAAGATGAAGAATGATTTGATCAAGCGCGCCGCTGATGCGCTAACACCAGCTCTTGTCTTGCATACCCCCCTCCTGGTCAAGAAGGCATGGGTCGAGGATAAATAGAAGGAGTAAGATCTAGAAACTTCTCATGAAAAGTGCGACTCAGCATTACCTTATAGGTCCATGGGATTTTAATGCCGCTCGTCTATTCCCCGGCGTGCCTTCCTGATCCCGTAACTGAAATATATCACCAGTCCTATCGCAAGCCAGACAATAAGTCTGATCCATGTGTCCTGGGGAAGTCCCAGCATAAGATAAAGGCACGTAAAGATGCCAAGCACGGGGGTCGCCATCCCCCCAGGCGCCTTAAATGCTCTGATGGCCTTGGGATGTGCGTACCTCAGCACTAGCACACCAGCGCAGACTATCACAAAGGCAAGCAGAGTTCCTATGCTCACAAGCTCTCCTACTATGCCTATCGGGAGAAGAGCCGCCATTATAGCCGTAACAACTCCCATGATTATCGTAATGATATAGGGGGTTCTGAATCGAGGATGAATTTTCGACAAGAATGAAGGCAAGAGGCCATCCCTGCCCATTGAGAAAAATACCCTTGTCTGGCCCAGCAGCAGGACGAGAATGACAGAGGTCAAACCGGCGATGGCGCCCACCTTGAGCAATGGGGAAAAAAACTGCAGCTTCATTGCATCCAGGGCAATTGCAAAAGGCGCCGGTCCATTCAGGTTCGAATAATGGACCACCCCAGTTAATACTAGTGCAGCACCGACATAAAGGACCGTGCAGACCAAGAGGCTGCCGAGAATGCCCACTGGCATATCCTTTTGTGGGTTTTTGGCCTCTTGCGCAAGTGTTGAGACGGCATCAAATCCAATATAAGCGAAAAAAATGACACCGGCACCCCTCATAACGCCGCTTAGTCCAAAAACGCCGAACTGGCCCCTATTCGGCGGGATAAAAGGATGCCAGAGGTCCGGCTTTATAAAGAAGGCGCCCACCACGATGAAGACAAGAATTATCGTTACTTTAACTACTACGATTACCGCGTTAAAGGTGGCCGATTCCTTTATTCCGATCGTAAGGATAACAGTAATAAGGAGGACTACGACAACGGCAGGCAGATTAAAAAGTGCCCCGGTGGCCACCCAAGTGTGAAGTTCAAGGTTAAAGTTGACAGGCGGTGATGTAAGGGAGTCAGGAAGATATACACCAAAGTCCTTAAGAAAACTTACCAAATAACCTGACCACCCTATCGCAACCGTTGTTGCACCTAGAGTATATTCCAAGATAAGGTCCCAGCCTATGATCCAGGCGATAAACTGCCCTAATGTTGCATAAGCGTAAGTATATGCGCTGCCCGCCACTGGTATCATCGAGGCAAATTCGGCATAGCACAGGCCGGCAAAAGCACAGGCCACACCAGCAATGATGAAGGACAGGACGATGGAAGGCCCCGCAATTTGTGCCGCCGCGTGACCAGTCAAGACAAATATGCCCGCACCGATAATAACGCCTATCCCGATGAGAACCAGACTCATTGGGCCGAGCGATCTTCTAAGGCCCTGCCGTTCCTCAAAAGCTTCTATCGTTAAATCAGCAAGCGCCTTTTTTAAAAAAAGTCTTTTCACACCCTTTAATTACTCTTTGCTGGCATCACTTACGAGATTTTCAAGAAATAACAATTTATTATTAAATCACAAACACCAATAAACTTGCTCACCTCGGACAGTGCAGGGGCTATAAACTCTCGCTGGCAGGAAAAAAGTGTTGGCAGGACAGAGATACAAAATTCCTTTAGGAAAATGAAGAGTGTCTTTCTGCCTCATGTCCATTAATGGCCATTTGCGGTGTTCACATCGCTTTCCATGAATTTTTTGACTTAGACTTCATAATCATGGCAGTTAAGGCCCTCATCGTTATCTTCTTTCCCATAATAATATTGCTATGTCGGTGCTGCTACGATTAACGATGGCGTCGTTCACGGTCTCGACCGGGATTTGTCTGTTTAGGGCCATCGAAAGCTCCATAACCTCTTCCAACTCTTCAAAGTGGAAACTGCTGTCCAGAGTGAACTCCTTGATGAAAAGGAAGTCATAGTCATTCTGCATTGTGTGAATCTCTCTAAAATCAATAAACATGTCCAGATTAATCTCGGTAACGAGGCACACAAATGCAGCATTCTGACCAAAGACCTTTTCCATCCCCCTCTTGATGCCACCATGAGTCAGATGGAGGCTATTGCATGCGACAATCAAATCGTGTGGGTCAGAAGTATCGGGTCGATAGCTTTCCCATCGTTCGGAAACTATTTCAACAGGGATGTCCTCAAGAGCGGCAAGCTTTTTTTTAAAAAGCTGCCTCATACCAGAAGAAGGCTCAAGCGCCTTGACGCTACAGCCGAGCGCAGCCATCGGAATGGAGATTACCCCCGTGGCCGCACCAATATCTAGGACCCTCCAGCCTTGCTCGAGCATCTTGGAAAGCTCTTTAATAATAACCCCGTGGTATGAGCCTCGGGACAGCCATTTTTCATACCACGGCGCAAACGCGTCCCAGAAACTAATATCGCCCCTCAAGGTTGTAAGATTCATCCTACGTGTTTCGCGCCTTTTAACGAGATTTCAGGACTTATAATAGCAGAAACAAGGCCTTGCAGCTATTGGCAAGTATCCTTGGATAACGTTTCTGGTATAATTCCCTATGAAAGCAGACAATATGACTGGCAATTTACAAAAGCGAGCGAATATGAAGAGATTTGGATGGTACATCCTTTTGGGGACTTCTTTGATCATGTTGTCTGTCTTCTGTTATCTTGCCCAAGTGCTAATTTTTCATAGAACGGAGGACACTTTTTTTTACATGTTTCAGGATTTAGCCTTCCTCCCTATCCAGGTTTTGCTGGTCACGCTGATCATAAATGAGGTCCTCTCGCGAAGGGAAAGAATGAACATGTTGAAAAAGCTCAATATGGTGATAGGTGTGTTCTTCAGTGAAGTGGGAACTCCTCTTTTAAAGGCCCTTTCCCAGTTTGACCCCGCCCATGAGACCCTTAGGCAACACCTCGTTGTCGAAGGCAGCTGGTCTGAGCAGCAATTCAGCGATGCGGGTCATTATGTCAGAAATTATGGGTATAACGCTGACTGCAAGAGGGGAGATTTAGAAGGACTCAAACGCTTTCTCATCGGTAAGAGAGGTTTCTTACTCAGTCTTTTGGAAAACCCAAACCTCCTTGAACACGAATCATTTACAGACCTCCTCTGGGCGGTGTTCCATCTTACTCAGGAATTAGAATTCAGGGCCGATCTGTCGCGGCTGCCCGCCGCTGACTACGCCCATATTGCTGCCGACATAAAAAGAGGCTATGAACTGCTGCTTTCCGAATGGCTCGCTTATATGGAACACTTGAAGTTGAAATATCCTTATCTCTTTTCCCTTGCCGTAAGGACAAATCCATTCAACCCCGATGCCTCGGTCGAGGTGAGCAAGCCCGCATGATAGGACTGTCCTCGAGCAAAACGGAGGAACTTCGCCCGTCACTTCTGCAATCTTGGCTTCGCTCCACACATATGCAAAATATTTGCCATCAGACAGAATCCCGTGAGCGCGAAGATAATCAGGTTCACGCCAACAAGACCCGTTAGGATCAGCCAGTAAGGACTGTAAAGCCACGCCAACACCGCGCTTGCCAGGCTCAATATCCCGGCTACCAACCATACTATCCTCTCGAGATACCAACTTTCAGTATTTGCAATATACATACTTAGTCACCTCCCTGCTCTTCTTTGTCTTTTCTTTCTCTCTCCATGGTTTGCGCACTTTCTTCGTCCTTCTCATCTGCCTTGGCAGGGCTCGTCCTTCTCCTAAAAACCTCATAATAGAGTAGCGGCACTGCAACTAAAGTGAGACCAGTCGCAGCCAGTGCACCAAACATCATTGCGATGGCAAGCCCCTGGAATATCGGATCAAAGATCATAACGAAGGAACCCACTACAACCGCCGCGGCGGTGAGGACAATCGGTCTGAACCTGACGGCGCCTGCCCTGATGAGGGCTTCTTTCAATGTGCCTCTTGCCCTCCATTCCATCTCGATAAAATCGACCAGGAGAATCGAATTTCTCACAATAATGCCTGCCAAGGCAATAAAGCCTATCATTGAGGTGGCGGTGAAAAATGCGCCAAATATCCAGTGCCCCGGTAAGATGCCGACGAGGGTGAGGGGTATAGGAGCCATTATGATGAGCGGCGTGACGAAGCTCCTGAACCATGCCACAACAAGAATATATATAAGGATCAGGACGGCCCCGAAGGCAATCCCGAGATCCCTGAAAACCTCGTAAGTAATATGCCACTCGCCATCCCATTTCATCGCGTACTTGTCTTCGAGCCATGGCTGAACAGTGGAATACTGCATCAGTTCATAGCCTTCGGGAATCTTCATTTTTTTAATCACGTCGCTCATCTTCAGGATTGCATAAACCGGACTTTCCTGTGAGCCTGCCACGTCACCAATTACATAGATCACCCTTTTCAGGTTCTTATGGTATATGGTCTTGTCTTCGATGCCATCCTTGATGGTCACGAGTTCAGAAAGCGGAACCATTTTCCCTGATGATGAAGGAATGGCCAGCGCCTTTAATTTCCCTATGCCTGCTCTCTCTGCCAATGGCATCCTTAATAGCAGTTCGACAGGGTCCTTTTCTTTTTCTAAGTGCAGTAAGCCCGCGCCCGCACCACCGAGTCCAATTCTAAGGGTCTGCGAAACCGCTTCTGTGCTTATTGCATTAAGTGCGGCCTTATCTTTGTCGACATCAAAGGTTATCTTACTCTGGTCATCCTCAACATACCAATCCACATCAACAACCCCATCGGTCTTATTGAACACGTCCTTGATCTGTTTTGCTATTTCTGTCTGTCGTTTGACGTCAGGACCGTACACCTCAGCAACCAGCGTGCTTAATACTGGAGGACCTGGAGGTATCTCCGCGACTTTTATCTTGGCGCCGTATTTATCTCCGATCCTCTTCAATTCTGGTCTCACCCTCTTGGCAAGATCATGGCTCTGTGCCTTCCTCTCATCTTTTGGAACGAAGTTCACCTGTATGTCCGCGACACTGTTTCCCGCCCTCAAGAAATAATGCCTCACAAGACCATTAAAATTGTAGGGCGCAGCGGTGCCAATGTAGGTCTGATAATCCGTGACCTCAGGAACTGTTTTAAGGTACTCGGCCATCTCTCTCGTCGCCGAATTGGTCTCCTCAAGGGCCACCCCCTCCGGCATGTCGACAATTACCTGGAGCTCGCTTTTGTTGTCAAAGGGGAGCATCTTGACCGTCACTGCCTTCATGGGGAAAAGAAGAACTGCCAATCCAAGGAGCAGGACGACAACACCCAAGACAAGTAGTCTCAGCTTCCTGCTCTCAAGAAGGGGGGTCAAGGCTCTCTTATAAATTTTGTGGATCTTGTTTCCCTCTTCCTCATGTTGCTCTTGCTTCACGTGTTTCAAAACCTTGTAGCTCATCCAGGGACTGACAATAAATGCTACAAGCAATGAAAAGACCATTGCAGCTGAGGCGCCCACCGGAATTGGTCTCATGTAGGGGCCCATAAGTCCGGAGACAAATGCCATCGGGAGGAGCGCAGCAATGACCGTGAATGTCGCAAGTATGGTGGGATTACCGACCTCGTTCACGGCTAATACCGCCCTCATGGGACTTACCTTGTCGAGTTTAAAATGCCTATGTATATTCTCCACGACGACGATGGCGTCATCGACGAGAATTCCTATTGAAAAAATAAGGGCGAAAAGAGTCACCCTGTTAAGCGTGTATCCATAAAGATAATTGAACAGTAGTGTGAGGGCGAGGGTCATGGGAACGGCGATTCCGACAACAATCGACTCCCGCCAGCCCAGTGCCAGGGCAATCAGGATGATGACAGCTATAGTTGCGATGAGCATGTGTTCCAAAAGTTCGTCAGATTTTTCCTTTGCGGTGTCGCCATAGTTCCGCGTTATGGTCACCTGCACGTCAGAGGGTATATAGGTTCCCTTGAGGGCGTCCACCTTCTTCAAGGCTTCACGAGCAACGAGGCTCGCGTTTGCGCCCTTCTTCTTGGCAATGGCTATAGTCACTGCCTCGAAATGTGCAGGCGTTTTGACCTTGATGCCCTTCATCTCGGAGGATGGCCCGAGAGCCATAAAGACGTAGTCTGCGGGCTCTTCAGGCCCGTCTATGATGCTCGCCACATCCCTAAGATAAACAGGTCTTCCTTCCCAGACACCCACAACAACCCTTCCAACATCATCCGCAGTCTTGAGAAAACCGCCGGACTCTACTACGTATTCCCTGTTCCCTGAAGGAAAAGCACCCGATGGAAGAACAAAATTTGCTTTTTGTAATGCCCCCATTATCTGCATAACCGATGTGCTAAATGCCCTGAGCCTCGACGGATCCAGATTGATCCTCACCTGTCTTTTCTGGCCGCCTATGATAGAGAATTCAGAGACGTCCTTGTCCTTCTTGATTTCATCGCACATCTCCCGCGCAATGCGTCTAAGCTCGTAGCCTGAGTATCGGTCATTCTCACTCCACAACGTCAGGGTAAGTATAGGCACGTCGTCTATCGATCTTGGTTTCACCATCGGCTGGGAGACTCCTGGCGGGATCTTGTCGTAATTGGACATCAATTTGTTATACAGATTAACCAGGCTATCTTCCATGTTTTCTCCCACGTAGTACCTTACAATGGTAAGATTCACGCCCGGCTTTACAATTGAATAGATGTACTCAACGCCTTTTATCTCCCATAGAAGCTTCTCCATAGGCCTTGTGACACGCTCTTCAACCTCTTTGGCCGACGCCCCCGGGTAAGTCACCGACACATCGATCATGGGAACTACGATCTGAGGCTCTTCTTCTCTTGGCGTCAGGATGACTGCAAAGATGCCCAGAAGCAATGAGGCTATGACAATCAAAGGTGTGAGCTTTGACTCTATGAATGCTTTTGCAATCTTGCCCGATATCCCTATGCCGCTCATATAAGATTGTTCCTTTGCCGTTATGGCTATATCTAACGCAATTGGCAGATCTTCTCTATCGAGACCCGCTCATTGTTTTACAATGCCGCCATCCACCGCTCTATCAACACCCTCTGTGATCACCCTCTCCTTTAAGTGAACGCCTGACAACACCTCTACACCCCCGTCATACCGTATGCCGGTCCTGATAAGTCTGTAAGAGATTATCCCTTTATCGTCGACGACATATATCCCAGTGAGCTGACCCCTTTCAACAACAGCCTTGATTGGCAGCAAGATGACCTCTTTCTTGCCAACTGGGATTCTCACTCTGGCATACTGCCCTGTTTTTAAAAGTGCTCCCTTTAGCTCTATCTTTATAAGGAACGTCCTTGAAGCAGGGTCAATGGCAGGGGCTATTTCTCCTATCTGTCCTTTCACTCCCTGGCCGGCGGAGTCCACAACAATCTCGACCGGCATTCCCTTTTTTAATTTCGCTAATAAATGTTCATCCGCGTAAGCGTCAATCGTACAAGATGAATTATCCTCAACAGTCAGCAATGTGGATCCTGGCGCAGCCATGCTGCCAGCGTCTATCTTTTTTTCTGTTACTACTCCTGCTACAGGCGCGACTATCTTTGTATAGCCCTGATACACCTGCGCCTCATTGAGTCCTGCCATGGCCCTGTCATATTCTATTTCAGCGAGCTTCCTCTGACTCTCTATCTGGTCAATTTCCTGTTGAGATAATGCCTTTTCATCATAAAGCTGCTTGTAACGCTGATACGTTGTCTCCATTAAGGACCTGTTTTGCCTTGCGGCTTCCACGGTCTTCTCTGCGCCGATCACCTTCTGCACCGCATCCCTGTCATCAATTGTTATAAGCACCTGCCCTGCGGCAACCTTGTCCCCTTCCTTAACATTCAATTTAGTGACGTTTCCCATTGTTCTGCTTGAGATATGACTGATCGTTTTTGCCCTCGCCGTACCCGATGTCTCATAGTATTCATCAACAATAGATGTGCCCACATCTACCATCGATACGTTGGTCACTACCTGCCTCCTCACCTCTGCAGGCCCAGAAGGCATCCTGCTTTTGCATCCAGTCAGCGATAAAACATAAACCGTAACAAGCAAAGCAAACACAATAGGCAAGAGGACGCTCACAGGGAACTTTCCCTCGACCTCGCTTTTATGCGGTATCGCCTGTTTGGGCTGTCGCATGCTCCCCATACCACCCTCCTCAATAGGTTATTCTATTTTTAAATCCCTTAATAGTGTTCCACTCTCATAGCTGAGATTTGTTATTGCCACCCGGTACTGGTTTTCTGCGTCAACAAGGCTTGCTCGTGTATGATCAAGGCTTAACTGCGCATCCAGGAGGTCAACCATGGGGGACAGGGAACTTTCATATCTCTTCTTGACAAGCCTCTTGCCTTCTTCGGCGCTCTCTACCGCAGTCAATAATAGTTCTATGTTCTTTTGCGCCTCTTCAACGCCGAGATACGCCTCATAAATCTTGTAGGCTACCGCCTTCTTGAAGCCTTCAAGATACTCTCCTGTTTCTGCAACTTTGTATTGGGCCTTTCTCCTCTCGTGTTCTCTTTTAGTGCCATCAAACAACTCCCACCTCAAAAATGCCGTCAGCTGCCAGCTTTCCCCCTCAGCACCAAAAGGTATTCTGTGATCGTTCATCTGATAAGCGCCGCCCATAGCAACCATCGGGAGATAGCCGGACTCTGCCAGCCTCACGCTGTTTTTAGCATTTTCCTGTTTCAGTTCGAGCGACTTGATATCCCTTCTAGACAACGAGGCACCGATGTAATAATCACTGCCCATAAATGGGATTTCAGGGAGCTGATCATCGATTTCGACGGGCTCTGATGTGCCAAGGAGCAATCCCAAACCTCTCTTCGCAACCTTCAGATTTTTATTGGCGCTCACAAGCCGCTGCTCAGCCTCCGCCACTGCCGTGGATGCCCTCAACGTATCTGAGTACAGACCCAGACCCGAACTGTATCTCAGCCCAGCAATCCTCAAATGTTCCCTGCTATCCTCGATTGCCTTCTGCGCGACTGTTACATATTCTTTAGCCGTATAAACGGTCAAAAAAGCCTGCATAACCCGAAGGGTAATCTCCTCTCTTTTTCTTAAAAAGTCCTCGCCCTTTGATGACAACTCGTTCTTTGCAATCCTTAACCCCACACGAGCCCTCGGTAAAAATAGCGGCTGTTCAAATGAAAACGTAGTCTGAAAATCATTTATAGGTGTTGGGTTATTTAATGAGGAAACTGCAAAATCAGACTCTGTAAATCTCTCCTGGTCCAGCTGTATCGCGAAAACACTCGGAGGATTGTTAGTGCGCATGAATCTCTCTTCAAAGAAGATCTTGGGAAGGAGAAAGCTCCGTGCAATGCCCACATCTTCCTGTTGCGCAGAAAGCGAGTACTGGAACGCTTTTATTTCATAGTTGTTTTCCAGTGCAAGCTGCAGGGCTTCGTTGACTGACAGTATCTTTTCGGCTCCATAGGCTCCTGTCACTGCCAGTACCATCAGCAATAATATGCAGCATACGTGCCTCACCATAGCTCCTCCTCCATCCCTTAAAATCGTTGTCGTCTGCTCCTTATATATTCCATGTACGATTTCAACGTGTCCATATCACACCTGCCTGTCTTTTTTTGATATTCCTCACAGGCTTTGAGTGAGTCGGTGTCTTTGACCATTCTCCTGTCACCCTTCAGGAGCTCATCCAGCAGGGATAATGTCAATAAATGCGCCTTCTGCAATTTCCTTTTTTTTCTGTAAAACATGAGCTTGCCCTCTCTGCGTGACTCAAGGAAGCCCTCTCTGGCGAGGAGAGAAAGGTTTCTCGATACGAGCGGTTGTGACATGCCCAAAACACCCATGATCTGACAGACACAGAGTTCTTTATTTTGAAGCAGCATAAGCATCCTCAGCCTGGATTCATCGGAAAGCAGCTGGAACATTCTACAGATTTTTTGCATAAACGTATTTAAATATGATTATATTATATTTGTCAAGTTTTTTTTACTGGATTCCAAAAACTGAATTCCGGTATCCTGAAAGAATGCCGATATTTGTCGTTCATGAGCACCATGCGACCCATCTCCATTTCGATTTCAGGCTTGAAATGAACGGTGTGCTGAGGTCATGGGCCGTCCCAAAGGGCCCTTCCATGAATCCTGCCGATAAGAGACTCGCTATAATGGTTGAAGACCACGCCCTTGAGTACGCCTCTTTTGAAGGCATTATACCCGAGGGGCAGTACGGTGCAGGAAATGTCATTATATGGGACACAGGAACCTACCAGCTGCTCAAGGGAAGCGTCAAAGAAGGTTTGATGGAAATCGCAATGAAGGGCAAAACGCTGAAAGGCACGTTCGTGCTCGCAAAAATGAAGGGAAAACATGCGGAATGGCTCCTGATGAAGAAGAAAGATCAGCACGCGGACCCAGATTTCAGGATGGAAACTGCTGTGACCACTTAGCCTCTCTCGCAAATGGCTCGTCCATCAAGCCTACTTTTTTTCGATTTGACAATGGGCAGCAATAGAAGTAAAATCCCTGTCATAAAGATATAGATAAAGTCTTTATTTTTTGCCTCATCTATCGAATCTATCGATAAAGTTGTGGGGCGTTATAGTCGTCCCCATGCTACTTTCCTTGAAGGGCATAAAAGGGGAGGTGATCTATATCAAGGACTAGCATGCGCGACTGAACAAAGAAATTTCATATCACTGGAAAAAAGGAGGTACTATGAAGGCATTAAAATCATTTATTTTTTTTCTCTGCATCGCATTGCCCTTAACGACTTTCGCTGCCGGTCAGGATGGATTGAAAAAAGCCGAGACCATTGACGAACTGGCAACGAGGTATGACTCAACCCCCTGTAAGGAGTGCCACGCAGAAATCTGGGAGCAATGGCAACAATCACTGCACGCCAAATCGATGTTCGGCCCTCTTAACTCGGGCAGAACAGCTGCGACGATAAAAACAACTGTGGAAAACGGTCTCAAAGACTGGCCGTTTTCTGGGGTCAAAAAGCCCGAAGACGTGAAAATCGAGCACCTCATGATCTGTGCAAAGTGTCATTTGCCGCAACTCATTGAGGCTGATGAGAGTGTAGCGCAAGAGCTAGTGAGAAACATTTACGCGTTTGCTGACACTCAGGACGAGAAAGCCGCGGCAACGCTTCAAAAAGTCAACATAGGGTGCCTCATTTGCCACCAGCGAAACGCTATAATCCACAAGTGGAAATTCGGGCCTCCGGACAAGACTGCTGTTTACGGCTCCAAGGATGGGGAGCACCCTGCGCCGGGATTCCCTGCCTTGAAGAAAAGCCCCTACATGAAGTACTCCATACTATGCGGTCAGTGTCACGGACAGGGACCCAATTTTGATCTCACTGAACCGACGCAGTGCTCAACTCTTTATGCCAGCTACCTCATGGCCTATGTGCCTGAGTCAGCTAATCCGAAAAACTGCCAGGAGTGCCATATGGAGAACTCTCAACTGGGCCACAACATGCAGAGCTACCGTTCTCCAGAGATGGCGAAGATGGCTGTCGATTTCAAGGCAGATGCTTATGCTTTCATATGGCGTGATATCGCTACGACGACCCCCATGGCGCAAGTGACCGTCGAAATGAAAAACAATGCCGGCCATGGTATTCCTGATGGCTGACCGACGCCTAACCGACTGGTCCTGTATGTGACCGTGAAAACACCAGATGGTAAAGAGATTTATAATGCTCAACGGATCTATATGCCGCTCCCTCAGCAATTTGGCGTGGGTGACAAGATGGGAAGAGGCCCTTATGAAAAGAGCGGTATGCTCAAGGATTCGAGCCTAGGTCCCTTGAAAACAGTAACTGAAAAGTTTGAAGTGCCACTATACCATGAAGAGACTAAGGACGGGAAGCTTATCCGGAACCCGCTTAACTATGAGTTTGACGTTGACGTGGAGCTCTGGTACTTGCCATATGGCAAGAAAGACGACCCCGGCAATGCGCAAATGTGGAACAAGTATACGAAGAAAATTACCCTAGAGAAGGGTGGAAAATAGTCGGAATAAACGGGGCACAAAAAATCGTTAAAGCCAGACGACAATTGCCGGTCTCTTTCAAGAGACTGGCAATTGCTGCTTGCCTAGAGCATGTGCGAGTCGCCCAAAATCCTCAAGGCTCAATGTCTCAGGTCGCCGTAAAGCTTCAATGTCTGCTTCTTCAAGGGCCATTCTTATATTGGGGAAGAGTCCTTTAAGGGCATTGGCTATGGTTTTTCTCCTCTGGAGGAAGGCTGTCCTGACTACCTTAAAATAAAAATCTTCGTCTGCCACCTTCAAAAGAGGCTGCTTGTGCAAAGCTATGTGGATGACTGCCGAATCCACTGCCGGAACCGGCTGGAAAGCACCCCTCGGGATTATGAACTTCAGTTCGGCCTCCGCATAGAACTGGATCCCAATTGACAAAACACCATAGTCCTTTGTGTTAGGTTTTGCAGAAATGCGCCGGGCGACCTCCTTTTGAACGGTTAAAGTCATGGACTGCAAGTTCTTCCTTGCCCTCATGAGCCTGAAAATGATAGGGGTCGTAATGTAGTAGGGAATGTTTGCGACAACCTTGAAGAGCTCTAACCGTTCATATGGATACTTCAGCGCATCTCCGCAAATGAGCTCTATCTCACCGTTATGTGACGGCTGTTCCTCAGTGAGCTTCCTCACCCGGAATCCTGCCGTTTCCTTTAGGAAAGGAGAGTCTATTTTATCCCGCAGGATTCCCAGCTCCTCTCGCAGTTTCTCACAGAGATTTTGGTCAAGCTCAATAGCGATGACTCTTTCAGCAACCGCCAAAAGCATTTTCGTCAGTCTGCCGTGGCCAGGACCTATTTCAACAACAGTATCCTGGGATGTTATCTGGGCGGCATCGACCACCCTTCTTAATATCGCGGGGTCGAATAGAAAATGCTGTCCGAGTCGCCTTTTTGCCATCGTATTGCCTTCAGCGATCATAACGCAAATGAAGATCTGCCCGAACACACCGTCCGTCAGGTTATATGTTATTGCGCTACTGAATAAGATTTTACAGTGATTTTTACAGTCTGATTCTTATACTGCATCTTCAGGTGAGAAGGAAACCAGAGTTCAAAAGTCTGAGAATTGTTTGGCCTTGAAACCGCGTCAGACCCGCCTTCGTCCTTCGCCTCATCATCCTGGCCTTTTTCCCTCACATATTTTACCGGCGATTCGTATGAGATGCTCAACGTTTCTCCGTTATCAAGCTCGAGGGTCTGCTCTTCCGGGAGCAGGGTCTTTTTATTCACCACGATCTGCCTGAATCCATTTGTCAAAATATACTGACCTTCGTTGTCTTTTACCGTGTAATCTTCAATGTTCCACCAGAAAATGCTGTTCTTTAATCCCTCTACGAGCATGATACTCTTGTTCTTGTCCAGTTGGGGTTTGCTCCTTATCGTACCATGGTCTTCAACCAGCTCTCCTGCCAGAAAGCCGAGGTAGTATATTCTGAGATTGAGGTTGTCTCGGGAAACAGTCAAGAAGGCATCGCCACTGAGGGAGGCTTCGTTCTTTTCGTACTGTATCGCCAGACCCGCTTCGATCGAAGAAATTTTCCCGAGCTGAGACATGGCGTTCTCTAGTGAAATGCCTTCGTAAGACGGCAATTCAACATGCTTTGCAGCACATGAAACAGTCAGCAGAACAAGGAAAGTCAGCAGTAGCAATCGCCGCGCAAGATCAAAGATGCATTGCGCCGACTTCTTAGTGGTTACTGATGTTATCAATAGCTTCCTCCACATTGCTGACCCCTATAATGCTTAATCCAAAAGTATTATTCAGCCGGTCTGCATTACCCCGGGGAATTATGGCCTCTTTAAAACCTATTTTCGCCGCTTCCCGCAGCCTTCCCTCTCCTTGCGCGACAGCCCTCACTTCGCCTGAAAGCCCCACCTCTCCAAAAAGAAATTTCTGGGGCTTTATCGGTATGTCCCGGAAGGAAGATACCGCAGCCGCAATTATCCCGAGGTCTGCAGCCGGCTCGATTACCTTCATTCCCCCTACGACGTTGACAAATACATCCATGCCGCCAAAATGAATGCCAGCCTTCTTTTCAAGCACTGCCAGAAGAAGATTGACCCTGTTAAAGTCCACACCCATGCTGGTTCTTCGAGGTATCCCGAAAGTCGTAGGAGAGACAAGCGCCTGTATCTCCACCAAAAGTGGCCGAGTACCCTCTATGGTCGCGATAACTGTCGAGCCTGAGACATCCAACGGCCTCTCAGACAAGAACAGTTCGGAGGGATTAGCTATCTCCCTCAAGCCTTTGTCTGACATTTCAAAAACACCGATTTCATTTGTCGAGCCGAATCTGTTCTTAACGGTGCGTAGGATGCGGTAGGGATGCCCTCTGTCCCCTTCGAAATATAAGACAGTATCAACTATATGTTCCAGCACGCGAGGGCCCGCAATAGCGCCGTCTTTCGTGACGTGTCCAATAAGAAAAACGGGAATCTGAGCTTTCTTTGCGAAGAACATTATTTTGCCGGCTGACTCCCTGATTTGACCAACAGAACCGGGGGCCGATGTGAGCTCCTCGGTATAAATGGTCTGGATGGAATCAATGATCATCGCATAAGGTTTCAGGTCATGTGCCGTTCGTATGATATTTTCGACCACTGTTTCTGGATACAGGACAATCTTCTCAGAATCAATTGAAAGCCTTTCTGCCCTTAGTTTTATCTGCTCAGGAGACTCCTCACCGGAGACATAGAGCACTGTGCCCATATTCTCAGATATCTTTGATGCGGCTTGCAGGAGCAACGTAGACTTCCCAATCCCGGGGTCACCGCCAACTAATGTCATAGCGCCATTAACCAGCCCTCCTCCGAGGACCCTGTCAAATTCCGTAATGCCGATAGAGTTTCTATTCTCTCTGCCTCCCGTGATCTTGCTCAGCGGCTGCGGGCTTGAACGACCAGCCTCAAAAAATATTGACTTGAGAGACTTAGGATCCGCTCTTTCTTCAGAGAAACTGTTCCATGCCCCACAATCAGGGCATTTGCCCAGCCATTTGGGACTCGTGTATCCACATGCCTGGCACTGGAACGTGGTCTTTATTTTAGACACCGACACCTCTCACGACTTGCTTGCATTCAGGCCTTTAACCAATCCTATCTTGAAATGTTCAACAATCGCATCCCTCTTCCAATAACGAGGGCTTGAGAAATTGCAACGTCTATGAAAGCTCTTGCCTTCTGCGCAGACTCTTTAACAGATAGCCCCTTCGCCATCAGAGCTGTGAGAGCAGCTGAAAAAACACACCCTGTCCCGTGATATTCTCCCTTTATTCTCTTACCCTGGATCTTATGAAACTCATTCCCGTCAAAGAATAGATCCAGCGTTTCCTTGCCCTCAGGCCCCTGCCCCTTTCCATCGTGAAAATGTCCTCCGGTTATTATCACCGCTTCGGCCCCAGTCTTCTTCAACTCTATGGCCGCCCTTTCCATGTCTCCCTCATCGATGATGTTGATGCCTGAGAGGGCTGTTGCCTCATAAATATTTGGGGTCACAACCCTTGCCAGTGGAAACAGTTCTTCCCTCATCACGTCGAGGGCGCCTTCCTCAATTAACATCGCCCCGGTCGAAGACATTGCGACAGGGTCCACAGTGAGATTGCAAAGGTCATATCCTTTTACTATCCTTGCGACTACCACTATCGAATTTCCAGAAAGAAGCATCCCTGTTTTGAGCGCATCCGGTCTAATGTCACTAATCAGAGCATTCAGTTGTTCTTCCAGCAACTTCACAGCGACTCCGGAAACAGCGGTGACTCGTAAGGTATTTTGGGCAGTCAGCGCCGCCACTGCTGATAGACCATATACACCAAAGTGATCGAAGACTTTCAGATCTGCTTGGACACCCGCGCCCCCTGTTGGATCAGAACCTGCTATGGTAAGCGCTGTTTTCATTGAGATATTATAACAGCCTCCCCGAAATATTGACAAATTGATGCATTTTCTATTATTTTAAACATCTTGATAAGTCTATGACACGTATCCAAACAGTAAGGGAAGGTGGTTCAAATGAAAACAAGATTTGCTAAAAAAGAGGACATCGAGCGCAAATGGTATGTTGTGGATGCAAAGAATCAGGTCCTCGGCAGGATGGCAAGCAGGATAGCCCTGTATCTTCGTGGCAAGCATAAAGCAATATTCACTCCTCATCAGGACACCGGGGATTTTATCATTGTTGTCAATGCAGAGAAGATAAAAATTACCGGCAACAAGCTCACTGACAAACTATACCAGCGTCATTCTGGCTATAGGGGTGGTTTGAGAGAAAAGAGCCTCAAAGATAGAATGGCATCCGAACCGGACAAAGTGATCAGGGATGCCGTTTGGGGGATGCTTCCCAAAAATAGACTAGGCAGGATGCTTATAAAGAAGTTAAAGGTTTGCCGCGGCGAGCAGCATTGCTATGCTGCGCAGAAACCAGAAGTTATTGATACTTTAAGATAAGGAGTGATACAGAGATGACTTCGATTAACTTTAATGCAGCAGGAAGAAGAAAACGTTCCATAGCAAGGGTCACTCTGATGCCCGGCACTGGAAAGATTACGGTTAACGCGAGAGAATTTGAGAACTATTTTCCCATCGAGACATTGAGGATGATCATCAGGCAACCTCTTCAGGTCACAGGTACTCTGGGCAAGTATGACGTTGTCGCCAAAGTTAACGGTGGCGGCTGCAGCGGCCAAGCGGGGGCATTAAGGCATGGAATCGCAAGGGCCTTAGTGGAAATCAATTCTGACCTCAAGTCTAAATTAAAAAAGGAAGGGCTTCTTACCAGGGATCCGAGAGAAGTGGAACGGAAGAAATATGGCCAAAAGGGTGCCCGAAAGAGATTCCAATTCTCCAAGAGATAGTTACTCCACGAGCAGCGAGAATCAGACCTGGATAGGAATAAAGTCTAGAGGCACAGAGGGCTCGTTCATAGAACGAGCCCTCTGTTATGGCTAATATTTAGAGCGAGCCAATCTCCTTATTAACGTTAAACAAGTAGTTGTGGGTATTTATCTTGAAAATAGCGATCTGTGGCGGAAGCGGTTACTCAGGGGCGGAACTACTCCGAATCCTTGCATTGCATCCTAATGCGGAGATAACTGCGGTCACTTCAGAAAGGTCGGCTGGCAAACGAGTCACTGACCTATTCCCCCATCTCGATTGCTACACAGATCTGACATACGAGCCGCTGGATAAAGAAGCTATCATCAAGAAAGCTGACGTGTTTTTCATGGCCTTACCCCATGCGGCATCTCAGGAGGCTGTTGACTTTTTCTTTACAAAAGGCAAAAAGGTGGTGGATCTTTCAGCAGACTACCGTCTCTCCATGCCTTCCGTGTATGAAGAATGGTACAAGACTCCGCACAACTTTATTGAAACGCTGAAAAAGGCCGCCTACGGCCTCCCTGAATTACATCGGGAATATATAAAGAAGTCAAATCTTGTCGCAAACCCTGGGTGTTATCCGACAGGCGCTATTCTCGCACTATACCCCGCTATTAAAGAGCGCATTATTGATCTTGAAACCATAATTGTGGATGCCAAGTCAGGAACATCAGGTGCTGGAAGGAAGGCCGAGCTCGCCTTTTCATTTTGTGAGGTAAATGATGGATTAAAGGCTTACGCAATCGCGGTCCATCGTCATACCCCTGAAATAGAGCAGGAACTATCAGGCATTGCGGGCAAAAAGATAACCATAACCTTTACTCCCCATCTCGTGCCCATGGACCGGGGAATATTGTCTACGGTCTATGGAAGAATGTCGAAAGGCCTAGATAGCCATGAAATTCTTTCTATTTATCGAAAAGCTTACGACAGTGAACCCTTTGTAAAGGTCCTTCAGGATGAGACATTCCCGAACACTAAGCATGTCCGGGGCAGCAACTATTGTCACATTGGACTTAAGGTGAACAAGCGGACCAACACATTAGTCATTGTTTCAGCCATTGATAATCTTGTGAAAGGAGCCTCGGGACAGGCCGTGCAGAATATGAATGTCATGCTGGGGTTTCAGGAGACCACAGCCCTTCAGGGAGCATCACTTTTCCCATAGAAGGAGCATTTGATCATGCTGCAAATTTGCAAGGTAACGTCATGCCCGCGTTAAACCCATTGTTGCTTTCAACCCTTAAGTGAGACCTTCTTTGCGTACTAATCGCTGCGTGAGTAATTTAACGCCGTGGCTGAATAAGTATCGGTACTATTACACACAGGGGCCGTACTACCTCTCTGGAAGAAAAGATGGAACAACACAACATCCAGGCCAGTAATAGTATTTTGTACGGGACACTTTCTCATGCTGTAGAGTCCCTTCCCTTTATAGGATTAGACCCCAAATCACTTTTTTAGGAGTACTATTAGTATCTATTAGTACTTTAGGCTCGGATCTCATTTTAACCCTTTAGGTAACGTTATCCGGTTGTGTCTCATTTCCTGCGCCATCTAGACTCCTCTCTGCATACAGATGTTGCCAGGTCCGCTCTTAACGATGACAAATTTTGCCACCTCGCCATAATATTAAAGAGTGTAAAGCACGACGCAAAAGATGCCGTATATTGCATTAGGAGGACTTATTTCTCTAAAGTAGCCATCATGCCAAACTAAAAAAGCCTGCCCTTAGAAAATCATCGTTGTCTTTGCCTCGGTGATGAGTTCAGTTATTTTAGACCCACTCACTATTTTCACCCCTTCAATGACGTCGGACGGCTCAAGATAATTAGCCTTCATGGACAGCTCGTCCGCATAGACTATCGCACCCATTTCCACGCAATCTCTTAACGCATCCTCAAGATTCGTGAAACCCGTTCCTGTCTCAATTTGCCCCTTTCTTGAAAGGAGTACTCCGCTATCAACTAAAACCAGATGGACGTCCAGATCATCCGCCGCACCACCCATTGCGTGTCTTACAGCCTCCGCCGCGCTTATATCACCGTAAGGCGACCTCCGTAGAATCATTACTATGTTCCCCATGCTATTCTCCAAATAGTCGCGCCTCTATATGCCGAGATTCAGCCAAACATCTGTCTCCTGCGAAGTTTTCAATAAGCCTTTTAGGGCACCGACACCGGCGCCATCAAGATAATTGTCCTTCGCCGCACGGCGAAAGTTCATGCATCCTCCTCAAAGGTAGACGTTTAAGCCCTTTTGAATAAGCTCCGAGAATATTTCTTCAGCGTTGAGAATACCTTTTGCTTTCTGGCCTTTCAGAAAACAATAAACACCATCCCCCGACGCTATGAGATTTACGGTATGTCCCTTTTCTAAGGCTGATTCCGCAATCTTCGCGGCAGTCAGCGTGTTTTCACAGGAATAAGGCGATGTAGACAGAAATAAGGTAAATACCTGAGACACCACTCCTCCTTTCTCTCACTAAAACGCGCTCTTGATTCCATTCTTCTCGTTGCTCTGTCCTTCCTTAAGACTCGAGAGGATACGGATATCATTAAATGAACTGTGAACTCTATCTACATCACTGACTCCGTTGCGCCGGATATATTCTCTTCTCGCTTATCAGACAACACGCGCGAGCTGGCAGCTCCTGGATATAATCTTTCGTCAAAATGGCTATGACGTCACGGATTCCCGGCGCACTGGCTATCTCCTTTCATTTGAAGGCCTTTATCATCATCACACATGCGGTTTAGCGCAGGTAGATGTTCAATTCTCTGATTTGTAGCTTTCCGTAAAGACTTGAGGGTTCACGTTGCCGGATTCTGGTCCGCCACATTCAGGTATATAGCAGGTCACATCGACATATTCACACCTTTCTTTACAGGACGGGCAAATCTCTGGAGGGGTATCCACACTTGTCGTGTTGCCGCATTTGTTGCATTTCCATATTGCCATTGTTGCCTCCCTTCAAAAAAATATTTCTAAAGAAAACTTATGAATATTATTTTGAATCCAGCCTTTTATCATTGTCAAGCAGCAGAACGATAGCAAGGAGGATTTCCTCCCATCCTCTTTGCATGAAACAGCACTGCAGCAGTACATAGCTTCAGTCAACAGACCAAGACGGGAAAAAGGGGATAGAAAGGTGAAGCCCCATCGTTCAGCTTATCTCCAAATCAACTTTGACCGATCATACGCCTTTCAGATGTCATGAAGGACAATGGGCTGCATCAGCGTCCTGCTGCGGGACATGCAATTGCCAAGGATCACCACCTCCAACCTCACGCCTATTTCTTGCATCAATATTAAAAAAAAGACCCGCTTGACGCGAATAACGACATGATGATGATACATTTTTGTATCTACCTACAAAATTGTAAGACAGTCAAGATTCTAAAAAACAACTAAATCAATTGGATACAATCTGGCATGATTTTAGCTATGGAGAGACATGATTATTTCAGGAGGGAAGAAGATGGATACCCTGAAAGAAAAAGTAACGGAGATGGAAAAAGAAGAGATCATCAGGGCGC
Organism: Dissulfurispiraceae bacterium; assembly: GCA_052146665.1. Taxonomy (GTDB): domain Bacteria; phylum Nitrospirota; class Thermodesulfovibrionia; order Thermodesulfovibrionales; family Dissulfurispiraceae; genus JBKQMP01. Next base: position 32,663 of record JBKQMP010000189.1, read on the forward strand.
TGGCAAATTCCGACTGGGTAATGGCGAGGGCAGCACGAAAACTCGGCATAACTGAGAGAATGATTGCTTACAAGATGAAAAAATATCGGATTTTACGGGGAATTGAACATCGGACGGCCAGTGAAGATTATAGGCCGTGACTGGGGTCTATTAAGGGAAAAGCGGACATGAACCCAGGACTCATAGTGTGGGAATTCCAATAATGACGGGCTCGACGATCACTAACAGCAATGGTGAGGGTGCTTAGGGTGATCGTCAGACGTGCGCAAACGGAAGAGGTAACCTTACCCGGACAAGCTGACTTCTGCACACATGGCAGAAGAGCGCAAGATAGCCGGAAAGGCTTAAGCCGGCATATTTAACTAACATATTGAAGGGGTACGAATTGAGCAGCGACGTAGTCATACAATCTTCGATACGCGTTTCTTCCTGCGGTTTCGGCGCCTCTAACGGGGGGGGATCGCAACTCTAAACAGAATCAGACACAGGGCTTCATCCATAACCATCCAGGCAGCACAACATGGAACGAGACAAACCAGACACTTAATTATCAATAAGTTATATGATTCCAGGGAGGAAAACATGAGACGACTGATCAGTTTGATTGTAGTACTAAGCATTTTTATCTTTGCAGGTGTGCTGTATGCTGAACAGCAGCAGCCTAACCCTCTTACTCCTGCCGCAGCTGAGCAGGCCAAGCCTGCTCAGCCCACTCCTTCTGCGCCGGAAGGCACAACCACAGCACCAACTGCTGTGCCGGCACCGCCAAAAATAGACACTGGCGATACGGCATGGATGATCGTTGCCACAGCGTTTGTAATGCTCATGACACTCCCCGGGCTGGCTCTTTTTTACGGAGGCATCGCGAAACGAAAAGACACGCTAAATACTATGGCCATGTCATTTGTTACTTTCTGTATCGTGAGTATTCTTTGGGTCATCTATGGGTACACATTGTCCTTCGGAGACGATATCGGGGGATTCATAGGGAGTCCTTCAAAGTTTTTCCTTTCGGGGGTGGGGGTCAACAGTATCACCGATCTAGCCAAGACGATTCCCGAATACATCTTCGTCGCTTTTCAACTGACTTTCGCGGCAATTACCGTTGCCCTTGCGAGCGGCGCCTACATAGAGAGGATAAAGTTTTCTGCTTGGGTGCTTTTTTCGATTCTCTGGATGAGCCTTGTCTATGTTCCGATAGCGCATTGGGTATGGGGGAATGGTTTTCTGGCTAAACTCGGTGCACTTGACTTTGCAGGCGGTACCGTTGTCCACATCAACGCGGGAATCGCGGCACTGGTGGGTGCAATAGTGATGGGAAAAAGGAGAGAAGTTAATCTTATGCCAAACAATCTCACCCTCACCGTACTTGGAGCCGGACTGCTGTGGTTTGGATGGTTTGGCTTTAATGCAGGCTCAGCACTTGGCTCTAACGGACTGGCGACTGCTGCGTTTATCAACACAAACACAGCTACAGCTGCCGCAGCTCTCGCATGGATGACAGTTGACTGGTTGTATGCCAAAAAACCCACTGTGCTAGGTCTCGCATCAGGAGCGGTCGCAGGGTTGGTAGCGATAACCCCCGCAGCAGGATTTGTCAACATCACCGGAGCAATCATTATTGGCATTATAGCAGGCGTAGTGCCTTATTTCGCCGTAGCGCTTCTGAAACCAAAGCTTGGATACGATGATACGCTCGATGCCTTTGGCATACACGGAGTAGGTGGTACTATAGGGGCAATCCTCACCGGTGTCTTCGCTGATCCCGCAATCAACGAAGCGGGAAAAGGTCTCCTCTATGGAAATCCTGGACAGTTGATCACTCAGCTGATCGCTGTTGGCGTGACTATGGCTTACTCAGGGATAATGACCTTCCTTATCTTTATGGTAATCAAGGCGTTTATCGGTCTGAGAGTCGATATTGAGGACGAGATTACCGGACTTGACGAGAGTCAGCACGGAGAAAAAGCATACAATATGTAGTTACTCGGGGGGAGGCACCCTAGGAAGGCCCTTCCCTTGTTTTAACGCATTGTAAAAGGGGAAATCACAATGAAAAAAGTTGAGGCAATCATCAAGCCTTTCAAGCTTGATGAGGTCAAAGACGCGCTTAATGCCATAGGTGTTCAGGGTATGACTGTCACAGAAGTAAAAGGGTTCGGCCGACAAAAAGGTCACGTTGAGCTGTACAGGGGCGCAGAGTACAACATAGCCTTCATTCCTAAGATCAAGATAGAGGTGAGTATTTCAGACAGCATGGTGGAAAAGGTGGTATCAACAATACAGGAGAAGGCTAAAACAGGCAAAATTGGGGATGGCAAGATTTTCATCTCGACCCTTGATGAAATTATAAGGATACGCACAGGGGAAACTGGCGATTCTGCAATCTAACAATAAGAAAAGACTTGTTTCCTACAATTTTGTAGTAGTTACAAAATTGTAGGAAAGAACTAGCCCTATGATATTAAAGATTTAAATAAGACATCCTTGCTTATTTTCCTACATAATTGTAGGACTGGTTCCGGCATGCTTCAAGCCCTTCCTTGTGAATCAAGAAAGACAAGCCCTCCAGACTCCTTGGCTTAGTCCAAATGAGAACATAAGTTTTGCCCCCGCTTGCAAACTCATAATTCATTGAAAAAACTATAGTATCTTGCAAAGAACCCCTGAAGCGCGATCCAGGGGGCTCTTGAGATATGTGTAGGTTCGGTTTCTCTACCGCCATTTGGCTCACTATTATCCTGCTATATGGGACGTCCGGCGTGATAATTGCAAAAGTTACCAAGCTATTTCTGTTAGCGATAGGATATATAGCTCAGTGCAGGAGGTCCAAAAATGAAGACCAAGACAAACATCTCACTTATTGTCATCACCATGCTGATGACACCCGTTAGCGCGCAGGCTCAGAGTGCTCCAAGGATAGATACGGGAGACACAGCCTTTATACTCTTATCGGCTGCACTGGTGATGCTCATGACTCCGGGTCTTGCTCTATTTTATGGCGGGATGGTGAGAAGAAAAAATGTCCTTGGCACTATGATGCAGAGTTTCGTCACGATCGCGATCATAAGCCTGCAATGGATACTTTTGGGTTACAGCTTATCCTTTGGTCCCGACATTTGCGGGATAATTGGCGGGCTCGATTGGGTAGGACTAAGAGGAGTTGGCAGTGCTCCCAATCCCGACTATGCCCCAACCATACCGCACCTTGCCTATATGATATATCAGGCGATGTTTGCCGTGATCACACCGGCGCTCATTGCCGGTGCGTTTGCGGAAAGGATGAAATTTTCCGCTTTTCTTCTATTTTCGCTTCTCTGGTCGACAATAGTCTATGACCCAATCGCGCATTGGATATGGGGAAGCGGAGGCTGGCTCAAGGAAATGGGGGTCTTGGACTTTGCGGGTGGTCTTGTGGTCCACGTCTCATCAGGCCTATCAGCCCTGGCAGCCACACTCATCATCGGCAAAAGAAAAGGTTTTCCGCATGAGGCCTTCTACCCCCATAATTTGCCCATGACAGTGCTGGGGGCAGGACTCCTGTGGTTTGGATGGTTTGGATTCAATGCGGGAAGCGCCCTTTCTTCCGGCGCCCTAAGTACTTCTGCCTTCGTGGCGACCCATACCTCCGCCGTAGCCGCCACCCTCGTATGGGTAGTCATTGAATGGCTGCACAGAGGTAAACCCACGATGTTTGGCGCTGCAACTGGTTCGATAGCCGGTCTCGCGACAATAACGCCTGCCTCCGGGTTTGTAGGGCCCCTATCAGCGATGATAATAGGCATGCTTGCTGGTTCCGTCTGCTACGTGGCACTTAATATGAAGAATAAGCTGGGATACGACGATTCCCTTGACGCCTTCGGTGTACACGGAATCGGGGGAATTGCGGGAGTCCTGTGCACTGGCCTTTTTGCCCAAAAACTCATTAACCCTTCAGGCAGCGATGGATTGCTTTTCGGCACTTCTAAGATGTTTATCTCAGAACTTATCGCAATAGCTGTTACCGTGGCGTACTCATTTGTCATGACAACTATCATCTTGAAGCTTCTAGATAAAATCATCGGGTTGAGAGTTACTGATGAATCAGAAATGTCGGGTCTGGACTTGTCAGAACATGAAGAAAGTGGATATAGCCTATAGACTGCCTAAATATTAAGCAGTTGATGCCTTCTTTTTAGGCATTGGAAACCGATTTTTAAAAAATATCTTTACGTTTCAACGGACAGCCATTAGGTACGATTCTTGCTAATTTAAAGGGTTATGTCAGTTCTCATCTGTAAAAACACAGCTACTGAGGGTCCTGGCACGATTGAGGACTTTCTCGGCAGGGAATCGCTTCCTTGCAGGATAGTTGACCTGTCAGAAGAGCAAGATCTCCCTGATACAAGTTTATTTAAAGTCCTTATCATGCTGGGTGGTCCGATGAGCGTGAATGAGACGGCCGCCTATCCTTATCTTCAAGCCGAGGAAAATCTCGTCCGCGATTTTATTGCGAAGAAGAAGGCAGTCCTTGGAATCTGTCTCGGTTCACAGATAATGGCGAAAGCTCTAGGAGCAAACGTTTATAGAGGATTGCGAAAAGAAATAGGCTGGCATGATATCGACCTGACTGATGAAGGCACGCGTGATCCCGTCATGATGAAGCTGGCACTTCATCCTCTTACCGGAGATATAAGTAGAAAAGTTAAGGTTTTCCACTGGCACGGTGAGACCTTTGACATTCCGCAAGGCGCAAAACGTCTTGCAAGCTCAGCCCTCTATGCCAATCAGGCCTTTAGCTACGGCGGTAAAGCATACGCCTTGCAATTCCACATGGAGGTCACCAAGACTATGATATATGACTGGTTGAGAGATGAGGAAATCGATTTGCAAAAAATCATGATGGAAACTGAGAGGCTGTTTGAGGTATACTCGCAGAGGGCGCAAAATTTCTACGGGGCTTTTTTCAGAGCGAGCTTCGCAAAAAGCAAGGAGTTCAATAATTCCCCAGGGTCGCCCAGTCACTAAATGCGATGACGCCATGCTGACAGTCTTAAAATAGGAGGTGAGACATGAAGAAAGTGGAGGCGGTTATAAAACCCTTTAAACTTGATGAGGTGAAGGATGCCCTGAATGAAATAGGTGTTCAGGGTTTGACCGTTACAGAAGTAAAAGGGTTCGGAAGGCAAAAAGGCCATACTGAGCTCTATAGAGGTGCCGAGTACGTTGTTGACTTTATCCCCAAGATAAAACTGGAGATAGTTGCCGCAGATGCACTTGTACCAAAGATCATTAGTGCGATAGAAAAGGCAGCAAAGACTGGCAAGATCGGTGATGGAAAGATATTTGTCCATCCCATTGAAGACGTGATCAGGATTAGAACGGGCGAACGCGGGGAATCCGCGGTATGATCTGCATGGCCTAATTGGCGATACCATACATGACATGACGGGTAAATTTTTTTACCCGCCCACATATCAGCACATAAACCCAAATAAAGCGGAGGAAAGGTATGACACCAAAAGACGTAGTTAAAATGGCTCAGGAAAACAAGGCAGTGATGGCTAACTTTAAATTCCTTGATTTCCCGGGTACCTGGCAGCATTTTGCCGTGCCAATAGCTGAAATGAAGGAGGAGATTTTTGAGGAGGGTCTCGGTTTTGACGGATCATCCATAAGGGGATGGCAGGCCATTCACACATCGGACATGTTGATAATCCCTGATCCTACAACGGCTTTCATGGATCCGTTCATGGAGTATCCTACAATAAGCTTGCTCTGCAATATTGTTGATCCCATCACAAAAGAATTTTACTCGAGAGATCCACGCTATATTGCGCAAAAAGCAGAGGCTTATCTCAAATCAACCGGCATAGGTGACACAGCCTATATGGGGCCGGAGGCGGAATTCTTTATCTTTGATGACGTACAGTTTGACCAGAACGCAAACAGTGGATATTATTTTATTGATTCCGTTGTAGGGATATGGAATTCTGGTCGGGATGAAAGACCTAATCTCGGCTATAAACCGAGACACAAGGAAGGATACTTTCCCGTGCCTCCAACAGATAGTCTTGTAAACATCCGGACAGAGATGGTCCAAGAGATGCTGAAATGTGGTATTTATGTTGAGAAAGAACATCACGAGGTGGCAACTGCAGGACAGGCCGAAATCGACATGAGGTTTGACTCGTTGGTAAAAATGGCTGACCATCTGATGCTTTTTAAGTACATCATTAAGAACGTCGCAAAAAAACATAACAAAACAGTTACTTTTATGCCCAAACCGATCTTCGGTGATAATGGATCCGGAATGCACACGCACCAGAGCATTTGGAAGAATGGAAAACCCATGTTTGCGGGCAACGGATATGCAGGTTTAAGCGAACTTGCTCTTTACTATATCGGCGGGGTGCTAAAACATGCAAAGTCACTGGCTGCAATAACAAACCCGACCACCAACTCATATAAGAGATTAACACCAGGATTCGAGGCACCAGTGAATCTTGCATACTCCGCAAGAAATAGATCAGCCGGGATGAGGATACCCACTTATTCTCCGAGTCCCAAAGCAAAAAGGGTTGAGGTGAGATTCCCGGATCCCTCGTGCAATCCGTACCTGGCTTTTTCAGCGATGCTGATGGCAGGTCTGGACGGCATTGAAAACAAAATCCACCCGGGAGAGCCTCTCGACAAGGACATCTATGAACTCGGACCGGAAGAACTCGCAACAGTGCCGACCATGCCCGGTAGCCTTGAGGAAGCACTTGACCATCTTGAAGAGGATCACGAATATTTGCTGAAGGGAAATGTCTTCACTGAGGATGCTCTTGAGACATGGATAAACTACAAAAGGACTAAGGAGGTTGACGCACTGCGGCTTAGACCACATCCTTATGAGTTTTTCATGTACTACGATATATAGGACGCTGAAAATCGGAGGATAGTCCTTCAGAGGGAGATTGAACTTCTCACAGGAAAGCAGCTTAGTGCGCTAAAGTCCACTATAAAATGTGAAAAGGGCCTTTATCAATAAAGAGATAGAGGCCCTTTTCTTTGCACGGGATGCTTTTCACAAGACCGGGACAAACGGATCCTCAAAGGTTCTAAAGGTCTTCCTCTTGACGAGAACAGAGACCGCCGTTCGCTTCTGCGTCATGTGATGAATTATCACGTCTCAACAACCCTGTCATCAACGACGGTGACTAGCTATCTTCTTATGAGTAATTCTAAACGGCTTGGAACCAAAGCTCGCTGAAGAGTTCATTCTGGCAAAATGCGAATAGGAACCACCCGCCCGTCAGAGACAGTGAGATTCCTCAGTCCATCCGAGGGACTTCCACCTGTCCGCCATAGGGGCAGCGCACAAGGAGTTGAGGCATGGCCTCCCCCTTTTCGTGTCTGATCCTCATCGATCTAAACAGGGGGGTTGATGCGTTTAATCAGAAAACATGTAGCCTTCAGCAACGTCTTAACACTGCTACCGAAGACTTTCAGCTGGGAACCTCCCGCGTAGTATTTGTGCTCCACGTAAACGCAAGCATTGAAATCAGCGTCCGTCTTCTGGATACGCATCGTTCATGTGACCTGACTCGCCACTTAACGCAATGGCACTTTGTCCTCTTGTCGCCACAATGCACTCCGGAGGGCAACAAAGGGCCCCTTAGCTTCATATTTCTGAAAATGATCCTCCTCTTTACATTTTTAGGAAATATGTAACATTCCCAAAATTAAGTCACGATGGCATTGCATATGTCCGTAAACCAAAGTCCTTTCCTCTCTCAAGGTCATAACTCACAAGCAGAATTTCTCCTCACACAAAAAAACGCCCTCCCATTATCTTCGCTTGCTGCGATAGCCCCTGTATCGGCTGTTTCGATTGGCAGGAGTCTTCGGTTGCTTTAAGCAAACATCTTTGCCGAGAACTAGGCAACCCCGTCTCTTTATCATTTGACACAAAAAACCTTGCAAAATGAGGATAAATAAAATTATCTTATAACATGAAATCGCCTAAAGATATACTGACACCGAAAGGTTTCCTCTTTTCCGCAGTGGAGGCTGCCGTTAAAAGACCTGGCAGGAAAGACCTCGCCCTTATCTATTCGGAGCGTGAAGCTGTTGTATCGGGAATGTTTACAAAGAATAAAGTAAAGGCAGCTCCTGTAAAACTTGACATGAAGAGGATTAAGGCTGGGAGAGGGAGAGCAATCATAGTAAACAGTGGTAATGCGAACGCCTGTGTAGGCGAACAGGGCATGCATGATGCTACTGAAATTGCTGATCTCGCTGCTGCCTCCTTAACAATCAAGCCGACCGATATTTTTGTCTGTTCAACAGGCGTCATCGGCACGCCTATGCCGATGGACAGAATACGGCAGAAGATTACGGAGCTTGCGAACAATCTTGGAAGAGCCACTATTGACGACGTAGCCGCCGCCATCATGACTACGGACACATTCCCAAAAGTGATCAGCAGAAGACTGAAAGTGGGGAATGATAGCATTAGCATCACTGGAATATGTAAAGGTGCGGGGATGATATGTCCCGAGATGGCGACAATGCTCTGCTTTATAATAACAGACGCAAGGATCGAAAGAGAGGCTCTCGACAGAGCTCTTCAGGTAGCCGTGCGGAAGTCATTCAACGCAATAACTGTTGATGGCGATATGTCGACAAACGATACCGTTCTGATTATGGCAAATGGTTTGTCAGACAATGAGGTGATCCGAAGAGAGACTACCGCACTGTCGGTATTCACGGTTGCACTTTCTGAGGTCTGTTACGAGTTGAGTAGGCTAATAGTAAAAGACGGTGAGGGCGCGACTAAATTTATCGAAATACAAGTAATAAATGCTCGCAACGATAGGCAGGCTGAGAGAGCGGCCTTTGCTATTGCAAATTCTCTTCTTGTAAAAACCGCGATTTACGGCAACGATGCCAATTGGGGAAGATTCATGGCTGTACTTGGATATTCGAACATAATGATTCATGAGGACAAGACAGACATTTTTATCAATGGACTTAAAATAGCGGACGGAGGCAAGGGAACCGGAAAAGATAAAGAGGCAGCTGAGAGTTTAAGAAATAAAGAGGTTGAGATAGTTATTGACCTCCATCTCGGTAGCGGAAAAGCGAAAGTTCTCACCTGTGACTTAACAGAGGCCTATGTTAAGATAAACGCAGAATACAGGACTTGACGCCTCACATAGATGGAATCTTAGAAATTGCTCTAACGCGAACTTACTGTCTTTGCATATGGGGCTATGCTTTCCCCATGCACTTCGAGATCAATTAATTCGATAGGCCTTGGCCGCTCTTTATACCACCAAGAATGTGGCGCAGTACAAAACCCCATAGTTTGAACTCGTAGTACGACAGTCCACTGCATGGTGACATTCAAAAAAGTGCTGAGAATTAACTATATAGGACACGGGTATTTTCGGCCCCACTGAACAAAGTAAAGTGCTCAACCCATATATTGCCTTGCAAGCCAATATTCACCCCGCACTCACACATCTGTTCGTACCCGACGTCTCATTTCTCCAGCAGGCCGGCAATTCAGCATCCCTTACCTTTCTAATTGCGTTAATTAAAGATTCGGAAGAATATCAAAGTCTATGACCATTCGGCTCTCCGTCCTCTGCGACTTACACAATCATATAGCGCGCCATGAAGACTTCTGGGCTGTGAATCTGTTCGGGGGGGTGGGGGTCCCCGACTGAAAATCCGCATGCTTTATAAAAGTCAACAATGCGCCATCCGTGCAGAAACAAGCTGATCAGGCCGAAAAATGTCTGGTGTGTTAACGGTCACATCCCGTTAATATCATTTTTGACTTGCGAAAGAAGGTCGAGATGAATTTGTACGATCCCCGGAGCTTTGAGTATGTACGAAATTGTCATGACATTGCTAGTGCCATAATTAAAAGCCCTGTAAAGGGGCATTATTTCATAACCTAAGGTTGTGCCGGCGGGATCAACGATTTTACTAATGGAAGTGCTCATGTAGTCGGGATTCTTGCGAATGAACGCTTGAGCCACCTTGAGCGCTTCGCCGCCATCCATGTTCGGAGTAACGCCATAATTAAATTCCGGCGCATACGGTTGAAAGGTATAGCCCTCTGCAGCAAGAAATGCTATGGTCAGGAGACCAAAATAATCCTTATCCTGGTAAAGAATGAGCGTATAAGTTCCGGTTATACTTCTAGCATTCTGGACAGGTTCCGTTCTCAATAGATCCCCTCCAGCGCAGGCGCTTAAAAGTGACACAATAAACACTACACTGGCAACAACGGCCAACAGGCGAGATAATTTTTTCATGTTTAATGATAACGGAAACTCATGCTTAAAGCAAGCGTTTGTCTAAATGGCCCGAGGACTACCACACAAAAGCATCAAGTGTCCATTTCCATTATCATAAGGGAGCGGTCAAGCTCCTCATCCACAGGCATCTGCATCATTGCCTCTTTCGGTAAAAACCTCCTTTTGACTTTGTACCCTTGAAATTACCGGTCGAGACATATGTCACTTCGAGCAATTGTGAGCCATGAAGTCCACGATGTTCAAAGTGTGCTGAGCATAAGACTTCTCGAAGGGATCTGTGCGGAAGCCATGGGCGTAAGAAGATGGATCCAGAGCAGGAAGTTGCAGTGTATGTATTGTTGCAAGACTCGAGAACCTCGGCTAAAGTCTATTTAGGGCCTGCCACTGCGTAATACAAAAGACATCTATTTAGGCACAAAAGATCTCGAGGTTCAATTAAGTGCGACCGCGTGGGTTATTGAAAGTCAGGTGCATCACGTGGAATAGTCGGCTCCAGAGTCATTTATTTATTGTCAAACCAGTTGAAAATATAAAAGCAAATCAGTAATGCTTGTTCCACAATCAATTAATTTTCGTCGGGTGAGAACTTATTCCCATTCATATCGACACACACTTTCTCGTCAACATCAAAATCGTCGAAACAGCCTATGCATTGCCCTCTGCAATCATAATATGTCGAATCGCATAACTGAGCCGCTTGTGCAACATCCACAATAGCAGTCACATCATCTATATATCTTCCCTCACTGTAACATGATATAGTGACGCTATCGTCACCACATGCCGGCGCTATTAAGTACCCTAACGACAACAGACAGACCGAGCTCACGCAATTGCAAAGAAGGAGCGCCAACGCCTTCCTATGTGACCTCTCTTTTCCCACGACTTCCTCCTTTTGTTGCCTGCTAAAACATTCGGTATGTCTCACAGGCTAGATCTGAAGCGTATCGCCCGTTACCACAAAAGTTAGTTAACGCATACACTAGGGTCTGTGGAATCCGGCTTTATTGTTGGGGTCCTTTCGTCCTCTGTATTCTTTGCAGTCTCCTATTCTCTTCTTACAATCTAAGGATGCTAAAGCGGGCTTCGGAAATGAGAAGTTCGTGCTCGCAGTAGACAATGATCTTCAAGTAACAGTAAATTATGCAGGCACTCTGGACGAAGGCACTGCATTGCACCTTGTTGGTGAACACGAATGCTTTCCAAAAAAGCAGAAGCACTCGAGAAGCTCTCCATATCCTTGCTGGCGGCCATTCAAAAGGCGGGCATCACTAAGTTTATCTAGCAATTACGTTAAGGAATCGCCTTTTGCCAGCCTTTATTATATAGCTGCCCTTTATCAGCTTCTTATCTGGATCGTCGGCCTTCACTTCATTCACCTTCACCGCGCCCTGTCTAATCAATCTTATTGCCTCTGCAGTACTCTGGGTTAACCCGGATAATTTCATGATTTTGGGCAACCACATCTCCTCAGCTTCCCATTCAAGCTCAAATACAACAATCTCATCAGGCGCTCCCTTTTCCTTAAATATGCGGTTAAATTCTTCGCTCGCATGGACCGCCGGCGTGTTACCCCAGTAGCGTTCGACAATTTCAAATGCAAGTTTCTCCTTTGCCTTCTTAGGATGTATCGCCCCTGATTTCAACCCAGCCTTCAGGGATTTCAGCTCTTCAACGGTTATATGGCTCAACAGTTCATAATATTTGACCATTAACTCGTCGGTAATAGACATCAGTCTGCCATACATCTCTTGCGGCGGATCAAAGATACCAACGTAATTGCCAAGACTCTTTGACATTTTTTTGACACCGTCAAGGCCCTCAAGTAACGGCATGATCACCAGAACCTGCCGGTCATGACCGTATGTCTTCTGCAATTCCCGTCCCATCAGAAGATTGAACTTCTGGTCAGTCCCGCCCAGCTCCACGTCAGCTTGAAGAGCAACGGAGTCGTAGCCTTGCAGAAGGGGATAAATAAACTCATGTATTCCTATTGGACTCTGATTGAGGAACCTCTGTTTGAAGTCCTCCCTTTCAAGCATCCTCGCCACTGTCTGGGTTGCCTCAAGCTTAATCAGTTCGACGGCCGTCATGGTGCCCAGCCACTCACTATTAAACCGTACCTGAGTTTTGTCTGGGTCTAGTATTTTAAAAACCTGATCCTTGTAAGTTTCAGCATTCCTTAGGATATCCTCTCTGGTGAGGGGTTTTCGTGTCTCAGACTTGCCTGTCGGATCACCGATCATTCCAGTAAAGTCACCAATCAGAAACGTGACCTGATGACCGAGTTCCTGAAACTGCCGCATCTTCTCGAGTAACACGGTATGGCCAAGGTGAATATCAGGCGCTGTCGGGTCAAAGCCCGCCTTAATTCTCATAGGTCTGTCCTCTATGTACGACTTCTCCAACTTCAGGAGCAACTCCTTTTCAAGGAGTACCTCAACAGTGCCCCTTTTTATTATTTCAAGTTGTTTTTCTGGTTTCATCTTGGCAACTATATTAAAATTTGAAAGATTATAAGGTCAAACTTCCGGCTGTTGATGATGACGATAATCTTAGATCAAGTCTGAGCACTTTTCACAACTGGGTTAATTTGCGTACACCGCACTGCGTCTAGCTTCATGAATCTCATACATCCATTGCAAGATATGCAGTCAGCCATCTCCTTTCCTTCTCTGAACTTGTTAGGCAGGTCGGGCTCCCTTATCAGTGGTCTTGATAGGGATACGAGATCGGCATCTCCTTGTTGAAGAACAACTTCCGCCACCTTCTTGGAACGGATTCCTCCCACAAGGATAACAGGGACATGCAACGCCTTTTTGAACAACCGAGATGACTCCCTGAAATACCCCTCCTGCTCGAGCTTTAGAATGTTGAGTTGAGAGGTCATATTCCCTGATTCATACATGCCGCCACTGACCTCAATGGCGTCTATTCCAAGACCTTCAAGTCGCTTGGCTATGCGTAAACTTTCCTCCGCCTTAAGTCCTCCCTCAACAAAGTCATCTGCATTCATCTTTACCATAACTGGATATTGGTATCCCACCTCATCCCTGATTTCTTTATACACCTCCTCTAGAAAATGAAACCGCCGCTCTTCGTCCCCACCCCAATAATCATCCCTGCGGTTAGTATGACATGACAGGAACTGACTTATCAGGTAACCGTGGGCAGCATGCAATTGAACGCCATCGAACCGGGCGAGCATGGCCCTCCGTGCCGCCGCTCCAAAAGCTTCTATGATCTCCCAAATCTCCTCATTAGTCATCTCCCTCGGTGTAACTCTTGTTGACGGGTCATAGACCTCAGATGGTGCCATTGGTTTCTGACCTCCCAGAAGGGCAGGGAAGCACTGCCTTCCTCCATGAACAAGCTGAATCACCACTTTTCCGCTAGACTGATGAATAGCATCCGTGAGACGCTTCAGTTTGTCGACATAAAAATCATTATGTACGCAAATCATCTGTGGGACTGACCTGCCAGACACGTGAACCAAGGCATTGCCTGAAATGATTAATCCGGCGCCACCCTTAGTAAGTTCTTCATAAAATTGAATCAACGCATCTGTCACAAACCCGTCTACATCAGCCCTTTTTTCGTACGTGGCAGACCTTACGATGCGGTTTCTTATCTCTATCCCCCTGAATGAAAAAGGCTCAAATAGCATAGCGACTCCATTATTCATTCTGCTGTCCGCGCAAGCTTCACTGCCATCATAATTGCCTCAATCATGCTTGACGGGTCAGCAACTCCCGTCCATGCAATGTCATAGGCAGTCCCATGGTCAGGGGATGTTCTTATAATCGGCAGCCCTACGGTAACATTAACCCCCTTCTCAAACCCTATCATTTTAAGAGGAATTAGACCCTGATCATGGTACATACAGACTATTATATCAAATTCACCCCTATATGCCCTATAAAAGAGGGCATCTGCCGGATAAGGGCCTGAAACAGGGATTCCCATGCGCTGCGCTTCTTCTACAGCGGGCATGATTTGAAGCAACTCTTCATTGCCAAAAATCCCGGCTTCTCCCGCATGTGGATTTAAACCCGCAACCGCGATGCGAGGCTCTCTAATGCCCATTGTATCACATGCCTTTTTCCCAAGAATTATTGTCTTGAGGACCTTTTTTTTTGTGACTTCTAGTGGCACATTCCGCAGCGAAGTGTGTATTGTCGCGAGAATTACCCTTAATGATCCGCTGCAGAGCATCATGGAGAAGTCCTTCGTGGAAGTTAAATCAGCAAGCATCTCAGTGTGACCATGCCAGGGCAATCCTGCTAGTTGGAGCGCCTCTTTTGAGATCGGCGCGGTGACAATGGCATCCACGATTTTGAGCACCGCTAACTCAACTGCCTTCTTTATGTAAGTAAACGACGCCATCCCTGCTTCCGCGGTTGCCCTGCATTTCGGAAAATCTCGCTCCTTGATCACTCCCATATTAAGCAGGTCGATCCTTCCCAAATCAATAGGAATATTCAATTCCCTCACGGTTTCTTCGATCACTGCCCTGTCACCAATAAGAAGAGGCCTGCAGTCATCTATGACTTCTTTGCACATGAGAGATTTCAGTGTGACTTCCGGACCAATGCCTGCGGAGTCACCAATAGTGATGGCAATCTTTTTAAGTTTGGTCATGACTAGTCAGGTGCCAATACTCGTTTAGATATTTTCCAGTATATGATGTGGCAGCTTCCGTCAATTCCTCGGGGGGGCCTTCAAATATTATAGTTCCACCTTCTTCTCCGCCTTCAGGCCCCATATCAACGACCCAATCAGCCCCGCCTATCACGTCTAGATTATGTTCAATAATGATAACGGTATTGCCAGCATCGACCAGCTTTCTAATGACTTTCATAAACATTACTACATCTTGGTGATGCAGTCCAATGGTCGGCTCATCAAGCACGTAGAGCAACCCTTTGCTCAGACCGCCCCTTTCCTTCTTATTTCTGAAGGAGGACGGGGAAGTAAATAATTCGGCACATATTTTTAAACGCTGTGCCTCGCCGCCGGAAAGGGTTGTGGCTGGCTGTCCAAGCCTCAGGTAGCCGAGTCCAATGTCCTTCATGAGATGGAGTTTCGATGTTATTTCCGAGACCTCATGAAAAAATTCAACAGCCTCATCAATTGTCATGTCAAGAACATCACTCACATTTTTCCCCTTGTAGGTCACGTTAAGCACTTCTGCTTTATATCTCTTGCCCTTACAATCTTCGCATTTCACAAATATATCTTCAAAAAAGTACATCTCCATCCTTTGGTAGCCTTCTCCCTTGCAGGTCTCACATCTGCCTCCCGAAATATTGAAAGAGAAAAACCCTGGGGCATACCCATGCACCTTGGACTCCGGTTGCCTAGAAAAGATTTTCCTTATTGGTTCAAATATCTTGAGGTAGGTGACCGGATTTGACCTTGGCGTTTTCCCAATCGGGCTCTGATCAATGAGTCTGACACCTTTTAAGTAGGATACCCCTTCAATCTCATTGTATGGAAGAGATTGTTGTGAGGTCATCTTGAAATGTCTTCCAAGTATGGGATACAGTGTTTCGACGATCAGGCTGCTTTTGCCGGATCCTGAGACCCCTGATACAACCGTCAAGCATCCAATAGGGACACTAACCTTTACTTTTTTTAGACTATTTCCGGTAGCACCATGCAAAACAAGCCAGTGTGAGGGAAAAGGGCTGAGTCGGCGGATGGAGAAAAGGCCCTTCACCTGGTTGTGTGAGAGATGATGTGCAGTCAATGTATCGGACTCTAAGAAATCTTTTATCTCGCCCGAGAACATGACTTTGCCCCCGGAATGCCCCCCTCCTGGTCCGAGTTCCACAACCCAATCACTCGATGCGATGATCTCACGATCGTGCTCCACAACGATCACTGTATTGCCACGAGAAGACAGTTCTCGCATGATTTTCGCAATGCGCCTTGTATCCCTCGCGTGGAGCCCTATAGTCGGCTCATCAAGCACATAAAGGGTTCCCGTTAATGCTGACCCCAATTGATTTGACAAATTCACTCTCTGATATTCGCCACCGGAGAGACTCTTCGCCTGCCTGCTGAGAGAAATATATCCTAATCCAACTCGCTCGAGAAATTTAAGCTTCATAAGTATCTGGTTCAACGCTTCTTTAGCGATTTCCCATTGCATAGGAGACAGCTGCAATGAATTAAACCATGGCAACAGTCTCGATATTGGCATATTGGTCAATTCGGCAATGTCTAATCCCTCAATTTTATATGCAAGAGCAGAATCACACAGTCGCCTCCCATTACATTTCGGGCAGATGACAGGACTGCGATACCTGCTTAACAAAACCCTGATATGGAGCTTATATCGTTTGCCTTCCATCTCTTCAAAAAAATCACGTATCCCGTAAAAATGCTTATCCCCCTGCCACAGTAGGTTCTTCTCTTCTTGAGTAAGGTCTTCATATGATTTTTTTGTATCGATGCCCGCTCTTTTCGCACCCTGCAGCATTTGGTCTTTCCACCACCGGTATCCAGGCTTTTCCCAGAGGTCTATCACGCCTGCGGCTAGCGAAAGTCTTTTATCCCGGAGTATAAGGTCTTCATCATAAACGAGAATATTTCCAAAACCCTTACACTCGGGACATGCGCACACGGGATGATTAAATGAGAAGAGGATCGGCGTGGGTTCAGGAATGGAGATACCACACTCATCACAAGTGTTTTTAGATGAAAACCGTAGAATCTGCGATGACTGCGTAGCGGTCGGCCGCGAGTTGATAGTTAATCGCTGCGTATCTGCATCAAGCGAAGATGCGCAGCCTGATGAATTCTGAATACCATGCTCTGAACTCTGAGCCTTCACTATGATTACCTTAAGCCTCTCACCGCCCTCTCGCCATGCTACCTCCAGAGAATCAGACAATCTTGGCTCGTCCCGTATGACAAGCCTGTCAAGGACCACATCCAAGCGTTCTGGGAGACGGGCCGGGGCGTCTGCCAGATCAATGAACTCGCCATCGAGATATATCCTGTGAAACCCTCTTTGCTTAAGGCTTTCGACTGATTCGCAAGCCTCAAATATGATAACTGCTTTTTCATTAAGATAATTTTGCAACAGCTCAAAGGTTATCTGTGAGGGATCCCACTTCCTTATCTCGTTCCCGCACTTTGGGCAGAATGGGGTTGCAGCACGCGAATAGAGAACCCTTAACAGATCGTAAAGTTCTGTCAAGGTGCCAACGGTGGAACGTGAGCCCTTGACTGGATTCCTCTGTTCCAAGGCAATTGCCGGCCTGATGTTAGAGATCGCCTCAACATCTGGCCTATCGAGTTTTTCCAGAAAGAGTCGCGCATATGTTGAGAGTGACTCGATAAATCGCCATTGTCCCTCAGCAAAGATAGTGTCAAAGGCCAAGGAAGATTTGCCCGAGCCGGAAACGCCGGTGATGGCTATCACTTTATTATGAGGAAGCCTGAGATATATGTTTTTGAGATTGTTCTGCCTTGCTCCCTCTATGATTAATTCCCTTGGCAGCATAGTAACTTTAATTTTAACATTTTAATATGTCCTTTAACCCGACTCGAAGAGATTCCTCCCCTTCATCAGTCCATTAGGCAACATCACAGTCCAATGCACATAATGCTCAAAAAGATGCTGCCGGGGGGTAGACTCTCATCGTCTTAATCACTGGTAAATGTGGTTAATACACAAAAGTTCCTTTTGTCACCTTTCATGGACTGAACTAAGAACAAGTTGGAATTTGATATAATTTGATTTAACATGTTAAAGGAAGAAGTGACCTTCCGGCAGGCTTGCCTGCAAGGTGGGGGATGCATTGCCTGAGTTAGAGTAAAATATAATCTTATGCCAAGGTCCGAGAATAAGCCTTTTCGGACTACAAAGGACGTAATGCAGATATCACACAAATATCGGGCATATCCTACGGATCTTCAGGTATTGAGCATGGAGAGCTGGATGGGCTCTTTGCGCCACTTAAGCCATGAGGCCATCCAGGAGGGGAAGGAAGCTTATAAGGCCACGGGCAAAGGGCTGACCTATAGGGATCAGCAGAGTGCCCTGCCAAAGAAGAGGAAGCTGGATTCTGCGCTCCGGATGGTGCACAGTCAGGTATTTCAGGATGCGTTACGGCGAGAGGATAAGGCGTTTGAGAAGTTCTTTGAAGATATACTGAGAAGGAGATCTGGGCAGAAGGTCAACGTGGACTATCCGCGTTTCAAGCGTGCTGACTGGTGCAAATCGTTTACCTACCCACAAGTCTAGATGGCCGTCAAGGACAAGAGTCAAGAAGTTTTAAAGTTCAGGCTACCTTCGCCTACAACGCCAGGAGGGAGGGCCAAGTTTGCGTATATACGGTTGCCGGGGATTGGGGCACTTAAGATACGCTTGCACCGCTCCGGGGATTGGGCTGATGCGAAGACTATCACTGTGAGGCGCGTTTCCTCCGGGGCGTGGTATGTCTCTGTGGCGGTTGAGGTCCCTCTGGAGCCAAGCCTGTCCGACGACGGCAGAGTGACTAGAGTGGATGCGGGGCTGCAAAAACAGGTGGCAATGTCAGAATGGCATATCTGATCCTGAAAATATTAATAAATTCTCTTGCCATATCGGCAGCTGTGAGGCTCATAGACGGCATCACGTTTTCAGGGCCATGGTGGAAGATGATCCTCATTGGAACGATTTTTGGACTGATAAACTCGCTGATAAAGCCGCTTGTGAAGTTTCTCACCCTCCCCTTTATCATCCTGACACTTGGTCTCTTTACACTTCTTGTTAATGCCCTGATGCTTGCCCTTACTGTGGCGCTTTCCCGTCCTTTGAACCTGGGTCTCCAAATAAACGGGTTCAAACCTGCTTTCTGGGGGGCGATAGTGGTGAGCCTAGTCAATGTAATCCTGTCCCGGTTAACTGGCCTAAGAACGATCAAGTACTGGGGAAATAAAAGAGAGGTTTAAACATGCTGATGGTTCACCTGTATAAGAAAGGATGAACAATATTCTCATACACCCTAGTTATAAAAATAGCCACTCGTTTAGGCATAAATTTGCGCAGCCTGCAATAGACATGCATTGAATTGAGGTAATGCTGGAAACGTTTTCTCATTATTTTCTCTCTATATGAACATGCATTTTGGTCTGCGCAGCCAAATGAGATAGTTAATCACACCTGAATATTAAATGACAAGACCTCAGATAGCTCTGCCGTCATCATCATCTTGATCTCTGTATGCCTTCCTCCTGATTATTATGCGTATAAAACCATATATGCTAATCATCCCCGCAAGTAAAAAAAGTATCTCATAAAGGTTGTTGCTCACGTATGTAATCCACGTGATCCTCCTTTCAAGATGGCCACGCCACCTCCTCTCAAGTTCATCCATTGAAATAGAGAGGCTCTTTACAACAGCGTCATCAAATGCAAGACCGCCTTTTAAATATTCAAGCAGATCAATGAGCTTTGCAACTCCAAATTCCTCGTTGATATAGTCAACCACGCTCCTGCTCTGCTCATATGCTAGCACAAGAGATTTTTCTTCCCTCGGGAAACCTTGCGCTAATTGCCTGAGCGGGATCAATTTTTGAGACAGTATCGCACTTTCGATAGCCTTGTCTTGCGTAGTCATTATCTCAGCCATGCCGTCGCTGACCCACTGACAAATGCCCTCGTCAAGCCATCTTGGAAGGTTCTCATCCTTGATATTGTGATGGAGCAGCAAGTGACAGGACTCATGTTTCATCGTTGTTTCGAGGGTAAAGAATCCCGTCCCCATTCTTGAATAGTCAATCACTATCAAGTTGTATTGAGGGACGGCGAAGGCAACAATATTTTCACTCTCAACCCTTTTTCGAAAAATTTCCCTATCCCTGATCAACAGGATTGTAGGGACAAAATCAAATCCCCACCCGAATATCCCAATTAATGCGGCCTTCACCGCCGGATATGCTCTTTCCACCTTCTCCGCAGCATCTCGCAGAGAAACCTCATATCGTATAATGATCTCACCGTTCTGACGTACGCCCTCCTGCGCAGCACACAGTGAGTCAAAAGGCGTTACCAGAAGAAAAAACAAATACAATAAAATGATTCTGTTTATCATTGATATAGGCAGAACTGTTTGAATGACACTGATTAGGGGGTACTTAGCGTTTAACGCATGAAGAACACTTCGCCGCCTTGCCACAATTATCGGATGTCGTACTTCCTTATCTTGTAACCTATCTGTCTCGGTGTAATACCAAGCAAACGCGCCGCCTTCGCTTGTACCCAGCCAGTTTTGTTGAGGGCTTCCAGGATATTGGTCTTTTCGATCTCCTCTATCGTTGCAGAGAGTGCATGTTTGGCTGGAAGTCCATAGCGCTCCTTTATTGCATGATCTCGTATGTTCAATGGCAAATCAGATGCCGCGATGACACTGCCAGCTGACATGACGACCAGCCGCTCCACCGTATTTTCAAGCTCCCTCACATTGCCAGGCCAATCATACGACATGAACAGAGATAGTACATCAGCAGCGATGGAAACGGATTTCTGGTTCTCCTCGGTATATTTTTTCAGAAAATGCTCCATGAGCAAGGGGATGTCATTTTTCCTTTCACGGAGGGAGGGCAGAAATATCGGTATCACATTGAGACGGTAATAAAGGTCCTCTCGAAACTGTCCAGTGGAAACAAGATCTTCAAGATTCCTGCTTGTCGCAGCAATAAGCCTCACGTCAACCTTAATGGTCTTTTCTCCGCCCACCCTTTCAAACTCTTTTTCCTGCAAGACCCTTAAGATCTTCGGCTGTAATGTGAGAGGAAGATCCCCGATCTCATCAAGAAATATCGTTCCATCATGGGCCAGTTCAAATCGTCCTTTTCTCAGGGCCATGGCTCCGGTAAACGCTCCCTTCTCGTGCCCAAAGAGTTCCGACTCAAGAAGACCCTCAGGAATTGATGCACAGTTGAATTTTATAAACGGCCCTTTCGATCTAAGACTCATATAATGGATTGCCTTTGCCACCATCTCCTTGCCCGTACCGCTCTCACCCATGAGAAGTACATTGGCCTTTGAAGGTGACACCCGGTGTACAGCTTCAAATACTTCATGCATACTGTCCGAAGTGCCAATAATGTTTTCAACACTGTACTTGCCTTTCAGTTGACGTTTAAGGTTTTCTCTCTCCTCTAGGAAGGCCTCTCTCTCCTTTTCAAGATCCACATAAAGCTGGATCGATTGCGCAATCAGAGAGGAGATGATCTTCAATAACCTAAGGTCTTCCTCAAAAGATATGCCTTTTGAGCCGAAGAGTCTGTCAACGCTCAATACGCCAAGTATTGTATTCTTGAATTTTATGGGCACACAGAGGAAAGCGATATTCTCTTTCTTGATCAGGCTTCTAGCTCTGGTCCTATCAAGGAACAGCGGCTCATCGCCAATATTTGGAATAACAATCGGAGAGCCATGCTTTGCGACTTGTCCGATTATGCCCTCCCCCAGTCGATACCGACCTCTCCTTATCTCTTCCCCTGACATACCATGAGCGGCAATGATAGAGACTTCGTGATTGCTTCGCAAGGCCACCGTTCCTCTACTCATGTCAAGATACTCAGAAAGGACCCTCATGACGCCCCTCAGGTTTGACCGGAGATTCAATGAAGAGCCGAGAATTTTACTGATCTCATAGAGAGCTGTCATCTCAGTTGTTTTGTCGTAGCGATGGCTCATACCGTAAATATACTATACGATAGCCTCGAAAATGTAAACGGCAGGGAAACGCTGACTGAAAGCCATTTACCTTAAGTGGACTGTCTGGCGAAGACGAAGATCACTGATAAATGATTGAGCCGATTTTTGTCCCCAGATCACCCAACATATTGGAGTAGCTTCCCAGCTCATTGTCGTACCAACCATAGACCACCACCTGTGTGATGGGCACGTTGATATTAACGGGAAGGCCCTCCGTTATAGAATCCTGTACAAGCTTGCTGTAAAACTTTGGCAGATATAAATTGACCGCAGCCGTCCGTGTATGCGTCTCATGACCCTCAATGATCGTTGCCGGCCCGACATAGCCAACGATATCTGATGACACATTCTGCTCCTCTGTGTATTTTATATACCCCCGGTCATCTTTTGCGGCGACATCGCGGTAAATATTGTTAATTAGATCTCGGTTGATTAAAGGGTTTTCTATTTCATCATGCATCGCTACCACAAGGATGATAAGAGAACCCGTAGCAATGGGAATCCGGACCGACTGAGCAATGAATCCTATCCCGCTCACCTCCGGTATAACCATCGCCAGGGTCTGCGCTGCACCAGTGCTCGTAAGGATAATGTTATTCATAATGCTTCTGTTCTTCCTCAGGTCAGTAACTCCTGCCCTCGGCACCCTGTCCAGCACAGCCTGTGTCCCGGTTGAGGCGTGAACGGTAGCCATAGTGAGACTGAGTATCTTTTCGGGACCGAAATAGTCGATCAGCGGTTTCACCATGAAGGCAAGACAGGTTGTTGTACAGGAGGCTGCTGATATTATACGGTGCCCAGCAGGACTATAAGTCTCGTCGTTGATCCCCATAATAATTGTCGTTGCGTCTTCCGGCAAGGGCAGGCCCTTCTCCTTTATCTTGAAGGGTGCCGAAATAATAACCTTTTCTGCTCCTGCCTCCAGGTGCCCCCGTGCAGACCCCTCTTTTGCATCTGGTGGCGTGGTGGGGTCCATATACTTGCCCGTCGCCTCAACCACCACTTTGACACCGTGTTCAGCCCAGACGATGTCTTTTGGATTACGGCTCTCACGAAGGATGGTCACCGGAATCCCATCAATTACCATAGTGCCCCTCTCGTCATCCAGATTACTTATTACCCTCTTCGCCTTATACCCGTAAAGATAGTTATGCAGGGCACCATAGGTAGAATCCTTTTCAATGTAAAGCGCAATGTCTTCAAGTTTAGTACCCGCCTTTCGGCCCACGTTCACAACAATCTCAGAAAAATATTTCCTTCCAAGATGATGCCAGAGGGTCAGTTTGCCAATTCTGCCGAGACCATTAATCCCGAGCTTGGTTTTTTTATCAGATAGAACCTTTATTTCTATGGCTTTCATACTTGCTTCCTCCTTCGTAAATTATGAAGCTCAACTATTTTGCTACGGATTGTTCACTTACTATTCCGTAAGGGGTTTTATCTCTTTTGCCTGATGTGCCCCGAGATAAACAGAGCCATTCCTGCCGTCAATACTTATGAAATCCCCTACTCTCACCGTCCGCTTATTTATCTTACACTTCCTTTCGTGTTCTGATACATACAGCTTATTGCATCCGACCACACACGTCTTTCCAAGCCGATTTGCAATAATCGCAGCGTGAGAGGTCGACCCGCCCCGGGAAGTGAGCAAGCCTTCTGCTGCGGAGATATGCCGGATATCGTCAGGGACAGTGTCTGACCTGATGAGAATGAGCGGAACAGTTGCATCCTTTTCCCTAAAATTCTGGACGTCTTCTAAACCGAAGACAACTCTGCCACTCAGAGCACCACCCCCAACGCCGATACCGCTCGAGAGATAACTCGAGGCGAGTTCCGCAGAGGGGACAAAGGCGATGAAACTCTCTCTCCTAACCACAGTCATGTCACGCGCCTGAAGGATATAAAGATCCTTCTCTTGATTTCCTTCAAAGGTGAATTCTATCTCCTGGGCACCCCACCTCTCATCATAAATTAAACGCTTGATCATTCTCAGCAAAGAACCGTATATGTGATATGAACTATCTTCTAAAGAAGTATCTGAGTGTCTCTCTTCATAATAGTTTTGTTCGTTGGATATGGGAAGTGTCTCAACAAGCCCTGACACGATATCTTCTCCCTGAGCTCCTGTGGTAAAATCGCCCCACAACACAACCTTGTCTCCCGAGTCTCGGGGATTCCGAGTAAAAACGACTCCTGTACCTGCACTCGTGTCTAGATTTCCATATACCATTACCTGAACGATGATCGCGGTGCCCCAGTTTTCAGAGATACCTAATATTTCACGATATGCCTGGGCGGTTTTAGAAAACCAAGACTGAAATACCTGGGCAATGGCGATCTCCAGCTGGTCTTTTGGATCGTCAATTATTGCTATTCCACTATTGATTACTGTGCTCCGGTAAGCTGATGCCACTTCTTTCATCTGTCCTGGCGTAAACTGAATCTTTCTTGAGACTTTATACTTCCTCTTAAAGAAATTGATAATAACGTCGAACTTATCCCTCTCAATCCCGAAGGACATTCCCCAACTCTGTAAGAATCTCCTGTAACAATCCCAAACGAACCAAGGTTTAGCGGTCTGTCTGATCAATCCTTCAACAATAGCTTCATTGATCCCGACATTTAGGACTGAATTCATCATTCCAGGCATCGAAATCGATGCGCCGCTTCTCACTGAGACCAGCAGAGGGTTCTCGGGATCACCTAAAATCTTGCCCGTAAGCCGTTCAAGTCTGGTAATTTCTTCTCTAATGCCCTTATTAAGGTGTTCTCTGGCGTAGTAGAATCCAGTTATAGCGGGCAGGCAACGGAACACCTCACTAGTAATGATGAATCCAGGGGGAACGGGGAGCCCCAAAGACGCAAGCTTAAGCAAAGTATACCCCTTATTTCCTAAATGAATCCTATCATTGACGTTTTCATTAGGAGCATGAAGACTGCAAAGTGCCTTCTTTGGATCATAACTCATGAGCAAATCCAGATTCTGAACACTTAATCCCTCGGACTGTTCAAATAATGTGTTGAGAATTTTGCTAATAAAATTATCCAATTGCTGTAAACCTAAGGTCGTTGCGACGATCTCCCTCAGAAATCGCTCTGATATAGTATTGATGAACTCAAACTCGGTCCGTCCTTTATGAGGGTCAAGATACTTGGACAGTATGTCTTCTGTTCCCATTTGAAGAATGCTATTTTTCAGGGTGCTTTTATAAATACCGCTGTAATAAGTATTAAGGATATCCTGGACCGCTTCAGCGAAGCCCCTGAATACATCAATATATTGAGATGCAGTGAACCTTCTGACCTCCAATGCTCCCGATAATAGTTCGAGTGTATTTTCGAGCCTATGTGACGATATGCCCTCTAATTTCAAAGCATTGAAGAATAACTTCGCGTTCTTCTCGATCTGGAAAAGATCGGCCCTCGTGATGAATTGAAGACCTGCAGAATTCACTAATTCGTCAAAAAGAATATTAGCCAGATT
This sequence comes from Dissulfurispiraceae bacterium, assembly GCA_052146665.1. Lineage (GTDB taxonomy): Bacteria > Nitrospirota > Thermodesulfovibrionia > Thermodesulfovibrionales > Dissulfurispiraceae > JBKQMP01. The sequence continues at coordinate 58,170 of JBKQMP010000189.1, forward strand.
TTCGAGCCTGAACGTTAGGGAGATGGCGTCAAACTTCTTCTCAAGATATCTCCCGGACATTGATGGAATGCCGGCAGCAATATGCCTTCTGTGAAAGATATCCTCCACTGCCACATAACGGTCTGGAGACAGAATGATATCTTGCAGGAGTTGCAAATATTTCAAAATCTCTTCAAGCCGTTGTGAAAGTGTGCCTTTCTCTAACACGGCAATGAGTGAGTCGGCTACCGGGAGTCCAAAATGTTGTGCGTATCGCAAGTGACCTAAGGTATCCTGAGGGCTCAGCACATATTTCCTATGAAGCAACTGATAAAATCTAATGATCAGATACGCCCTCCTTTTCTCATTCCGAGAGATTTCCGGGCTATCCTCACTCAAAACTCGGATTTCGTCTTCTGAAAGCGGGAGGAGTTCGATGACTTTCTTTATTTCCTTCCTCCTGAAAATCACATTAATAACAGCGCTGATATCATCGACAAAGCGACCCGAAGTCATGACCTGGTGAAAGACATCTTCTGGCAAGAATTGCCTTAGCGGCTCCTTATCCTTCGTGATCCAGAAATGAATAATCTCTTCAATGAATTCAACTATACGTGCACTGCTTTCAACATGACTCTGCTTGCGTAAAAAATGAATGAGGATATCTGCTCTTCCCGCTATTTCATCTAGCTCTGTCGAGACCTGGCGTAAATCACCTTCTGCGTTGATCTCATTGAAATAGATAGGAAACAGCCTAGCCAGTCTTTTCACGAGATGATAAACTGGTTTGATATCGCTATTGAGGAGTTTGGAGATATCCCGTTGAAAAAGATCCGTATCATTTACCTGAACACCACCAAGACTCAGATTGACTATTAAGGTGGATATAAGAGTTTTTGACCATTTTGGCTTGTTCTCAATCAGCTCCAACCATACCCGAATGTTTTGCAGGTGAGCCTTATTAGCCCTTACCTGCCATTCATTGGAAGCACCTTCGATCCTTGGGTACTGGAACCCGAGTGAGATAATTTTCTGAATAAACCATTCAACAATGTTACTGGTAGCCTCATTAAATATCTCATTGCCGACACACTGGATGCAATTTAATGTCGTTTCGGGATACGCGTTAATCACTTTTTTGAAAATCTCAAAAGTCTCGGACAGCATCTCCATGAACTCATTGGGTGGCTTCATTCTGATAACAGTGAGGAGCGTACGGTTGATCTCTCTAAGAGTTCTTTCATGAATGCTGGCGAGCCCCTCTGTTTCCGCAATCTTCAGAAGATACTTTAATTTGAGGCCAGGATTCTTACCTAGCGCACCGATTATGTCTTCATAAGATCCAACCAATTGTTGGTAACTAGGCAGTTTTAATAAACTCTGTAACCTTTCATATTCTCCGGTTGCTCCCTTCATGTTGCCTAAATTGAGGCGCAATCCCCTTAAGTTGGAATGGGACACGGGATAAAAAAATATCTCCAGCTCCTCGAGTTCCTCTTCCTTCAATGAACTCTGGGCCAACTCTCTGAACCATTTCACGGGATCTTGTTGATTCAGCCAATAGTCGTATGTGACAAGGAGCGATCTAAAGAGGATGTCATTAAATCCTTTAATGTCCGACTCTCTTGATATTTTACCCATCAGAAGTTGGCCAAGCTTCCTTAAGTGGTAGGGGCTTCTGACTAGAAGAAGGAATTGCTCTTCAGACAATTGAGCGAGGCTGGTCAAGAATCCCTCTATCGCTGGCAGATACTTATGAATATTCTGATGACAGTCAGTGAGTATCTTCTCGATGTAGAGCATAAGATTCTCAATGGTGCTCTGCTGCGTTTTCAGGTCTCCAGAGTGAAGAGCCTCCAAAAAAACTTCGAGAATTGCCTTGACAGCCTCCACTCCCCTATCATGGTGATTAAGAAATGAGAAATTTCTCAGGGAGTAAGTCCTCACTTGCCTCATGATAGAAACCCAATCCCTCTGTGACTGGTTCAAGTCTGAAATGAGTTTGCTAGTGGCGGCGAAGAGGCCCGGATAATTCTCGACTACTTCCTGCAAGACATGATACTTTGATGCGCTAATTACCTTATTATCAGGGGCCATGATTCATCAACCTCAAACTTATTCTGCCGATTCTTCAAGGCTTCGACACACCCTGTATTAATTATATATCAGAATGGATGGAGTAAATATATTTTTTGCATTCCAAGGGGATACGGCATTGAACCCCGACTCCGATATTCACTCAATGATTATTTGATGTTCCGACGGGATAAGAGAATTCTTGACAAATGTGCAATATTTACTGTAATCTTAACACTTTAAAGGAGCAGTTGCTCCTTTGATTCTGAGCTGAAGGGGGTAGAGAATTGAATGCTTTAGGTACCCATCTTTTAGTGGAATTGAAGGACTGTAATGCTGAGATTTTGAAGGATCTAAGCAAAGTAAAAGATGCCTTGGTTTCCGCTGCGAAGGAGGCTAAGGCTACCATCATTGATGTATCCTTCCATGAGTTTAATCCCTTTGGAATTAGTGGCATGGTAGTTATCGCAGAGTCCCACCTGTCTATCCATACTTGGCCAGAATATGGGTTCGCCGCACTAGACATCTTTACCTGTGGGGACGTTATCAAGCCAGAGGTGGCCGCCCATTATCTGATCAAACGGTTTGAGAGCAAGAATCCTTCCATTGTTGAAATGAAGAGAGGCCTTCTTTCATACACTAATGAGAAGCTCCCCCATAAGGTATGCGATATAGAACTTCAACTGGTTTCTGGATAGTAAATGATGACGAGGGAGTCTTCGGCTTACTATTAAAGATCATCTGTATTGTTAGTTTTCGAGACAGAGAATAGACTTCATAAGAACCGGCAGCGAAGGCAAATGCCTCGTCGTAAACGCAGAGCTCCAATCAATGAAGGCTAACGAGTTTATCTCTCAAAAGGCCTGGGGTCCTCCCGCATTATTCCTTTCTGATTCTTCACGACAGTTATGCAGTGCCCGCGGCGGAGGGGTGACAGCACTGGCGGTATTAAAAAATCTGGCTGTTCCTGAAGTCATCGTAGTCCTCATGGACAGGGATGTAAGTTCAAGGCCTTGATGAAGCATCTCCCCAGGTGGCACACCGATGGAAAGGAAGACACATGGGTCAGGATTTCTCTCTTCTGCCATAAAGGAAGAACAAGGGATCCTTACAGATTCTGGCCTTATTTCTTTGTTATCAAAGAAGCAAAAAACTCCAGGACTACACACTATGCTGTCTTTAAAATGCATCGACTCAGCTACTTTTCTCAGTCAAGGCGGCGATTCCCGGAAGCTCCTTACCCTCCAATAACTGCAAAGAAGCACCACCACCCGTAGAGATGAATGTTATCGCATCGCTGACACCAGCCCTGTGCACCGCATAGTCGGTATCCCCCCCACCAACAATTGTGAGGGCATACGCATCTGATACCGCGTGGGCTATAGCAAAGGTACCTCTGGAGAACGCATCTACCTCAAAGACGCCCATGGGCCCGTTCCATAAAATGGTTTTTGCGTCCTGTATCGCTTCTGAAAAAAGCTTGGCGGAGGCCGGCCCGATATCCAATGCCCGCCATCCCTTCGGTATTTCCTGAGTGGTAACAAGTTTTGTCTCAGCTCCCGGTTCCATGCTCTGCGCTATCACACAATCAACAGGAAGATATAACTTTACGCCTTTCTCTCTTAGCCTTGCCATATCCCCTTTAGCCACGTCAAACATCTCGGCCTCGACAAGGGAATCCCCGATTTCATAGTCCATTGCCTTTAGGAAGGTATACGCCATACCCCCGCCAATAATAACCTTGTCAACCTTGGTACCGAGATTTTCGAGCACTCCTATCTTTCCTGACACCTTGGAACCGCCGAGTATCGCGACAAAGGGCCTTACAGGATTCTCAACGGTACCCTTTAAATACTCGATCTCCTTTTTTAATAAAAACCCTGCAGCTGAAGGAAGGAATTTTGTAATCCCAACAGTAGAGGCATGGGCTCTATGTGCTGTACCAAATGCATCGTTGATAAAGAAGTCAGCCAGGTTTGCAAGGGCTCTGGCAAAGGATTCGTCATTTTTCTCTTCCTCAGGATGGAAACGGAGATTCTCCAGTAGGACCACGTCTCCATCTTTCATTCGTGATACGATGTTTTCGACTTGTTGTCCGATACAGTCCTGAGCAAAAATCACCTCTTTGTTCAAAAGTCGTTGCAACCGTTTAGCAACAGGGGCGAGACTAAAACGCGGATCCACCTTCCCCTTGGGCCTGCCGAGATGCGAGGCGAGAATGACTCTCGCGCCTTCATCAATCGCATAATTGATAGTTGGCAGGGTGGAGCGGATCCGCCGGTCATCGGTGATGATCATGTTATCATCAAAAGGGACATTAAAGTCGGCTCTGATAAAAACTCTTTTCCCCTTTATTTGGAGGTCTTGAATGGTCAGCTTATTGAATATGTCTCTAGATCCCTGAACTGCACCTTCGTCTGCTGCCATTGCTAACTCCTTCTCATCAGATAAATAACAAGGTCTCGAAGACGTGAACTGTAGCCCCACTCATTATCATACCAAGCGATTATCTTTACCATCCTTTTTTCAATGACTTTCGTTAGGGCCGCATCGACAATGGCAGAATGCGGGTTACCATTAAAATCTATTGACACAAGAGGTTCCTCAACATATTGGAGGATCCCCTTCATTGCTCCTTCAGCTGCCCTTTTCAGCGCATTGTTGACTTGCTCGACGGAGGTATCTTTTGTTAGCTCAGCCACGAGATTGATAAGGGAAACATTTGGAGTCGGCACCCGAATTGATAAGCCATCAAGCTTTCCGTTTAGCTCGGGAATGACAAGCCCCACAGCCTTGGCAGCACCCGTCGTCGTCGGTATCATCGAAACAGCTGCTGCCCTTGCCCTTCTTAGATCCTTGTGGGGAAGATCAAGGATCCTCTGATCGTTAGTGTATGAGTGAATGGTGGTAACAAGTCCATGCAAAATGCCGATCTCATTGTGAAGGACTTTGGCAACCGGGGCCAGACAATTGGTGGTGCATGAGGCATTCGAGAGTATCCTGTGTTTTGCTGGATCAATGCTTTCTTCGTTAACACCAAGGCACACGGTGATATCAGGTTCTTTGGCAGGCGCAGTAATAATTACCCATCGCGCTCCCGCATCAAGGTGCCTAGCGGCAGAAGCCCTGTCAGTAAACCGCCCCGTCGATTCGATCACCGCATCTATATTCATATCCTTCCAAGGGAGCTTTTCAGGAGAAGTCTCCACTAAGACTTTAATTTCTTTCCCTCCCACAAAAAGTGTTCCGTCTGATGCCTTCACCTCATCATGAAATGGTCCGTGAACAGAATCGTATTTCAGAAGATGTGCAAGCGTCTTAGCATCAGTAAGATCATTGATCGCAACAATTTCCAAATCGCTGTATCCCCTGCTCGATCTCAAAAAATTTCTACCGATCCTGCCAAATCCGTTAATAGCTACTCTTAGCGACATAATATCCTCCTTAAAAATTTCTAAATCTGTTTATCACCATGCCCGTCAAAAGTTTAGGATAAAAGTAAGTAGATTTAGGCGGCATCCTGAGGTTGGCTAGAGCAACCTTCTCAACATCTTCAACCGTCGTAGCGTTGAGAAAGAAAGCAGCGCTGAATTCTCCTGCCCTAACCCTGTTTATCGCCGCTTCTATATCCATTTCATATGCGATATCATCTATGCCAAGGTCTCTTTTGAGTATAAGCTCTTGGAGTATCACCACATCAAGGTCCCTAAGGGCAGGATGCACATCGCTCAACTCGTTACCTCTGTATTTAAGAAGGTAGCCAGCCTTTTCTCCACTCAAATAAAGCCCAAGGGTGTTTTTCCCCTCTTTTAGCATTACCTTTGTGATGTCTCCGTCCATATCAAGCTTCCTAACTATGAAAGCAGGTCTTAGCTTGTCAAGTATGTCGTTCTTTTGAGAGGGTCCCTTGACCAATCTGTGGGTCGGTAGTATAGCTATGCCGTCTTCTGCCATGTTAGCGAGAAACATCATGACATAATCCCACGGTTTAGGCGTTGAGCTTGAACTTCGGTGTTCCAGCTGAACGCCGATCTTTTCTTCAATCGCCGGCTGCCCCCTGTCGCCGTCCATCATTTTCTTGAATTCTAACGCAACTTCATACCGGTGATGACCATCGGCTATATAGATGGATTTATCTGCAAGATCATTAGCAACTGATTCAATGTGCTGTGGGTCAGATATCCTGTATAGTTTATGAAATGCTCCTCCCGCGTCTCTGCCACTAAAAAAAGGCTTTCCGTGTATCGAGGTGAGGATTTGAGAGGTGATTTTTTCGCTGCTGTTATACAAAGAATAAATGGGGCTCACGTTTGCCAGACAGGTCTTCATAAGGCTTAGTCTATCCGCCTTTGGCTTTGAATAAGTGGCCTCGTGCGGGTAAATGCCGTTGCCCAATTCCTCCAACTTCACCAATGACAGAAGACCTCTTAGTTTTTTGTGTTCGCCGAATATTTCGTATTCAATTTCATAGGCGTAAAAAGAGGGTCTCTCATCAGTAAAAAGAATGCCGTCTTGGATCCACTGTTCGAGATAGTCCCTTGCCCTTGTATATCTATTATTGACAGCAGTGTCATCAGGCATCTTCTTCCCGAAATCTATGCGCACAATGTTATATGGGCTATTTTGATAAAGCAGTTCCCTCAATTCAGGCGAGATGATATCATAGGGAGGAGCTAAGACCTCATCGCCTGAAACCTTGTCTGGATTATACAAAACTCCCTTAAAAGGAATGACGCTTGCCATGTGTTGATTAACCCATCATATCCAGCTCTTTTTTCCAAATGAAGACAAACTTGAAGACTCGTTATTGTAGCATTTCAACATTGGAAATTCAATTGAAGACAAAATACATCCAAAGGCTTGACAAGCTTGAAATTATGATGTATTAAGTTAAGTATAGTGTTTATTATCCTGCAATTAATCATACAAAATGCAAAGAGGAGGTGATCTATGAGCTGATTGACTCAAGTCATGGATAGGCAGAACCTGTATGTACACTATTTATGGTTAATATGGGGGTAACTGTATGGAAGAAAAACGCATTGATGAAGACAAGCTGACGGAAGGGTTATGTGCCACCCCTGAAACCTGTGCCGAAGAAAAGAAAAAAGGCATCAGCGAAGACTGGTTAGCGTTATGGCTCGGATTATTCATTTTTGTCCTTTCCCTTTTTGCGTTTGGCGGCGTTGACCTTCTTGGGTGGGGAGTGAGCAACACAGTCTGGACAAGCGAACCATTAAAAGCCTTAGCGCCCATATCAAAGGGGTATCAGGGAATCAAGGGCGATATCACCAAGATGGATGGCCAGAAGATCACGCTCAAGAAAGCTGATGGAAAAGAAGAGACTCTTACGGTGCATGATGACATCTCAGGGCTCAAGGTCGGTGATAAATACGAGAAAAAAGGCCTGTCAGGCATAATGTCTCTGATACTCACATATCTTTTTTTGATGGCAATCCTGGGGATAGGTGCAAAGGCACTCGGAACCAGTGTGGGGAAATTTGCGGTAGGCTTTACCATAGTTTTTTGGCTAAGCTATCTCTGCTGGTTTTTAGGTAGCTATGCATACATAGCAGCCACTAAGAACCAGTTGAAGACCTTCAATATCCCCTGGTCACTGAGTCTGACTGCGGAGTCAGGCTTTATTGTCGCCCTCGTTGCAGGGCTCATCGTGGGGAATTTTTTCCCAAAACTTTCCGAAACCCTAAAGGAGGCTTCAAGGCCGGAACTCTATATCAAGACGGCTATTGTTATCATGGGAGCTGGGCTGGGTCTCAAAGCGGTCGAGTCTCTTAGTCTTGCCACCGCCGTCATGTTCAGAGGATTATGCGCAATCGTCGAAGCATATCTCATATACTGGGCATGCGTCTATTTTGTGGCCCGCAAATACTTTAAATTCAGTAGAGAATGGGCCGCACCTCTCGCATCAGGGATATCGATTTGCGGCGTTTCAGCTGCAATAGCTACTGGCGGTGCAATCAGAGCACGCCCCGTGGTTCCTATCATGGTTTCATCACTTGTGGTCATCTTTGCCGTTGTGGAAATGATAATTCTGCCTTTTTTGGCGCAGACGACCTTGTGGAGTGAACCGCTTGTTGCCGGAGCGTGGATGGGTCTTGCTGTCAAGACAGACGGAGGAGCGGTTGCAAGTGGCGCCATCACTGATGCACTCATACGAGCAAAAGCTCTCGACATGGAAGGCGTTAAGTATGCAGAGGGCTGGATCACCATGACCGCAACAACTGTAAAAATGTTCATTGATATCTTTATCGGCGTCTGGGCATTCATCCTGGCAATAGTGTGGTGTGCAAAAATAGAGTGTAAGCCAGGACAGAAAGTTCAGGCAATAGAGATATGGCATCGTTTCCCAAAGTTCGTCATAGGATATGCCCTCACATTCGTCATTCTTCTGATCATCTGCTGGCCGGCCGCTAACGCGATAACCCCTGTGAATAAGGAGATCAAGGCAATGCAGCAGGTCGTCTCCCAGGCAGAGAAGCAGCTTGCAGCAACTTCGGACCCAGCGGCACAGGCGACGATCAATGAACAGATTAATGACGGCAAGGCAAAGATTAAGGCTCTTGATGCCAAGATCAAACAGCCAAAGGCAACCATGGCAGCAGCAGCCATTTCTAGCAATGAGAGCAATGTCTTCAGGGTGATCTTCTTTGTCCTCACATTTTTCACTATCGGCATAGTATCCAACTTCAAGAAACTTTGGGAAGAGGGGATAGGAAAACTCGCAGCTGTCTACATCCTGTGCCTCTTTGGCTTTATCATCTGGATAGGCCTGTTCATTTCATGGCTTTTCTTCCATGGGGTAAAACCACCGGTAATAACGGGATAGCAAGAGAAAAGGAGCGATACATGGCAGAACAACCAAAATTATCTGATGAAATAAAAAAAATGGAGTATGAACCTCTTCTTCCTGTTGAGAAGAAACTTATCGGATGGAGCATAGGGATTGGTATCGGATTGCTCTTTTTGCTTTACTGGGTAAGTACGACATTCTTCCCAAGTGGTCCTTAATCGTTTCTAAGGCAATCCCATAAATGCCCTGACAGGGCCGTTTGCTCCCCCCCCCTCAAAAGGGCGGGGGAGCAAACCCTAACCTCTCCGCGATGAAAAAGATTCCATTCAGGAGATAGTCTTTTCACGCCTCTTTTTTGATTCGGTGAGAACCCTGGCTATTTGGAACATGCAGTCAAAAAAACCTCTATCTTAAGGAAAGACGCATTAAGGCTATCATAAAGGCGATTCACAGATTATCACTTTAGCGAAGGGCCTATGAGGAGATGGATCCACCTATTCCCGAAAGGTTCTTCTGAAAACCATCCCATTCATCCCCTAAAGTTCTGAGCGAGATTTTGTCTTGTTCGACGATGTAATAGTACCGTGGTCCAGTTGCTTATTAGCCGTGTTTCTGTTATATTTTATTTTTATGAGTTTGTCCATCAATTATCCATCAGGTTATATTTCAGTAATAGGGGGAGGAAGCTGGGGAACTACCCTTGCAGCCCTCCTTGCGGACAAAGGTTATGATGTCATCCTTTGGACATACGAGAAGGAATTAGCCGATCAAATCAACGAGGAAAAGGTGAATTCCCTTTATCTTCCTGGCATAACACTCCCCTCTAATCTGGAATCAACCCACGATATCATTAAAGCAGTGGATAAAGCACGCTACATCCTCAACGCTGTACCAACTCAACATATACGGTCTGTATTTAGTGCTCTAAAACCGCACATTAGGCCTGACTCTTCGTTAATCAGTGTTTCCAAGGGCATAGAAATAGCTACCTTGCTCACACCATCGATGATTTTGAAGGATATTCTAGAGAGACCTATCGCTGTCTTGTCAGGGCCAAGCTTCGCTAAGGAGGTAATCGCAAAGCAACCTACAGCCGTCACTCTTGCAGTGCAAGACAAGAGCACAGCCCTGCTTCTGCAGGAAATATTCAATACCGAACACTTCCGGGTTTACACCCATGATGACATAATCGGCGTGGAGATTGGTGGTGCCTTGAAAAATATCATTGCCATTGCATCGGGAATCTCGGATGGGCTCCACCTTGGTCATAATGCCAGGGCAGCCCTTATAACGAGAGGTCTTTCAGAGATTACGCGTCTAGGTCTGAGCATGAATGCAAGAGAAATAACTTTTTCTGGGTTGAGCGGCCTCGGGGATCTGGTCCTCACATGTACCGGCTCGCTCTCTAGAAATTATACCGTCGGGTACAACCTCGGCGAGGGAAAGAAGCTGTCAGATATATTAAGTCGGACCAACTCTATTGCTGAGGGGGTGACCTCTACGCTTTCCGCATATGAACTCTCAAAGAAATTCGGCATAGAGATGCCTATTACAGAACAGGTTTACCTTGCTCTCTATGAAGGAAAAGCTCCAACTGATGCGGTAATGGACCTCATGACCCGCTCACTCAAATCCGAATTTCATGGATGACAAGACATTAAAGGCGCTGCTCTCTGCTGTCAAAAAGGGGGAAAAAACAATACCAGAGGCGGTCAGCGCTTTAAGACATTTACCATTCGAGGATCTCAGTTTCGCTAAGATTGACCACCACAGAGCCATAAGAACTAAGATTCCCGAGGTTCTATTTGCGCAGAACAAAACTATCGATGAAGTTCTGGCAATCGCGCATGCGATGCTGAAGAAAAGTGGTCGTCTGCTTATTACAAAGGCTTCAGAAAATCTCTATAGGGCATTGAATGTTAAAAGAGCTAAATTCTATCGATCAGCAGGAATAATCTCTTATGGTGAACTACCATACAAGAGAGGGAATATTCTCATAATATCTGCCGGGACATCGGACATCCCAGTTGCCCAGGAGGCTGCGGTAACCGCCTCTTTTCTCGGAAGTCACACAGAGGTCCTTTACGATGTTGGCGTCGCCGGAATCCATCGTTTGCTCACCCATGTTGAGATTATCTCCAAGGCACGTGTTATCATCGTTGCCGCAGGAATGGAAGGCGCACTTCCTTCAGTAGTAGGCGGTCTCACGGATAAGCCTGTGGTCGCCGTACCCACGTCAGTCGGCTACGGCACGAGCCTGGGGGGACTTACGGCGCTTTTTGCTATGCTCAATTCCTGTGTCCCTGGTCTTGCCGTGATGAACATCGATAATGGGTTTGGAGCTGGTTGTCTGGCCCATAAAATAAACATAATGGGATTGAAAACAAACAAAAAGGGATGAAGTGAAATCATCCCTTGCTTATCATTCAAAGTTGCTAAGCACACGGCTTAGCAGGAAGGAACACCTCAGCCACCACCAAAGCCTCCAGAGGATCCAAAGGAACGCTTAATGCTGCTGCCGCTCGATGATGAGCAGTTGAATGCAGAAACTCTTTTTTTCACATCATGCGAACCACACCTCGGGCATTTGGCATCTCCGTCGCAAACTCGCGCACTCTGCAACATCGAAAATCCCTCATTACACTTATTGCAAACATACTCATAAATTGGCATTCTTTAAAAACCTCCTCGGGTAATTTTTAATAATCACATGTCCTCCTTTTCAAAGTCAAGTGCTCCCTAACAACATCTTCAACTCTGATGAGTCTTCATAAAGTCAGACCATCCGGCATCTCGATCTGATAATGTTCCATCCTCTACCCTTATTGCAAAAAAAAAAGCGCACGGTCAATCCTTCTCTGACCTTCACGTAAGTTCGAGCATCATGACAATTGCATCCTCGCATGGAGCCACGTAATAATTTTTTCTGATTCCAATGTTGCTGAATCCCGCACGTTCGTATAACCTTCGGGCAGCCAGATTTGATGCCCTCACTTCAAGATAGAGATATTCACAATTGCTCACGCTCAATTCCGACAAAATGTTCTTTAACAACAACTCCGCGATACCCTGATTCCGGCAATCAGGGTGGACAGTCAAATTCAACAAATGACACTCATCATCTATCTGCCTGACACAGGTGTACCCGATTGTGATGCCATCCATCTCGGCAACCTTAGTAATGGAGTATTGGTTGCGCAACTCACTATTAAATGAGGTTTCCGACCAAGGAGTGCTGAATGATGCCCGTTCAATTTTTAAGATCCCGGCAATGTCCTCGGGATACATTTCTCGAATGAGGATTTTGGTCAATCTGACACCTGAGTTTTTGCGTTCCTCTCCGCCTCGGACTTTCTAAGATAAAGAGGTTTTATGGTGACAGGATCATCAAATTGTCCTTTTAATGCCTTTTTCATACAGAGGTAAGCAACATTTGCCGGTGAAGGGACCATCTCCTGAGGATGCGCGAATATGGCCTTTTGGGACAATGTTTTTTCAATAGTTTCCCTGTAAAGCAGGGCTCCTTCTCCCAAAAAAATTGTTGTCTCACTAATCTTTGATAGCAAGCCGACAACATCGATGGATTGTTCCTCGAGCACCCTCAGAAATCCGCCCTCCTTCCACTGGAAAATGCCGGCATAGACCTCTTTTTTCCTGGCATCGAGAAGAGGACATACCTGGTATCCACTGAAAGGAATGTTCCATGCGAAGGCTTCAAGTGTGGGGATAGAGACAAGTCGTTTTCCCGTCGCGTACACAAGGCCCTTTACCGTACTCAGGCCCACCCTCAGACCGGTAAATGACCCTGGCCCTATCGCAATGGCAAAGACGTCAATATCATTCGTAGTTAAACCTGATTGCTTCAACACATGATCAATTTCTGTCATCAGCCTTTCAGAATGGGTTATATTCACACTCATTCGCGACTCTGCAACCAGAGAGTCACCTTGCATAATTGCCACACCCCCCACCATAGTTGATGTCTCTATCGCCAGGAGTCTCAATGTCGCTTCATCCTGCGAGCCATCATGAAGGTTCGCGAAAAGAGAATGGTCCCAAAGACGCAGACAACAGCAAATAGTCTCACCGCGACTGTCGTTCCCAGCGCATTTGCTGTAACCCCTATGACAGAGTTGCCAAGTGGCGCAAAACCAAGAAAAACCATCGTATACACGCTCATTACCCGGCCTCTCAACTCATTAGGCACAATGTGCTGAATGACGCTATTGCTCGATGCTAGAAAGCTTGTAATGCCCCAGCCAGCAAGAAAAATCAGAATTAGCGAAACGGAAAAATTCGTTGACAAGGACAGCCCGAGGATACTGAAAGAAAAAACAAATCCTGAAAAAGGAATATAAATCGTATTCAGATCTATCTCTCCTTTAAATGCAATGGTGATCGCAGCAAGAAGAGCACCGACCCCACCTGACGCGACCAGAAAGCTGAGTCCCTTTGCTCCGACATTGAGTATTTCCCCTGCCAAAATAGGAAGCAAGGTAACATAGGGAATCCCAAAGAGGCTGAACACCGAGATTAATGACATGATCGAGAAAATAGTTCTTTCTTTAACAATAAAATTCCAGCCGCTGACTATATCCGCTGACAGACTCCTTTTATCATCATGGATCACTGCCTTTGCCCTTATACTCCATAGCGCAACAATAACGGCAACAAAACTCAGAGCATTGGCGTAAAAACAAGCAGGGATGCCTATGTTGGCGATAAAAAATCCTGCTATTACAGGACCTATGATCCTGGCGCTATTGAAGGCAGCAGAATTAAGGGCTATGGCACTGGTGATTCCCCCCACGCCCGCAACTTCCACGAGGAATGACTGTCGAGTGGGCACATCAAAGGCATTCACTGTACCTAAGAACAAGGCAACGATTGCAATCTGCCATACCGTTATCACATTCTTGTCAGCAAGAATGCCAACAGTAAGGGCGCTGAGTAGAGAGAGGAACTGAGTAACGATGAGGATATTCCTTTTGGGATACCTGTCAGCAACTGTGCCTCCAATGAGGCTGAATAAAAGAATCGGCAACGAAGAAAGGGATGCAATGATGCCCAAGAAGAGCGGTGACTTTGTCAGGGAATATACGAGCCAACTCTGTGCGACTGAATGCATCCACGTTCCTGAGAGCGAGATGACTTGGCCAAACCAGAAGAGCCGAAAATCTCTGACGTATAAGGCTGAAAATCGCCGTTCATTTGCCATCTATCTAAAGTAAAGTATACCCTAAGGGCAGTTAAAATATCATTACGAGTGCCATCATCCGACCACTAAACTACGGCTATAGTGGCGGCTTCTTGTGAAAGCGTTGAAACCAGGCATGAAGACGTTGCAAGACCAGAGCGTTCCATCAAGAGGGCCTTCATCGAGCCGTGCCCAAGAAGCTGAATCTTTCGGCAACACGGCAGGAAAGGCCTGGGTTGTTGCGGATCTCCCTGTTGATGCCCCGCCTACTGCTCTTATCTATAATAAAGTATTGGAACTGCTTGAATGAAGATCAAAGGCCATGCAAAAATGCAATATCGCCGTTCCGCATGTTCTAAGGTCCCTCTTTACCTTAACGCATACTGCAAGACATTGTGCTTGAGAGGTGGCCCGTATGATCATTATCTCTTTTTTTAAGACAACGCTCCCTCCCACATGCGCGCTGAAAAGAGGACATTTTCATTTTGCTCTTATAGAACATTATCACCTCGGTGTAACACGGCACACACGCAAAACTGAAGAAGTTACGATACATTTTCGACATTGAGGTTTGATGGATCATTACAGCCGGGCATATTGTATCTTCAGTCGGATTGGAGGCATGAGGAGGCTACAGGATATGCTGGCAAGTCTGCAGCGGTTC